>NZ_LJIB01000016.1:0-128098 GCF_001295785.1 Rhizobium sp. AAP116
AGGCGGGGCAAGCGGCAGCCCGACGGGGCCGGTATAGGGCGACGGCCCGCCGGCGGCGGCACCCTCGTCGGAGACGGGCTCAGAAGGAATAGCGGCAGCCGTCTCGGGCGCCGATGTGCCAGGGCAGCCGATGACGCCCTTGGCGCCCGCAACGAAGGGCGGGAGATCCGGCCGCACCACAGTGACGGTTGCCTTGCCGACCGTCTGCAACGAACCGGTCACGACAGCCTCTTCGATCCGAACCAGCATATGCGTCTCGTGGTCGATGCTGGAAAAGAGCCGGTAACCGAGCCGCGACGGCGGATCGAAATCGCCGCGCGCACTCTCCGTCAGCGCAATCTTCTCCGTGCCGATCTCGACAACCGCCTGCAACGGCACGCCATCCTGATCAAAGGGCATATAGATCAGATAGGCATACTTGTCGGTCTCGGGATCCTTGTTGCTCTGCCAGAAGGTGAGATGACAGGTGCTGAGGCCACCCTCGATCTCGTGTTTGCCGAAGAGCTTCAGATCGATCGACGAGTCTTCCGCCACAGCAGGATGCGACGCGGCGACAGCCAGGGCCAGCGCAAGACAAGGCAATTTATAAGACGGCATGGTTCCCCCTGATCCCGGACCGCGCCCTGCCCCCTGGCAGCGCAATCCACCCAAAATTTAGGGTACCGTCAGAGAACGGCACTCACAAGCAGGAACCTTCTCCTGATGCGGATCAAAAAGGGCAACTCAAAGCAGGCCGAGTTCGGCCAGTTCCCGCTTGAGATCGTCAGGCATGTCCTCGATATCGGCGCCGGAGGCAGCAAGGTCGCGCGGGGCGACATCCGCATCCAGATAGCGCCAGCCCTGGAACGGACGGCGCGGCGCCGGTGCCACCTCGATGACCTCGGGGCCGAGGATCAGCTCGCAGCGCGTAATCCCGTCGCCGCCGGTGAAGGTCTTGATATCAAGGAGCTTCTGCCGCGCAGACAACTGGCCCTTGATGATCCAGTAGAGCGAACCGCCATCGAGCAGTTCCTCCATGCGCTTCGGCACCATGCGGGTGACATGCGAAGAATGCGGCTCCAGGCCCGCCGCAACCGCGACGAGGCAGCGTTCGGCGACCCAGTCGCGCAGATCATCGATGGAGTCGGCTCCGACGCAGAGCTTGAGGAGATGCAGTGCCATGACACCCGAGATAGCCTGTCCATGCGGCGGGTCAAGGGCTGGGGTGTCGCAGGGGTGATGTGCTCAACAGTTTCGGTGGAGTGAGGGCCGCGGCGTCATCCTCGGGCTTGTCCCGAGGATCTATTGGGAGAGGCCAAGGACGGAACGTTCAGGAAGAAAAGACCACTGGCGCCGAACACATCGCAGCGGCGGCAGATCCTCGGGACAAGCCCGAGGATGACGGAGGGAAGGTGTCGAGACAGCCGCCGCCCCGCCAGCCCCCTGCCCGCATCAACATTCCACGACGTTGACGGCCAAGCCGCCGAGCGAGGTTTCCTTGTATTTCTCGCTCATGTCGTTGCCGGTCTGGCGCATGGTTTCGATACAGGCATCGAGCGGCACGAAATGCACGCCGTCGCCTTTGAGCGCGAGCGAGGCGGCGGTGACGGCTTTGACGGCGCCAAGCGCATTGCGCTCGATGCAGGGCACCTGGACAAGGCCTGCCACGGGGTCGCAGGTCATGCCGAGATGGTGTTCGAGCGCAATTTCGGCAGCGTTTTCAATCTGTTCCGGCGTGCCGCCCATAACGGCGGCAAGACCCGCTGCGGCCATGGCCGAGGCCGAGCCGACTTCGCCCTGACAGCCGACTTCCGCGCCCGAGATCGAAGCGTTGTGCTTGATGATCCCACCAATGGCAGCCGCCGTCAGCAGATAGTCGCGAATGCCTTCCTGATCGGCGTCGGGATGGAAATGAAGATAGTAGCGAACGGTCGCCGGCACCACGCCGGCCGCCCCATTGGTTGGCGAGGTCACGACGCGGCCACCAGCAGCATTCTCCTCGTTCACCGCCATCGCATAGACCGAGAGCCAGTCATTGGCGAGAACGGGATTGAGACGGTTGGAGCGCCACTCCTCCTGCAGCTTGTCGTGGATCGATTTGGCGCGACGGCGCACTTTCAAGCCGCCCGGCAGCTGGCCTTCCTGGCGCAGGCCACGATCGATGCAGCTCGACATCGCGTCCCAGAGCTTGTCGAGCCCGGCATCCAGATCCTCGCGCGAGCGGACCGCTTCCTCGTTTGCCCGCTTCATCTGGGCAATCGAAAGCCCTGAAGCCGCGGCCATCGCCAGCATTTCCTTCGCCGAGGAAAAGGGATAGGGCACTTTTTGCGACGAGGCCTGCTTCTTCTGCTTCTGCATGGCGAGCAGCTCGGTATCGG
Source organism: Rhizobium sp. AAP116 (assembly GCF_001295785.1). Classification (NCBI taxonomy): domain Bacteria; kingdom Pseudomonadati; phylum Pseudomonadota; class Alphaproteobacteria; order Hyphomicrobiales; family Rhizobiaceae; genus Rhizobium; species Rhizobium sp. AAP116. Next base: position 2,358 of record NZ_LJIB01000016.1, read on the forward strand.
TGACGACAAAACCGCCGCCGATCGAATAGTAGATCTGGGTGAGCAGAACCCGACCGTCCTTGTCGAGCGCAGAAAGCCGCATGCCGTTGGCATGGCCCGAGAGCGGCGTCTTCTTGTCGTAGACGAGGTCATCCTTCGGCTGGAACACATAGCCGGGGTGACCGGGAGGGGTGACCCGTCCCGTACGCTCGACTTCGGCGATGATCGCCTCCATCCGATCCGGATCAATGCTGTCGGGCGCTTCGCCCATCAAACCGATGATGACAGCATTGCCCGTGCCGTGACCAATGCCGGTATAGGCGAGCGAACCATGCAGGCTGGCCTTGAGCGCTGCCACTTGCGCGCCGGCCGGACGCGGCCACTGGTCGGAGAGAATGAGGTCGAGGAACCGGTTGGCCGCCGTCATCGGACCCATGGTGTGGGAACTCGAGGGGCCGACGCCGATCTTGAACACGTCGAAAACCGAAAGAAACATGGAGCTCCTCGCATGCGGGATTGAAAGCGCAAAGGCTAGAGCATCGCGTAGCACGAATGCTCCTTGCAATCGACATCGGCTTTCACCGCCGCGACATGACGAGAGATGAGATCGGAACTGCGGAAACGCAAACAGCGCGGCCGTGAGGACCGCGCTGTTTGATCAATCGCCTGTGGCGGGTGTCAGATCGACCCAAAAAGGTAAGCCAGGCACATGAAGCCGGCGAAACCCATCAAGGCACGAAATGTAACACCCCAGCACGACTTATGGAAACTACCTTCCATGAAAACTCCGAGTGAGATCACATTCACAGGGAAAGCCGTCCCCCGACCGCTTTCTGACGCCTGATCTATTAAAATCGGAGCGGGTTCGCAACTGCAAAAATGGCAAAAGGAAGGCTCCAGATGGGAGGCAGGCATGCGCAGCTTGCATGGATTGTCGAGATTTCAATGGGATAGCAGCTTGCTGCGTACATCAGAATCGCAACCGCCCTGCCCCAATTCGGGCCAATATCTTTCGGGTGGTTAATTTCCGTTGTGGATGAACCGAACGGCAGGATAATGCCCCAACCGATCTTGCCCCTGGGATTCGCTCGATATGACCATTGTCGACTACTGCGCCATGGCGCTCTTTCTGCTGCTCTGGCTCGCTTATGCTCGCATCACCGGCGACCAGCAGATCCTGTCGAGAACGAGCCTCACCAAGGCCATGGCCGAGCGCCGACGCGAATGGATCCTGAACTCGATGAAGCGTGATCTGAAGATGATCGACACGCAGATCATGGGCGGATTGCAGAACGGAACAGCCTTCTTTGCCTCCACGACGATCTTCGCGATCGGTGGCTGCTTCGCGCTTCTTGGTGCGACCGAGCAGGTCGATGCCATCTTGAGGGACATCCCCTACATCGTGCAGGGCGGGCGCGCGATCTTCGAGCTGAAGGTCTGCGGCCTGATCGCACTGTTTGCTTACTCCTTCTTCAAGTTCGGCTGGTCCTATCGCCTGTTCAACTACTGCACCATTCTCTTCGGCGCGATCCCGATGGCGGACGAAGCGGCAAAGGATCCTGAGCGGGCGATGCAAACCGCCGAGCGAACGATTCGCATGAACATCATCGCTGCCAGCCACTTCAACATGGGACTTAGAGCGATCTTCTATTCGATTGGTTATCTCGGCTGGTTCGTAAGCCCCTGGGTCTTCATGATCGCCACGGTACTCGTCTTCATCGTGCTGCTGCGCCGTCAGTTTTTCTCCGAGGCGCGCCTTGCCCTCCTCAACACGAGCGACAGGTGATGGCAGGCATGGTGGCCGCAGCCTTGAATTCGCCGTCTTTGGTGCCGACCCCGCCGAACCATAGTGACGATGGCGAGGTCCACCGTCGAAGAGCTTAAGGAAGAGCAAGTGGCAGATCCGACCGAGCCCCGAACCGTTGCGACCCGACCGCGCCTTTTGGCGCTTGATGCGGCGCGCGGGCTCGCCCTGATCGCAATGGCGACCTATCACTTCAGCTGGGACTTGGAATTCTTCGGTTACCTCGCGCCCGGGACATCTACTCAAGGGTTCCTGCGTCTCTACGCCCGCATGATCGCGTCGAGCTTTCTATTCCTTGCGGGCTTCAGCCTCGTGCTTGCGCATTATCCGAGGCTCAGGCTTGACCCCTTCCTGCGGCGCCTTGGCGTGATCGCCGCCGCAGCGGCCGCCATTTCCATTGCCACCTACTGGTTCACGCCCGACAGCTGGATCTTTTTCGGGATTCTGCATGCCATCGCGCTCTCGAGCCTGATCGGCCTTCTCTTCCTCCGGGTCCCGCCGATTTTGACACTGCTTTCGGCAGTCGTGGCGTTTTCTCTCCCCGAATTCCTGCGCTCATCGGCCTTCGATTCGGCCTGGTTCTGGTTCCTCGGGATCTCGGAGACCCTGCCCCGATCCAATGACTATGTGCCCCTCCTGCCCTGGATCGGCGCATTGTTGACCGGCATTGCCACGGCACGGTTTCTGGTCGATCGCAACCGCCTCGGCTGGATCGACCGGCTGCCGGCGGGGCCTCGCTGGTTACGCTGGGGCGGACGCCACTCGCTGACCGTCTATCTGCTACACCAACCGGTGCTGATTGCCGGCGTCTATCTGGCGAGCTTCGTCATACCGCCGCCCGCCCTGGATCCGGTCGCATCCTATATCGGGAGCTGCGAGGCAAGTTGTGCACAGCAGGGCAACGATGCGGGCCTCTGCGAGCGTTTCTGCAGCTGCACCCTGGAGCGCCTGCAGGCAGAAAACCTCCTCGACCCTGTCCAGTCTGGCGCAAACTTGGACGAGCAGAATACACGCATCCAGACGCTGGCCGAGGAATGCACCATCAGGAGTCAGCCAGCGCCGTAGTACCAAATCTCGACGATAGGCCCCCATAGGTCCTCCATCACCTCGACTTGGTACAAGGGGGAATTCTAATATGAATGCCTACCGCGCGAAGCCTCTGCGATATCCCTGGCCGCCACTGCTTTATCTGGCGGGCATCATCGGTGCGATCATGGCCGGCAGGTTCACTGCCCTGGCGCCGGTCCCCTCGCCGCTTCCCTACGTTCTGCCGTCGATCGGATTCAGTATCGGCCTCTTTGCCGTTACCCTCGACATCTGGGCGGTGCGCACCCTGATGGAGCGACAGACCCCGGTTTTCGATACCGGCTGTGCGCGCCATCTCGTGACCTGCGGTCCGTTTCGGTTCAGCCGCAATCCGATCTATCTCGCCTATACGCTGTTCACGGTGGCGCTCGGCTTCATAACCGGCAATGCCTGGTTCTTCATCGCGGCATTCTTGGCGCTTTTGGCGACACGGATCCTGGCGATCCCCGGGGAGGAACGCCATCTCGAAGCCCGCTTCGGCTACGATTACGAAAGCTACCGCAAGCGCACGCGGCGCTGGATCTGATTCGGGGAGATTGCCGGCCCAGGATCAGGTCCCGACGCCGATTTCCACCAGGCGGGTGAGGCAGGCTTCTTCGGCCTGATCGAGTTCCGAGAGCGTCTCGTCGATATCGCGGCGCTTCTGGCGAAGCTCGTCGCGCTTCTCGTCGATCTTCTTCATCATCAGCTTGAGCTGCCCGATTTCGCCCGGCGGCTCCTTGTAGACGTGAACGATTTCGCGGATTTCGGCGATCGTGAAGCCGATACGGCGACCGCGCAGGATTTCCTGCAGGAAACGGCGGTCAGCGGCACGGTAGAGGCGCGTCCGGCCACGACGTTCCGGATGCAGCAGGCCCTCGTCCTCGTAGAAACGCAGGGTGCGCGTTGACACACCGAATTCTCGCGTGAGCTCTGTTATGCTATAGTATTTCTTCACGGTCATCCGATCCTGTAGGGATGACCATGATATTGACTTTTACGTACAAGTCAATTTTTCGGCATTGCCCTGACCGCCTCTTGCGCGATTATGCCGTCATGCCTGTGTCGGCGGTCACATGAACCACCAGGTCGCGAGCCCCAGAAAGGCGAAGAAGCCGGTGATGTCGGTCACGGTTGTGACAAAGACGGCCGAGGAGACGGCAGGATCGGCGCCGAAGCGGTCCAGCGACAGGGGAATGAGGATCCCGGCGATGGCGGCCGCCATCATGTTGATCAGCATCGCCGTGGCAATGATGCCGCCGATATTGGGGTCCTGAAACCAGAAACCCGCCACGGCGCCGATCGAAACGCCGAAGATCAGACCGTTCAAAAGCCCGACGCCCGCCTCGCGGCGCACGACGCGGAAGGCGTTGTGGATGTCGAGATTGCGGGTCGCAAGCGCCCGCACCGTCACCGTCATCGTCTGCGAGCCGGCATTGCCGCCCATGCCGGCGACGATCGGCATCAGGACGGCGAGTGCGACGATCTCCTGGATGGTCGCCTCGAACAGTGAGATCACCGAGGCCGCCATGAAGGCGGTCACCAGATTGACCGCAAGCCACGGCACGCGCGAACGAGACGTTTCGGCAATGCTGTCGGAGAGCTCTTCGTCGCCGACGCCGCCGAGGCGCAACAGGTCTTCTTCCGCCTCTTCCTGGATGACGTCGACCACGTCGTCGATCGTGAGAACGCCGACCAGCCGTTCGTTCTCGTCGACGACGGCGGCCGACAGGAGGTCGTATTGTTCGAAGAGTTGGGCCGCCTCTTCCTGGTCCATCTCGGCCGGGATCGGGTGGTTGGTCGCATGCATGATGGTCTCGATCTTCACCTGGCGCTTGGTGCGCAGGATCGCATCGAGATTGACCGCACCGAGCAGCTTGAAGGTGGGATCGATGACGAAGATCTGCGTGAAGCTCTCCGGCAGGTCTTCCTCGTCGCGCATATAGTCGATCGTCTGCCCAACCGTCCAGAAGGGCGGCACGGCAACGAATTCGGTCTGCATGCGTCGGCCGGCCGAGCTTTCGGGATAGTCGAGCGCACGACGCAGACGCACCCGTTCGGTGAACGGCAGCTGGGCAAGGATCTCCTCGCGGTCCTCGTCGTTGAGATCTTCGAGAATATAGACGGCATCGTCCGAATCGAGATCGCCGATCGCCGCGGCAATCTGGTCGTTCGGCATCTGGTCGACGATCTGCATACGGATCGTTTCATCGACCTCGGTCAGCGCCGTCATGTCGAAGTCGTCGCCGAGCAGGCGGATCATTGCCAGACGCTGATCGGGCTGGATCGCCTCGATCAGGTCGCCGAGTTCCGATTCGTGCAATCGCGCGACGTTCTGCCGGAGAAACAGCACGTCACGATCAGTGATCGCCGCCCCGACCAACGTCAGGAAATCGTGACGGACAGATCCCTCGTCGTCATAGATGTCGTCGTGGCTTTCTTCGGCCGCGGGACGGTTGACAATTTCGTCTTCGTTCTCTGTCATCCCAACCTCTCACTCGCGGCACCACACTCGGACGCCCCGGAGAATGGCCGCAAAAACCCTCAAGTCAACAAGCAGATAGCGGAAATCTCCTGTTGTCAGTGCAAAGCGATGCTGCGCCTGCTAGCGTCGCCGGACCGCCACAGCCGACAATCACATCACACCTGAAGACATGAGCTTTTCGTGACCCGCCTGACCATCCGCCGCTATCCCGACCCCGCCCTGAAGGCGACCGCCGAGCCCGTCAGCGACTTCGGGGCTGACCTCGCCACCCTCGCCGACGATCTCTACGAAACGATGAAGGCTGCCCCCGGTGTCGGCATCACCGCACCCCATTGCGGCATTCTCCTTAGACTGACGGTGATCGACCTCCCCGAAATTGGCGGGCGGCGCGACTATGTGAACCCGGAAATCCTCTGGGCCTCCGATGTCATGATGACCCATACCGAAGGCAGTGTCTCGATGCCGGGAATGACCGACGAGGTCACGCGACCCGAGGCCGTCAGGATCCGCTATCAGACGCTGGACGGGACCGTGGTCGAGGAGGAGATGCAAGGTTTTGCCGCGATCTGCATGCAGCACGAGATAGACCAGCTCGACGGTATCTTCTGGATCATGAGGCTCTCGCGCCTGAAGCGCGAGCGGCTGTTGAAGAAATGGGACAAGGCGCCGCGCTGACGGCATCGAACAAAGCCAGTGGCCGGGCGTTATCTCCGTCAGACGAGATGAAAAGGAGCCCTCCCATGGCCAAGGACGACCGCAAGACCGAATTTTCCCGCGAAGACGATTACCGCGATTACGACCAGCGCAATATCGGCGAAGGCTGGCCCTATGCCGATGGCGCGGGTGCGACGGCGACACCGGTCGAGAATCGCGGCTATGGCGAAACCGGCGCCAACTTCGACCGTGACCGCAACGAAGGTTTTCGGATCGACGCGGTCAATGCCGATGGCTTCGAGCCTGATGTCGCCAGACCGGTACTGCCGACCACGGATGGCCGAGAAGACGATGACCAGCTCGAATCCGATATCGCGACCGCGCTTGAAGGTCTTGATGACACCATTTTGGCCGGTCTCGACATCCATGTGGACGGCCATGTCGTGACGCTGCGCGGGTCGGTCGACACGGCGGAGGAGCGCCGGATGGTCGAGTTGAAGGTACTGGGCGTGAAGGGCGTCAGCGACGTGAAGAACTTCATCACAACGCTCGGCGTCGACAGTCACATTCCTAATGACGGCGACTGAGAAGTCGTTGAAATCACGGCAACAAAAAACCCGGCTCGAAGGCCGGGTTCTTTTTTGGTGCGGTCGAGAAGACTCGAACTTCCACGGGTTGCCCCACAGCGACCTCAACGCTGCGCGTCTACCAATTCCGCCACGACCGCATCGTGGTAGGCGCCGAATTGCTCCGGCGGGGCTGCATGTAGCAAAAGCCTTGGGGGTCCACAAGCCCGCCGTGACAGATTTTTGAAAATTCGTCATGACCGGTGGATAAGCCCCCTGCATGGGGGAGGCCGGCGCCCTTGAACTCCGGGGCTTTTCTTGCCAAATACAGGGAAAACAAGGCTTTTCGCCAATCCACAGCCCAAGGCAATTTTCATGCTTCGCACAGATCTCGACCATGCCATGCACCCTCGTGAAGGCTCACCTTCCGTGCGTTGGCGAGTCTCGGACGGTCTCGTGGGTTATGAGGATGCGGTTGCCGAAATGGAGCATCAGGTGGCTCTGATTGCCGACGGAAAGGCCGACGAACTGGTCTGGCTGGTGGAGCACCCTCCCCTTTATACGGCCGGCACCAGTGCTGATTCCAAGGACCTGATCGAGCCCGAACGATTCCCGGTTTTCGCGACCGGTCGCGGCGGTGAATACACCTATCATGGTCCGGGCCAGCGGGTGGCCTATGTGATGCTTGACCTGAAGCGCCGGCGCCAGGATGTCCGCGCCTATGTGGCAGCCCTCGAAGAAGTGGTGATCCGCACGCTCGACAGCATGAACGTCAAGGGCGAGCGCCGCGAGGACCGCGTCGGCGTCTGGGTGCGTCGTCCGGAAAAGCCTGTTCTGCCCGATGGCACGATGAGCGAGGACAAGATCGCAGCGCTCGGCATTCGCCTGCGCCGCTGGGTGAGTTTTCACGGCCTGTCGATCAATGTCGATCCCGATCTCTCGCACTTCACCGGGATAGTGCCCTGCGGCATCTCCGCCTATGGTGTGACGAGCCTCGTCGATCTCGGGCTGCCGGTGATGATGGCAGACGTCGACATGCGCCTGCGCGAAGCTTTCGAAGACGTCTTCGGGCCTACGGTGAACGAAGGCTGAGACCTCAGGCGCGTCCCATCACCGGACCGTCGAGATCGCCGGGATCGCGGCGACTTTCGTGCCGTTCCTCGTAGGTCTCGATCTGTCGGGCAATCTTTTCGATCAGCCGGCCGCATTCGAGATGCGCCTCGGTCAGGCGCTGAAGATCGAGCTTGAGCGCTTCGAGCGGCAGATCCCCGGCCTCCTGAATAGGGCCCGAACCGACGCCGGTCATCAGCCACATCGGCGAAACACCGAGAATGCCTGCGAGATCGATCAGGTTTGACGGTCTCGGCTCGGCACGATCCGCTTCCCAGGCCAAGAGGCTGTCGCGCTTCACACCGACGCGGTTTGCGACATCGGCAAGTGAGAGGCCAGATGCGTCGCGCGCAGCCGACAGGCGGCCCCCAAGCGTATCGTCACTCGAATCCGTCATCCGGGGATAGACCTTACGTGTGGGCATGCGACTTCTCCTGACCGTGAGGAAACGCCGACCCGGAGGGCGACGGTCCTTTCTACCTCGATCTCACATCGCTACATTAGACGACATGATGATCCTGCATCTTTCCGCAGGCGCCACCAACAGGTGAAAACCCGTCACACGGCGACATCCTGGAGATGCGTACAAACGCGTCGTAAACGCTGCCAGCGAATTTTTGTTCCGCATTTTCTTTGCTTGATCATGGAGCGCGCCTCATGCTTGTTCTCTCAAGCACGAAGTCCTCCGGTGAGTCCCGACAATGAGCGCCACGCCTTCCAGTCCATTTCGCGGCATGGTTCTCATGGCGGGCTGCATGCTCGTGCTGCCGGTGATGGATGCGATTGCCAAATACATGGCGACGGTCGAAGGCATGTCACCGGGACAGGTAACCTTTTACCGCTTCTTCTTCCAGCTGGCCTCAGTCCTGCCGGTTCTGATCGCCCTCAACGGTCTGGCAGCCTTTTCGGCGAAACGCCCGTGGATGAACCTGCTGCGCGGCGCGATCCATGGTGCCGCGAGCCTGATGTTTTTCATGGCGGTCAAATACATGCCGCTGGCCGATGTCTTCGCCATCTACTTTGTCGAGCCCTTCATTCTGACGGCCATGTCGGCCATCTTCCTCAAGGAAAAAGTCGGCTGGCGCCGCTGGCTGGCGATCGCGGTCGGCTTTGGCGGTGCGATGATCGTCATCCAGCCGAGCTACGAAGTTTTCGGCATGAAGGCCCTGTTGCCTGTCGCCTGCGCCTTTCTCTATGCGCTCTACATGTTCCTGAACCGGGCGATCGGCGAGGCCGACACGCCGATGACCATGCAGACCATGGCCGGGATCGGTGGCACGATTTTCATGGGGGGCGCCCTGTTGCTCGGCACCGCTGCCGACGGCGTCGACTTCGAGATGTCGCTGCCGACCTCATGGCTTGGCCTCGTCCTGCTCGTCCTGCTCGGCGCGATCTCCGGCTACATCCATCTCCTCGTCGTCCGCGCCTTTCGCATGGCGACGCTGTCCGTGCTCGCGCCCTTCCAGTATTTCGAGATCATCGCCGCCGTTGCGCTGGGTTACCTGCTGTTTGACGAATTTCCGACACCGTCCAAATGGCTCGGCATCCTGATCATCGTCGGATCGGGTCTCTTCATTCTCTGGCGCGAACAGAGACGCACAACGCCGGCACGGACCGTCGCGGACATTGCCTGAAAGACCGGCCGTTCGACGGCATTTGAATGATTTCAATCACGGGATTCTAAGGGTTCTCGCCTAGGTTCGGCGCATTCATCCGCAGCACCGGGAGAGCTTCTTGGCGACGTATCAGGCCGCAGTGTTTCTGGCCGCCTTCAATCTCGGCCTGCTGTGGCTTCTGATGGCAGCACCGCTTGGGCGGCGGACCATCCGCGTGAGCCGTATCATCCGCGAGCGTCCTGAAGAGCTGTGGAACATCACCCGTCCCGCTGGCGACCAAACCTCCTGGCATCCAAATGTCATTGCCGTCGAACCTGTCGATGGCAAACCGGACCTGGTGGAATTCGCCTATCGGCAAAGCGATCGTCACGGGCATCCCAGCAGACGAACCATGATCGTTGACCGCACCGCGATGACGGCCGCCGGCTGTTTCACCTGCGAACTGAGGGTGGTCAATGACACGACGCTCGACCACACCTTCTGGGAAGGCTATCGCGAAAGCCGCAAGGTCGAACGTGCCCCCCTCGGCAGCCGGGTCACCTTCGAGCAGACGGACAACTATCGCGGGCTCGCCTTTTATCTGTTCCGGCGCATAGCCCTCGCCCGCGAACTCTCCGCATTGCAGAACCATGTGGAGGAAAGTCCGGCGTCGGGCCTTCTGCATTTCGAACACCCGCTTTGGCAAACCGTGCTCGTGCTGCTCTCGACCGTTCTGCTCTGGCCATTTTTTGGCCTGACCGCACAGGGCCTGATGATCTCGGTGTTCCTGACCCTCGTCATCCTGCTGCATGAACTCGGCCACATGGTGGCCTACCGCGCCTTCGGCCATCCGACGACGCGGATGCTCTTCGTGCCGCTGCTGGGCGGCGTGGCCATCGGCGGGCGCCCCTACAATACCCATTTCGAGGTCGCAACCTGCGCCCTGATGGGGGCCGGCTTCTCGGCGCTGCTTGTCCCGATCCTTGTCGCTGCCCATCAATCGGCGGGGGACATTCCCCATTCGACGGCGATGGATGGCCCGATCCTGGTCTTTCTGGTGATTCTCGGCGCCTTCAATCTTCTGAACCTTCTTCCGACCTACCGCTTTGACGGCGGCCAGGTGCTGCGACAGGTGTTTCAAGCGCCACGCGCCCTCGCGCTCACCAGTTTTATGGTGACAGGCGTGGTGGCCTGGACCGGCTGGAGAATTGGGCTTTCAGCACCAGCACTGACCATCGGCGTGGCACTTTTCACCCTGCTTGGCATGATCAGGACGAAGTCGGCAAAGCCCCGCGAGGCCCTCGTGCCGATGAATGGTCCGGAGCGCCTGATGACCGGCTTCGGCTACTATGCGGCCTTGGCCATCCACGTCTACGCCGTGATCTATGCCTGCGACAGACTGTTTCCCTGATCCCGCCGCTGCTTCACCCGCTTGACATGCGGCGGCGCTCAAGCTCCAAGAGACCGCATGGATACCGAACAAAAGCCCCTCCCCGCCGGCTATCACGACGTCGCGCCGAACATGCTCGCGACCATCGTCACCTGCCTTGAAATGACGACAAGACCAGCACCTCGCCCCAATCCGCCGACCGATGGGCTGACGGTGGAGCGCTGGAACGCGCCGGCGCTTGAGGATTACCGCGCGCTCTACCGCCGCGTGGGAGAGGACTGGCTCTGGGTCTCGCGCGCCGTGATGGATGACGAGAAGCTGAGGGCCATCATCGAAGATCCCGCCGTTGAAATCCATGCGCTGACGCGCAACGGCGAAAAGCTCGGGCTGCTGGAACTCGACTTCCGCGAAGGCGCAGAATGCGAACTCGCTTTTTTCGGTCTCGACCAGAGCCTGATTGGATCGGGCGCCGGGCGTATCCTGATGAATGTCGCGATCGACACGGCCTGGGAAAAGCCGATATCACGCTTCTGGGTTCACACCTGCCATCTCGACCATCCGGCGGCACTCGCCTTCTACCAGCGCTCCGGTTTCAGACCTTACAAGCGCATGGTCGAGATTTTCGAAGATCCCAGACAGACGGGTAAACTGCGGCCAGATGCAGCACCGCATTTCCCCGTGCTCACCGCCGAATAGACGATAAAAATCAGACTTTTGAGAAAATCCGGCTCGGGCCTTGAGCCGGATGGCGAAGGCGTGCCAAAGTCGCCACCAACGATTTGTCAGGAGAAAAACCATGGATGTTCGCGCCGCCGTCGCCGTGCAGGCTGGAAAGCCGCTTGAGGTCATGACCGTTCAACTCGAAGGCCCGCGCGCCGGCGAAGTGCTGATCGAGGTGAAGGCCACCGGGATCTGTCACACCGACGATTTCACGCTCTCGGGCGCCGATCCGGAAGGTCTCTTCCCGGCCATTCTCGGCCATGAAGGTGCAGGCATCGTGGTTGATGTCGGCCCGGGCGTGACCTCGGTGAAGAAGGGCGACCATGTCATTCCGCTCTACACGCCGGAATGCCGCGAATGCTATTCCTGCACCTCGCGCAAGACCAATCTCTGCACCTCTATCCGCACAACCCAGGGACAGGGCGTGATGCCGGATGGTACGAGCCGATTCTCGATCGGCAAGGACAAGATCCACCACTACATGGGTTGCTCGACGTTCTCGAACTTTACCGTTCTGCCCGAGATTGCCGTTGCCAAGGTCAACCCGGACGCGCCCTTCGACAAGATCTGCTACATCGGCTGCGGTGTGACGACCGGCATCGGTGCGGTCATCAACACCGCCAAGGTCGAGATCGGCTCGACCGCCATCGTCTTCGGTCTCGGCGGCATTGGTCTGAACGTGCTGCAGGGCCTGCGCCTGGCCGGTGCCGACATGATCATCGGCGTCGACATCAACCCGGATCGCAAGGCCTGGGGCGAGAAATTCGGCATGACGCATTTCGTCAATCCGAAGGAAGTCGGCGACGACATCGTGCCTTACCTCGTCAACATGACGAAGCGCGGCAACGATCTGATCGGCGGCGCGGACTACACCTTCGACTGCACCGGCAATACCAAGGTGATGCGCCAGGCGCTGGAAAGCTCGCATCGCGGCTGGGGCAAGTCCGTCATCATCGGCGTCGCCGGCGCCGGCCAGGAAATCTCGACGCGTCCCTTCCAGCTGGTCACCGGCCGCAACTGGATGGGCACCGCCTTTGGCGGCGCGCGCGGCCGCACCGACGTTCCGAAGATCGTCGACTGGTACATGGAGGGCAAGATCCAGATCGACCCGATGATCACCCACACCATGCCGCTCGAAGACATCAACAAGGGCTTTGACCTGATGCACAAGGGCGAATCGATCCGCGGCGTCGTGGTCTATTGATGTCTGCGCATTACACTGTCGACGTGCGGAGGCTCGACGAGTTCTCCGCCGCCGACCTCTACGACATGCTGAAGCTGCGCGTCGACGTTTTCGTCGTCGAGCAGCATTGCCCCTATCCGGAGCTCGACGGGAACGACAAGGACTGCCTGCATCTTCGCCTGCTCGATGGCGAGGACCTGCTCGCCTGCGCAAGGCTGTGGCGGCCTTCGGCGGAGCACCATCCGCGCATTGGCCGCGTTGCGGTCTCTCCTGATCATCGCGGCAAGCGGCTTGGCGAAGCGCTGATGCGCGAGGCGATTTCAGAGGTCGAGAAGCGCCATCCGGGTAAACCGATCGAGATCTCGGCGCAGAGCCATCTGCAGAAATTCTATGGGTCGCTGGGGTTTGAGGTGATCTCGGAGGAGTATCTGGAGGATGGCATCCCGCATGTGGATATGCTGCGGAAAGGATAGCCGATGCCCGAAATCTATGTCGATGCCGACGCCTGTCCGGTGAAGCCGGAGATCCTGAAAGTGGCCGAGCGGCATGATCTACCGGTGACCTTTGTTGCGAATTCCGGCCTTCGCCCCTCGCGCGATCCGATGGTGAAGAATGTCATTGTATCAGGCGCCTTCGATGCGGCTGACGACTGGATTGCCGAGCGCTGCAGCGAAGGTGACATCGTCGTGACCGCCGATGTGCCGCTGGCCGGTCGATGCGTCGCCGCCGGTGCACTGGTCACCGGCCCGACAGGACGGATCTTCGACACGGCCAATATTGGCATGGCGACGGCGATGCGCGACCTTGGCGCACACTTGCGCGAGACCGGCGAGAGCAAGGGCTACAATGCCGCCTTTTCGCCGCGCGACCGTTCGGCCTTCCTCGAAACGCTCGACCGGCTTTGCCGTCGGGTGAAGAAATGAGCCCCGAAAGGGCCTGAACAAGGACAGATCCCCATGAATATCCTTTCCCAGAACACCGCCTTCGGCGGCATGCAGGGCGTCTTCTCGCACCAGTCTGACGTGACCGGCACCGAGATGACCTTCGCCGTCTTCGTGCCGCCTCAGGCGATTGCGGAAAAGCGGCCCGTGCTCTGGTATCTCTCAGGCCTGACCTGCAGCCATGCCAACGTCATGGAAAAGGGTGAATACCGGCGCATGGCAGCCGAGCTCGGCCTGATCGTCGTCTGCCCGGATACGAGCCCGCGCGGCAATGACGTGGCCGACGAGCTGACCAACTGGAAAATGGGCAAGGGTGCGGGCATGTATCTCAATGCCACGGAAACGCCCTGGGCCGAGCATTATCAGATGTATTCCTACATCACCGAAGAGCTCCCCAGCCTGATCGCCGAGCAGTTCCGCGCCGACATGGACCGCCAGGGCATTTTCGGCCATTCCATGGGGGGCCATGGCGCCATGACGATTGCGCTGAAGAACCCTGAGCGCTTCAAGAGTTGCTCAGCCTTCGCCCCGATCGTCAATCCGCTGACGGCGGACTGGACGCAGGATGCGTTTGAGAAATATCTCGGCCCCGACCGGGCGAAGTGGCGTGAATACGACGCCTGCGCACTGGTGGAAGACGGCGCCCGCTTCCCGGAATTCCTTGTTGATCAGGGCAAGGCCGACAGTTTCCTCGAGACAGGTCTCGCCCCCTGGAAATTCGAAGAGGCGGTGAAGGGCACGGACATCGGCCTGACGCTGCGCATGCATGAGCGCTATGACCACTCCTACTACTTCATCTCGACCTTCATGGAGGATCATCTGAAGTGGCATGCGCAGCGGTTGGGGTGAACTAAAGGCAAAACGCCGTCATGCTCGGGCCAGTCCCGAGCATCCGCTACCGTTGAATTGACTGCGACGTAAGTAGATCCTCGGGACGAGCCCGAGGATGACGGCGGCGTATGTCAGCGCGCCCCTTACCCCCGCCGATAGACAAACCGCTCGAAATCCGCCGCTTTGCCCTGCCCCGACACATCAAAACAGAACATGCCGGCAAACGCCCCGGTAAACGAGCCGTGTTCGCCGAAACCGCCTTCGTCGGAGACGACGCCGGCGTCGAGGACGGGGCCGATGGCCTGCCACGTGCCTTCGCCTGCAATCCGCCAGGAGAATTGCAGGTCGTTCTCGGTGATCTCCATAGCAAGATCGATGGCACCCTCGGGGATCGATTGGCCCATGCCGACTGGGAAGGTCAGACTGCCGGAGGGATAATCGCCGGGGCAGGACAGGATGATCAGCGAGCGGCCGAGTTTCTCATCTGTCGAGATGCCCAGCGCGTGGAATTTGGTGCGATTGTAGTAATGCGTCAGGCCTGCGACCTGCTGATAGGTTTCGGGCGAGAAGTCGAGGCGCGTTTCGGCGCGGAAGCTGTGATGCTCCTGACGGCGGGCAATCAGCGACTGTTCGAACCAGGAACCGATGCTTTCCCGGCCGAAAAGGCGCAAGCGCCCGGCCCGCTCGCTTAGGCTGAACAGGCGTTCCGGATGCGGAGTGCGCAGCCACTGGAATTCCCTAGGTAAGTCTGCGCTGTCGAACATCCTGACGATCTCGACCGGTTCGTCGCGTTTGATGGCTCCATTAAGCGCCGGAACCTCGACGGCGGGCACGACGCCGCCCTGTTCGAGATAGAGCCAGCCATCCTCCTTCCAGACGCATTTCTGCAGGCCCGCTTCGCGGCCCAGCGTGCAGCGACGCTTGGGCGGCATCGGACGCCCACAGAGATGGGTGTGATAGAACTGACCATCCGGTGTTTCGACATATTGGCCGTGACCGGCGCGTTGCAGATCGGCGTCCGGGTCATCCTTGGAGGTGATGAGATGCGTATTCGGGTGCATCTCATAGGGACCCTCGATGGCGCGCGAGCGGGCCATGGTGACGACATGGTCATATCCAGTGCCGCCTTCGGCGGTGGTCATGTAGTACCAGCCATTGCGCTTGAAGAGATGCGGGCCTTCGACGAGGCCCTGTTTGCTGCCCTCGAAAATGTTCCTGATCGGGCCGGTGAGCGTCTTCGTCTTCGGGTCCCATTCCTGCAGCAGGATGCCGTCGAATTTGGCATGGCCGATGGTGTTGCGGGCTTCGGGGCGGTGGTTCCACTGCATGTTGGTAAACCACTTACGGCCGTCATCGTCATGGAAGAGCGAGGGGTCGAAGCCTGAGGAATTGACATAGATGGGATCGGACCAGGGCCCTTCGATCGAAGGTGCGGTGACGATGTAATTGTGTGCGTCCTTGAAGGAACCTTCGAAACGCTTCACGTCGGTATAGACGAGCCAGAACAACCCGTCCGCATAGGACAAACACGGCGCCCAGACGCCGCCGCTGTCGGGATTGCCGCGCATGTCGAGCTGGCTTGCGCGGTTGAGCGGACGGCAGACGAGCTCCCAGTTGGCGAGGTCGCGCGAATGGTGGATCTGGACGCCGGGGAACCATTCGAAGGTGGAGGTGGCGATGTAATAATCCTCGCCCACGCGGCAGATCGACGGGTCCGGATTGAAGCCCGGCAGGATGGGGTTGATGATCATGACGTGTGGTTCCTCCTCCGCAGTTACCTCTCCCCCTGCGGGAGACTAAAAAAATCAGGGTCTTAGCCAAAGGCTCAAGCCCTAGATTTTTCAGGAGAGGGGCTGCCTGACTGACAAGCCCCTCTCTTGGGATTTCTAGCACTTAGCTGACGCTAAGCTGCTGAAATCCCGTTCTCCCCCGCAAGGGGGGGAGATAGGTTTCTACTTCTTCTTCCGTGGCGGGCCCTTGCGCTCGGCGGACGCTGCCCAGATGTTGATGTCGGCGTCCTTGGCGAAAACGTCGATCTCGGCGAGTTCTTCCGCGGTGAAGTCCGGCGTTTCGATTGCCTTGACGCAGTCCTCGACCTGAGAGGGCTTCGACGCGCCGATCAGGGCGGTGGTGATATGGCCGCCGCGCAGCACCCAGGCGAGCGCCATCTGCGCCAGCGTCTGGCCGCGCTTTTCCGCGATCTTGTTGAGGCCCCGGATGTTTTCGAGATTGCGGTCGTTGAGGAAGCCCGGATCAAGCGACTTGTCCTGCGTCGCGCGGGTGCCTTCCGGAATGCCATTCAGATACTTGGAGGTCAGCATGCCCTGCGCGAGCGGCGAGAAGACGATCGAACCGACGCCGAGGTCTTCGAGCGTGTCGATCAGCCCGTCTTCCTCGATCCAGCGATTGATCATCGAATAGCTGGGCTGGTGGATGAGAAGCGGCGTGCCAAGGCTTTTCAGGATGGCATGGGCTTCGCGGGTGCGCTTGGAATTGTAGGAGGAAATGCCGACATATTGCGCCCTGCCCGAGCGGACGATGTGGTCGAGCGCGCCGCAGGTTTCTTCGAGCGGCGTGTCGGGATCGAAGCGGTGCGAATAGAAGATGTCGACATAGTCGAGGCCCATGCGCTTCAGGCTTTGGTCGCAGGAGGCGATCAGATATTTGCGGCTACCCCACTCGCCGTAAGGACCTGGCCACATGTTGTAGCCGGCCTTGGACGAGATGATCAGTTCGTCGCGGTAGCCTCGGAAATCGGTCTTGAGGATCTCGCCAAAGGCTTCTTCTGCAGAGCCGGCCGGCGGGCCGTAATTGTTGGCGAGGTCGAAATGGGTGATGCCGAGGTCGAAAGCCCTACGGCAGATCGCCTGCTTGGTGGAATGCGGCGTGTCATTGCCGAAATTGTGCCAGAGGCCGAGCGAGATCGCCGGCAGCTTCAGCCCGCTTTTGCCGCAGCGATTATAGGTCATCCGCTCATAGCGGTTTTCGGCGGGGGTATAGGTCATGGATGGTTCTCTCCCGGAATGTTTGTTGAGCGATGCTGCCCCTCATCCGGCTGCCGCCACCTTCTCCCCGTAAACGGGGAGAAGGCCGATGCGGCGGCCGCGTGCCCCCTTCTCCCCGCCTGCGGGGAGAAGGTCCCGGCAGGGGGATGAGGGGCAAACAACATCACTCCCCTTATCTAAGCAGAGCCTGCGCTTCGTCGATACCCAGAGCCGCCGGTTGGGTGCAGGTTGTCGACAGGGTTACGAATTCACCCGTCTCGCCGGACTTCAGGATCGACACCATGACATCGACGCCGTGTAGCGTTCGGTCCAGCGAGCAGCGGGCATCGCGGCCTTCGAGGATCGCGACCGCCATGTCGGCAAGGCCGGCCGTGCGGTAGTTGGCGCGAGGACCTTGCGGGCTTTCCTGGTTGTTGCGACCGAAGGGATGATCCCAGGCCTCGAGCGGCTGGATGTTCTTGTCGCGACCGGATGCCTCGACGACGCCGCCGAAGAAGTTCGGATCGGGCACGTAGAGCGAGCCATCGGTGCCGTAGAGTTCCATATTGGCGTGGCGGTGGCTCCAGACATCCCAGCTGGCCGACAGGGTGATCGTCGCGCCACTCTGGAATTCGAGGAGCGCATGGATGTTGGTGGGGGTCTTCACCGGGATCGTCTCGCCATTGCGCGGCTGGCTGGTGATGGTGCGGGTCTCGTTCGCCATCGAGGTCAGGGCCGCCACACGCTTCACGGGGCCGATCAGGTTGATCAGGTTGGCGATGTAATAGGGTCCGAGGTCGAGGACCGGGCCGCCGCCGGGCAGGAAGAAGAAGTCCGGATTCGGATGCCACATTTCCATGCCGGGGCTCATCACATGGCAGGTGCCGGAGGTGACGCGGCCGATGCCGCCCTTGTCGATATAGGCACGCGCCAGCTGGTGGGCGCCACCAAGGAAGGTATCGGGTGCGCAGCCGACCGACAGGCCCTTGGACTTGGCAATGGCACGCAGGTCTTCGCCCTGCTCCAGTGAGAGCACGAGCGGCTTTTCCGAATAGACATGCTTTCCGGCTTCAAGGATACGCTTGGAGACGGGATAATGCGCATCCGGGATCGTCAGGTTGACGACGATGTCGACCTCGTCATTGGCCAGCAGCTCGTCGATCGTCTGTGCCTTGACGCCGTATTCCTCGGCGCGCAGCTGTGCCGCACTCATGTTGAGATCCGCGCAGGCGACGACCTTCAGACCGCGAAACAGCGGCGCCAGCGAGAAGTAGGTGGTGGAGATATTGCCGCATCCGATGATGCCGACGCCGAGTTCGCGTGCCATGGAAATGTCCTGCTTGCTGCGATGGGTTCAATAGGTGTTGAAGGAAGCGATCGAACGGGTGATCAGCCGGTCGATATCCTTGGGATTATCGTGCTCGACGACGAAATGCTTGACGCGGGTGCTCTTCAGCGCCGCGATCAGGCCCTTCCAGTCGACGGTGCCATGGCCAACATCCGCCCAGCCGTCTTCCTCGGTGTTTTCACCTGCGGGGGCGATATCCTTTACATGCACGGCACTGATGCGTTTGCCGTAGCTTTCGATCCAGGAGAAGGGATCGGCACCGCCACGGATGACCCAGGCGATATCGGCTTCCCAGTCGAGCTCGGGACCGCCGGCAAAGATCTGTTCCTGCGGGGTCGATCCATCCGGCAGGGCCGCAAATTCGAAGTCGTGATTGTGCCAGCCGAAGACGAGGCCCGCATCGCGCAGCGGCTTGCCCGCCGCCTGCAGGCGCTGGCCGAAGGCGAACCAGCCGGCCGCATCCGTCGGACGCTGATCGGGCATCAGATAGGGGCAGTAGACCGCGTCGATGCCGAGCGTCCTGGCGATCTTGATCACACGGGCCGGATCGTTCTCGATCATGTCGAGGCCGAAATGGGCGGTCGGCATGGTCAGGCTGTTGTCATCAAGCTCCTTGCGGAACGCATCGAGTTCGCCATCGGCAAGCGACGCGTAAAGCGCGCCATAACCCTCGACCTCACCGTAGCCGGCGGCCTGAAGCTTCGGATAGATGCCGCTGAAGGGCTGGAAATTGCGGGCGCTGTAAAGCTGAAAGCCGAGCGTGGTCATGGGGTATTCCTCCTCGTGTTCCCCTGGATCGGGCGCCCAGGGCTTGGATGGGCGTAAGGCCTGTCAGTCCGCCGACTGGCAGGTGTAGAGATCGTAGATGCGGAACTCCGGAATCTCGCCTGCAGCCAGAGCCGTGTTAGGCGTGAACAGGATGCGGCGGCTCTCGCCGGCCGAAAGGTCGAAGGCGTTGTCGGAATAGCGCCCGGGGGTTGCGCTTTCGAGCATGACGAAGAGTGCCAGGCCTCTGGCCGTGACCGTCACCTCGAACGCACCGTCGACGGTCGGGGCAACAGTGGTTTCCAGACGCGGGGGTTCAAGCTCCAGCGCCTTGTAGGTGCCATCAAGGAAATGGCCCTCCCCGCTCATGCCGTTGGACGCAATGAAGCTCCAGGCAAGCAGCCCGTCGGCCGGGATCTCGCTGGCATCGAGCGTGACCAGCACATCTGCGGCATCAGGACCGCAATCGCCCTGCACGCTTTTCAGCGGAATGCGATCGCCCGACAGGGTCAAAACGAAGAGATTGGCATCGATCGTGACGGTATCGAGCGTGTCGTTGACCATGGAGAGCGCGATCGTCGTGCCGTCTTCGGACGGGATGGCGGCGACCGCGACCGGCTGGAAAAAGCGGCGCACCATGTAATGCATCGCCTTCCAGCTGCCGCCGTAGTCGAGGCTGGACCAGGAAGCAACCGGCCAAGTGTCGTTGAGCTGCCAGTAGATGGTGCCCATGCAATGGGGCTTCAGCGAGCGCCAGTATTCGACAGCCGTCTTGATGGCGAGGCCCTGCTGGATTTGGCTCAGATAGACGAAGTTGGCGAAATCCTTGGGAAAACGGAAATAGCGGAACATGGTGCCCGCGATCCGCTCATTGCCGCCGGCATTCTTCTGGTGAAGCTCGATCACCGGCGAAGCGATGTTCATGTCGGCCTTGTCCGCAAAGCCTTCGATGATCGGCAGCGAGGTATAGGACTGGAAGCCGAACTCCGAGCAGAAGCGTGGTTTGACGCTTCGGTAATTATCAAAACTCTTGTTCTCGTGCCAAACCGACCAGTAATGCATGTCGCCGGAGCCATCGGCATGCCATGCATCGCCATAGTCGAGATACCCCGACGCTGGACTCGATGGCCACCAGATGCCTTGGGGATAAGTCTTCTTGACACCCTGCTCGATGACACGGTTTAGGCGGTCATAGGCGACGAGATACCGGTCGCGGTTGTCGCGGGATTCCGGAAACCAGGTAAGCGCACCGACGAGCTCGTTGTCGCCGCACCAGATAACAATGGAGGCATGGCTCGACAGACGCTTGACCTGGTATTCGACTTCGTGGGCCACATTGTCGAGGAAGTCATCGGTGCAAGGATAGAGGTTGCAGGAGAACATGAAGTCCTGCCAGACCATCAGCCCGAGCCGGTCGCACAGATCGTAGAACCAGTCCGGCTCGTAGAAGCCTCCGCCCCAGACGCGGATCATGTTCATATGCGCGTCGGCGGCCGACTGCAGCAGGTCCGTGGTCTTCTCCTCCGACGAGCGGGAGAACAGCGCATCCGCCGGGATCCAGTTGGCGCCGCGGCAGAAGATCTCGCGACCGTTGACCTTGAGCGCGAAGCGGCTGCCAGCCTCGTCCGGATCGGTGATCAGTTCGACGGTGCGCAACCCGATCTGGCGGGAGACGGTTTCGGTCGGCAGGTCGACGGTGAGTGTATAGAGCGCCTGCTCGCCGGAACCTGATGGCCACCAGAGACGCGGTCTCTCGATTTCGAAGACATGCACGACCTTGGTCTCGCCAGCAGAAATGCCGACATCGAGGCGGACCCGGTCGCTGTCGAGGCCGAAATGTACGGGCACGACGGCCGGCTCGGCGGATTGGATGGTAGCGGTAACCTTGAGTTCGACACGACCATCGGCATGGTGGCGCTGTTCGGTCTCGACATGCTCGATGCGCGCGGGATCGAGCTTCCTCAAGGACAGCGTGCCATAGATCCCAAGCGGTGCGATCGCGATATTCCAGTCCCAGCCGAAATGGCATTGCGGCTTGCGCAGCATGTTGCCATTGGGGATCGGGCAATTGCCGGTGGAATAGGGAATGTAGAAGGGCTGGCGGGCCTGGCGCTCGGCGCCTGCCGTGATGCTGGAGTGGAAGACGATGCGGATGGTGTTTCCGCCCGGCTGCAGCGCGTGGCTGACATCAGGGCGATAGCGGCGGAAACAGTTGTCGGCGGATAGCACCGGCACATCATTGACGAAGACGACGGCGACCGTGTCGAGATAGTCGATGTCGAGATACCAGCTGCCGGAGATATCGGGCACGACGACCTGACGTTCGATGACCCAGTCGCGCTCGGCAACCCATTGCACGACTTCTTCGTTGCGACCGAAATAGGGATCGGGGATCAGGCCTGCGGCATGCAGCGCCGAATGCGCATCACCCGGCAGCGTGATCGCCGCTTGATGGTCGCCGTCGGCGGACGAAAGACGCCATTCGCCGTGAAGATCGATGGCGCCGTTGTGGGCATTCTGGGTCATGACGACAGTCCTGCAGAAGAAAAAGGCGCCCCGGTCACAGGCCGGGACGCAGGGGGGAACGTGTCAGATGCGCTCTTCAGTCTGCGCATCGAAAAGGGAGGCAACTTCCATGTCAAAGCCGAGGCGAACCTTGGCGCCCGGCGCATAACGACGGGTGCCGCCGATGCGGACCGACATGGTATGGCCGGCATGTTTGAGCCAGAGCAGGTTGTCGGCGCCCATCGGCTCCTCGATGTCGACGATCGCCTCGTGCAACTCGCCGATGCCAGCCTCTTCATCGACCTTGATATGCTCCGGACGCACGCCGAGGATGACCTTGCGGCCACCCGTCAGCGGCTCCGCCGAGCGATACCCCTTCAACGAGAAGAGAACGTCATGGGTGCGGAAGAAGATCTCGCCGCCTTCGTTGACGAGATCGCCGTTCAGGAAATTCATCGACGGCGAGCCGATGAAGCCGGCGACGAAGAGGTTTCGCGGCTGGTTGTAGATCGTGTTCGGATCCGCGAGCTGCTGGATGACGCCGCTCTTCATGATCGCGATGCGGTCGGCAAGCGTCAGCGCCTCGATCTGGTCGTGCGTGACGTAGATCATCGTGTTCTTGAGGCTGTGGTGCAGGCGCTTGATCTCGACGCGCAGCTCCGAGCGTAGCTTGGCGTCGAGGTTGGACAGCGGCTCGTCGAACAGGAAGACGTCGACATCGCGCACCAGGGCACGGCCGATCGCCACACGCTGACGCTGACCACCGGAGAGTGCCGAGGGCTTGCGGTCGAGCAACGGCCCGATCTGCAGGATGTCGGCGGCACGCTGGACGCGCTTTTCAATCTCGTCCTTCGGCATCTTGGCGACCTGCAGGCCGAAGGAGAGGTTTTTCTTTACCGACATCTGCGGATAGAGCGCATAGGACTGGAACACCATGCCGATGCCGCGGTCCTTGGGCTCTTCCCAGGTAACGTTCTTACCCTTGATGAAGATCTGCCCGTCGGTCGGCTCGAGCAGGCCGGCGATGCAGTTGAGCAAAGTGGACTTGCCGCAGCCGGACGAGCCCAGGAGAACGATGAACTCGCCGTCGACGATGTCGAGATTGAGGTTTTCCAGCACCTTGACGGCGCCGAAGCTCAAAGAGAGGTCCTTGATCGATACACTATGCGACATGAGCTTAACCCTTGACTGCGCCGGCGGCGATGCCCCGGACGAAGAGGCGTCCGGAAATGAAGTACACGATGAGCGGCACGGCGCCGGTCAGAAGTGTTGCGGCCATGTTGACGTTGTATTCCTTCACGCCCTGGACCGAGTTGACGATGTTGTTGAGCTGGACCGTCATCGGGTAGTATTCCGGTCGGGTGAACACGACGCCGAACAGGAAGTCGTTCCAGATTCCGGTGATCTGCAGGATCATGGCGACGACGAAGATCGGCAGCGACATGGGCAGCATGATCCTGAGATAGATCTGCCAGAACCCCGCCCCATCGATACGGGCGGCCTTGAACAGCTCTTCCGGCAGCGAGGTGAAATAGTTGCGGAAGAGCAGCGTCAGGATCGGCATGCCGAAGATCGTATGCACGACGACAAGACCGGTCAGCGTGCCGTAGATGCCCAGTTCGCGCAGCACGATGACGATCGGATAGATCATCACCTGATAGGGAATGAAGGCGCCGATGATCAGGATGGTGAAGAACAGTTCAGCACCCTTGAAGCGCCAGTTGGCGAGCGCATAGCCGTTGACCGAGGCGATCAGGATCGAGATCAGCGTCGAAGGCACGGTGATCCGGACCGAATTCCAGAAACCGCGCGACAGGCCGTCGCAATTCAGCCCGGTGCAGGCGGTCGCCCAGGCCTTGACCCAGGGCTCGAAGGTGATCTCCATCGGTGGCGAGAAGATATTGCCGAGACGGATCTCCGGCATGCCCTTCAGCGACGTCACGATCATCACGTAGAGCGGGATCAGATAGTAGATCGCAAAGAAGATCAGCGACCCGTAGAGCATGATGTTGCGCCCCGAGAAGGTGCGCTTCGGCTTGGCCCCGCGTGGGCCCGACCCGACATGATCGGAGCCAACCTGATTTGAGACCGCGTCGAAACCGGCGGCGGTAGCGTTGAGAGAACCGGGATTAGCCACGCTTCTTTCCTCCGAATTCGAGATAGGCCCAGGGGATGATGATAATCGCGACCGTCAGCAGCATCATGGTCGATGCGGCGAAGCCCTGGCCGAGATTCTGTGCCTGGAACATATAGTCGTAGACGTATTTGGCCGGGACTTCGGAGGCGATACCGGGGCCGCCGCTGGTCTGGGCGACGACGAGGTCGTAGAGGCGGACGATGCCGGATGTGATGATGACCAGCGTGGTGATGAAGACAGGGCGCATCATCGGGATGATGATGAAGAGATAGGTCTTCCACATGGGAATGCCGTCGACGCGCGAGGCCTTCCAGATGTCTTCGTCGATGCCACGCAGACCCGCGAGCAGCAGACACATGACGAGACCCGTGCCCTGCCACAGACCGGCGATCAGGATGCCGTAGATGACGATCTCCGAATTGTAGAGCGGGTTGAAGGTGAAGGTCTCCCAGCCCAACGACCGCACGATCGACTGCACCCCGAAATCCGGGTTGAGGATCCATTGCCAGACGAGACCGGTGACGATGAAGGACAGCGCGAAGGGATAGAGAAAGATCGTGCGGAACGCGTTTTCGAAACGGATCTTCTGATCCATCAGCGCGGCCAGTAGGAACCCGATAACGATCGAGAAGATCAGCGAGAGTATCCCGTAGATCGCCAGGTTCTGGATCGAAATGATCCATCGCGGCGCATCCCACAGACGTTCATACTGCTCGAAGCCTATGAAGTTGGCGCGCGGCAAAAGCCGCGAATTGGTGAAGGAATAGACGACCGTCCAGATTGTCCCTCCAAGGAAGATGACCATGGCGGTCAGCACCATTGGAATGGACGCGATCTTGGCGTTCAGATTGCGAAACAGCTTGTTGGGTCGACCAGCATGCGACGGGCTCGCCATGGGTCAGTCCTCCTCGTCCTGGACACGGGTGTCGTACCAAGGCCGTCACGCTGAAACGCACACGCTTCCCGCACGCAGCCGGCACATGGGCTCGACGCCCTACCCCGGGTCGAAAATGGCCTGTGTCCAGCCAGGGTCGCCCCTGGCTGGACAGGTCACCCGCGATTAATCAGCGGAAGCGATGATGTCGGCGAAGCGCTTCTGCGCATCTTCGACGGTCATGGACGGATTGGCGAAGAACTCAGAGAAGAGGTCTTCCTTCTGCTTCTGACTGTCGGCAGAAAGCAGCTGGTCGGTGCCCTGGATGACATTGCCCTTGGCGAGAATGTCGAGGCCCTTCTTCATGCAGTCGTTGGCAGCAGCGAGATCGACGTCACCGCGAACCGGCAGCGAGCCCTTCTTCAGGTTGAACGCAACCTGTGTTGCGGGTGCAACCAGGGTGGCAGCCAGAACGTCCTGTGCAGCAGACTTTTCTTCGTCATCGAGGACGGGGAAGTAGAATGCGTCACCGCCGGTCGAGATGATCTCGTTCACGCCGAGGCCCGGAAGGCAGGTATAGTCCTTCCCGGCAACCTGACCGGCCAGAGCGAATTCGCCCTGTGCCCAGTCACCCATGATCTGGCCGCCGGCCTTGCCGGTGATGACCAGATTGGTGGCCTGGTTCCAATCCTGAACGTTGGAGCCCTTGGACATTTTGCGCGCATCGTCGGCAGCGGCGAACACCTTGGCGATCTCAGGACCGGCTGCAACGTCTGCATCCTTGTCCTTGAACACCTTTTCGAAGGTTTCCTTACCAGCGATGGCGACCATCAAAACGTCGAAGGCACCAGCCGACTGCCACGGCTGACCACCAACGGCGAGCGGAATAATGCCCTTCGCTTCAAGTGCGGGGGCTGCCGCGACGAATTCGTCCCAGTTCTTCGGCACGGCGACGCCCGCACTTTCGAATGCTCCGTTCGAAAGCCACAGCCACTGCCAGGAGTGGATGTTGACCGGGGCGCAGTAAACCTTGCCGTCGATCGTGCAGCTTTCAAGCAGGCTTGCCGGCTTGATGATGTCCTTCCAGCCTTCCTTTTCGGCGACGGCCGTGAGGTCCTTCATCAGACCGGCTTCAGCCAGTTCCTCGGCCTGGCGACCGTGGTTGAACTGGGTTGCAGCCATCGGATCACCACCGGTGATGCGGCTGATCATGATCGGGCGGGCGGTACCGCCGGAACCGGCGATAGCACCGTCGACCCATTTGTTGCCGGTGGCGTCGAATGCCTTGGCAAGCTCGGCGACAGCAGCGGCTTCACCGCCCGACGTCCACCAATGGGTTACTTCGAGATCGGTGGCCTGCGCTGCCGCAAACGGCATGACAACAGTAGCGGCCAAAGCTGCCGCAAAGCTACGAAAATTCATGAGTCTCCTCCCTCACTGAAACGTTGCCGGAAAAACTTATGTCAAAGAATTTTGGAGCGCAACCTGTCGGATTGTAAATTTTCCATTACAGCCAAATTTCAGCGCAGGCGTGTGTTTCAGGCGCGTCGCTCAAAACGCTTTGGGGGAGATGGATATTGCGCAGCAGCATGAGAAGTATCGTTACAGCTCCAATGTCTTGCGGACCAATCAAGAATAATTTGCTGCATGGGCGTCCAAGAGCGCCCATATCCGACGGAAACCACAGAATAACGCGCCATCTCCCGTCTTGGTTGCACCCATTCGCAGCGCAGCATGGAAAAGGGCTCGACAAATCGACTGTATCGTTTCAGATTTTTCCTTCACCGCACCGGGAGGAGGTGCCGGTCTCCAGGTTTGCAGGCAGGAAAAAGCCAACTATAAGCGTGACTTGTGCGAGTGACGGGGACGACATGACAGATCAGCAGGGGAGCGGCCTGATGGACCGCCCAGTGGCGACGAAAGAGCGGCCGACGCTCAAGACCATCGCCTTCATGACCGGGCTCGGCATCACAACGGTGTCGCGCGCCCTGAAAGATGCGCCCGACATCGGCGCGGAGACCAAGGAACGCGTGCGCATGGTCGCACGTCAGCTCGGCTATCAGCCGAACCGCGCGGGTGTCCGCCTCAGGACCGGCAAGACCAACGTGATCGCGCTGGTGCTTGGGATCGACGAGGAAATCCTCGGCTTTTCCAACCAGATGGTCGTCGGCATATCGGAGGTGCTGGCCGGTACGCCCTACCATATCGTCGTGACGCCGCATGCGCATACCAAGGATCCGATGCTGCCGGTGCGTTACATCCTTGAGACCGGGTCTGCCGATGGTGTGATCATTTCACGCACCGAGCCGGATGACGCCCGGGTGCGACTGCTCACCGAGCAGAACATGCCCTTCGTCACCCATGGTCGCACAGACATGGGCATCGAGCATCCCTATCACGACTTCGACAACGAGACCTTCGCTTACCAGGCGGTCGAACGGCTGGTGAAGCGCGGCCGCAAGCGCATCGCACTTCTGCCGCCCCCGAGCAAGCTGACCTATTACAAGCACACCTTCGACGGCTTCATGCGCGGCCTGAAGGCCTTCGGTGCGGAGGAAGTGCCGCTCCATATCAACATCGACGCCTCGCTCGGACAGATCCGCGCGGCGGTCGAGGATCTGATGCGAGGATCGGATGCGCCGGACGGCTTGATCTCCTCTTCCGGCAGCAGCGCGATTGCCGCCAATGCCGGCATCGAAGCGGCAGGCAAGCGGGTCGGCGTAGAGATTGACCTGGTGGCCAAACAGGGCACACCAATCCTCAACTGGATACGTCCCGAGATTATCGCCGTCTACGAGGATGTGCGGCAATCGGGCCGAGAGCTCGCCAAGGCGGTCATCGCCCGGATCGACGGCGTCGACCCTGGGCTGCTGCAGAGCATCAGCGAGCCGCGCTGGGAGCAGTCCTAACGCAGACCAAGGACAACCCGTTTTGCGCGTTGAGGTCGGTCAGGCGTAGGACGGACGCTGGCCGCCGTCCCAGACCACCACGGAATTGCGGCCGTTGACCTTGGCCGTATGCAGCGCCGCGTCCGCCCGCTTCAAGAGCTCGTCCGCCGTGACCTGCATTGCGCCATGGGCCACGCCGACGCTGACCGTCACCGGCACGAGTTCGCCACCGAGGAAGAACATCTGCTGCTCGACGCTGTCGTGGATGACGTGGCCGAGCTTCTCGGCCTCCTCGACCTTGCAGAAGGGCACATAGGCGGCAAACTCGGCGCCTGCCAGACGGCCGAGCAGGGCGTGCTCGGGCAACTCGCGCAGGATGAGTTCAGCGCAGGTCTTCAGGACCTCGTCACCGCCGGAATGCCCGTATTGGTCGTTGATCCGCTTCACATGGTCGACATCGACATAGAGGAAGGCCCCCTCGCCGCGCACCTTGGTCGAGAGCGTCTGCAGCATGTCGAGAAAGGTGAAGCGATTGGCAAGGCCGGTCAGGTTATCGGTCGCTGCCGACCAGCGATGTTCCACCAGCAGGCGGTCGCGCACCAGAAGAAAGATCGACAGCGGCGCGACTACCGCGTGCAGGAAGGCAGCAAACGCGACGACGGTCAGCCAGAGAGGTCCGGAGCCGACGACATCGGAGGCGTTAAACGGCCAGACATAGGCCACAAGAGCCGCGATGAGCAGAACCACGGACAGGGCCGCAAACCAGAGATAGGCGAAGGGACGGTTGGAAAGTCGCTCTTCGACTTCGGACGCTTTCAGCTCCCAGGCAGCCAATCCGGTATAGATCGCGCCGACAACGGCGGCGACCAGAAAACGGGCCGTCACGTCGTCCTGCAAAAGGGGCGCCGACGCCGCGAACAGGAAAAAGGCAAGCGGCCCCACGGCGGCGAGCTTCAGATCAAGAGCCCGGTGATCGAAAGCACGCATGCCCTGCCAGGCAAGTGCCGCGCCCGACAGAATGAGCGTCTGGGCAAGGACAACCGTGATCAGTCCGTGGCCGCCATCCGAGAAGGCCGAGAGCAATGCACCGAGCGCAGCAAGCCCGGATGCCGCGGCAAACAGCAAGAATTCGTTTCGATTCGGCTCCTCGCGCCAATGTCGCGCATAAAGCGCAGCAAAGATCGCCATAACTGCGAATGCGCCGAGCGCCAGTGTAGATAGATTAACGGATACCATCATGAATCGCCTGAAATACGCGCGGAATCGTTAACCGCTCCGGCAAGCTAGGCGACAGGCGTTAACTCCAAGGTAAACGAAAACATAGGATTTTACCAAAATCGGCGCGCCGTCGCCTTCATTCACAAGGCAATTGCGAAGCCATCGCGACCGATGATGAGCGGTCCGGTCCAATGCGGCGCGACGGCCGCCCGCCAGTCGTCCTCGGTAAAGGCGGGATCATCGGCCGGAATGAGATGATTGAGGACGAGCATGCCGACGCCAGCCTTCGTTGCAATCTGAGCCGCATCCGCAGCGAAACTGTGCGAGGCAACGAGATGCTCGCGCAGACGGGCACCATTTCCGGTCCGCCTGACAATGCTGTCCAGCCCTTCCGGCAGCATCGCCTCGTGCACGAGGATATCGGCCCCCCGGGCAAAGTCGACAAGCGGCGGGAACGGCGCGGTATCGGCGGAAAAGACGAGCGTCTTATCCGCACCGGAGACCTTCAGCGCAAAACAGTCCGTCACCGGAGGATGGTCGACGCGCAGTGCCTCAACGACCAGATCCCCCTCCCGGAAGATCTCGCCCGGACCATATTCGACAATTTCGACCAGGCTCGCCAGATCCGGACGCCCCTCGTCGGCGATCCGCGTTTCAATGTCATAGGCGAGCGAGGCGAGAAATCCCGCCCAGACGTTCAGCGTACCCTTGGGACCATAGACCGTGACGGAATGATCTAGCCCCGTCGTCCAGGCCGTATGGATAAGCGGCCCGAGCTCCAGCACATGGTCGGAATGCAGATGGGTGATGAAGACGAGGTCGAGTTCCTTGAGCGACATGCCGGTCTCGACCAGACCCCGCGCCACACCGAGCCCGCAATCGATGACGATACGGCGCCCGGACAGGTCAAGCAGCAACGACGTCGGATTGGGTCCACCGGGACGGATCGCGGGGCCGCCTTTGGTGCCGAGAAGCGTAAGCCTGTCTGTCATGATCTGCCCCCAATGAAAAAGAGGCCCGACATCGCGGGATATCGGGCCTCGAACTGCAAGACGTTACGGGATCGCTCAGAACTGGCCGGCCCAGGGGCCGTGATGGATGTCCTTGCCGTCTAGACGATCGAAACCATGCGCGCCGAAGAAATCGCGCTGCGCCTGGATCAGGTTCGCCGTGCCACGGCCGCGACGATAGGTGTCGAAGTAGGAGAGCGCCGAGGCCAGCGCCGGGACCGGCAAGCCGGACAGGACGGCATGGGCAACCACACGGCGAAGTGCCCCGTCGGTTTCCTTGACCATGGCGGCAAAGGCCGGCGTGACGACGAGGTTCGCCACATCAGGATCCTTGGTGAAGGCCGAGGTGATCTCGTCGAGGAACTGCGAGCGGATGATGCAGCCGGCGCGCCAGATCTTGGCGATCGTCGGCATGGGCAGCGACCAGTTGAACTCTTCCGAGGCCGAGGACATCACGGCAAAGCCCTGCGCATAGGCCGCAATCTTGGCAGCGAGCAGCGCATTCTCAAGGTCGGCGATGAAGGCGGCCTTGTCCTTGGGAGCCTCCGTCAGTCCCGGCAGGCCGAAGAGCTTTTCCGCAGCGATACGCTCTTCGCGCAGCGAGGAAAGCACGCGACCGGCAACCGCGGCCTCGATGCCGGATGCGGCGACCGCGAGGTTCTGCGCCTCGATGGCCGACCACTTGCCGGTGCCCTTCTGGCCGGCGGCATCGACGATCACGTCGACCATCGGCTTGCCGGTTTCCGGATCGGTAGCCTTGAGAACCTTCTCTGTGATCTCGATCAGGTAGGAGTTGAGGCGGCCCTTGTTCCACTGACCGAAGATCTCGCCGATTTCGGCGGCTGACATCTTGAGGCCGTCGCGCAGGATACCGTAGATCTCGGCGATCATCTGCATGTCGGCATATTCGATGCCGTTGTGGATGGTCTTGACGAAATGGCCCGCGCCATCGGTCCCGAGCCAGGCAACGCAGGGCTCGTCGTTGAACTTGGCGGCGATCGAGGTCAGCACCGGCTCGACGCGCTTCCAGCTCTCTTCGGTGCCGCCGACCATGATCGAGGGCCCGTGGCGGGCGCCTTCCTCACCACCGGACACACCCATGCCGATAAAGGTCACGTCGGTTCCGGCGAGCTTTTCGAAGCGTGCAACCGTATCGCGGAAATTGGCATTGCCGGCGTCGATCATGATGTCGTTTTTGGCGAGATGCGGCAGAAGGGCTGCCATCTGCTGGTCGACGGCCTCGCCGGCCTTGATCATGATGATGATCGGGCGCGGCGGACGGATGGCGGCGACAAACTCTTCGATCGTATGGCAACCGATGATCTGGCCGGCCAGATCGCCGGCTTCCCCGAGGAATTCATCCGTGCGCGAAGGCGTCCGGTTGAAGACCGCGATGCGGTTGCCTTTCTCGGCAATGTTGAGCGCCAGATTGGAGCCCATGACTCCGAGACCGATCAGTCCGATTTCCGCCTGCTGCACGATGAAGCCTCCGCATGCAATTTCATGGATGGGGCTTTCTCGCATTCGCGAAGGGATGCGGCAAGACTGAAATTTGACCGTTCCGTAAACGCTGTATCAAGCGTCCGGCTGGTCGTCCTCCTCGGAGATCACTCGCCAGGCCGCTCCGTCGAGGTCTTCGTACTGACCGCTCTTCAGCGACCAGAGGAAGGCGAACAGACCGAGCCCGCCGAGAAAGAGTGCGATCGGGATGAGGTAGATCAGCATGTTCATGCGGCGATCCTCGCATTGTCGGAGGCGCCCGTCGAGAGGACCGCGGCCGGGCGCTCCGTCAATGTCCGCTCATCGAGCGAAAGACGGTTGAGGCGGAGCGCATTGGCAACCACGATGATCGACGAGGTGGACATGGCGACCGCGGCAATCAGCGGGGTCGCGTAGCCGAGCAGCGCGATCGGCACGGCAATGACATTGTAGCCAATCGCGAGCGCGAAGTTTTCGCGGATCAGACGTCCGGCCCGGCGCGAGGCCTCGATGGCGAAGGGCACGGCTTCGAGCCCATCGCGCATGAAGACGAAATCGGCTGCCTGGCGCCCGACATCGGCAGCCGTCGCCGGCGCCATGGAGACATGGGCTGCAGAAAGCGCCGGAGCATCATTGATGCCGTCGCCGACCATCAGCACGCGCTGGCCGTGGGCGGACGCCTCAGCGCAGGCTTCGGCCTTGTCCCGTGGCGTGAGGCCAGCGCGCCAGTTGATGATCCCAAGATCGGCGGCAAGCTTGGCCACCACAGGCGCACGGTCACCCGAGAGGATGCCGAGTTCGAGGCCACCATTCTTCAGCGTCTCGATCGAGGCACGGGCCCGTGGCCGGAGCGTATCTTCGAACAGGAAGGTGGCGCGTTCGATACCGTCGAGAGAGAGGACAACTTCGGAATAGGGCTTGTCTTCGCTTTTCGCCATCGGCGTCGCACAGGCAAAGCGGCGATTGCCGAGACGCCAGACACCCTCTTCGGTCTCCGCCTCAACGCCAGCGCCCGGCACTTCACGAACGGTGTCGAAGCCGCGCGGCTGGCCACCATAAGCGGCCCACAGCGCCCGCGACAGCGGATGGCGGGAATGGGCGGCAAGACCGGCGGCGACAGCGAAGCCAATCGGCTCAATTTTGGCAACGTCCACCAGCTTCGGGCGCCCCAGTGTCAGCGTGCCGGTCTTGTCGAAGGCGACGGCCTCGATTTCGGCGAGCCGCTCCATGGCGGAACCGTCCTTGACCATCACGCCGGCCTTGAACAGCCGACCAGCAGCGACGACCTGAACGACCGGGACTGCGAGACCAAGGGCACAGGGGCAGGTGATGATGAGGACTGCGATCGCCACCATCATCGCGTGTTTCCAGTCGCCGTCATAAAGCCCCCAGCCCATGAAGGCGATGATGGCGAGCAGGTGCACGACAGGCGAATAATACTGAGCTGCACGGTCAGCGATCCGCCGATATCGTGCTCTGCCCCCTTCGGCTGCCTCCATCAAATGGATGATCTCTGAGAGGAACGAGTTCTGCGCCGTGGCCGTCGCCTTGACCGTCAGCGAGCCGGTCAGGCTGAGTGTACCCGCCTGGACGTCGGAGCCTGGGCGGACCGAAACAGGTGCGCTTTCGCCATTGACGATCGACATGTCGAGATCGCTCTCACCGGAGACGACGACACCGTCGACCGGGATCCGGTCGCCGGCAGCGATGGACACCTGATCGCCGACGCGGATTTCATCGACCGCGCGATACTCCCGCGAGCCATCGTTGGAAAGCACCATGGCACCACGCGGATTGAGGCGGGCAAGCCCGCTGATTGCGGAGCGCGCCCGGTCACGCATGATGTGATCGAGCGTGCGGCCGATCAAAAGGAAGAAGAGCAGCGAGGCCGTCGCATCGAAATAGGCGTGTTCGCCGTGATGGATGGTCTCCCACAACGAAGCGAAATAGGAGAGCGTGATCCCGATGGCGATCGGCACATCCATATTGGTGCGCCCGTGCTTCAGCGCATTCCAGGCCGATTCGTAGAAGAAGCGGCCGGCATAGATCAGCGCAGGGGCCGCGATCATCGCCGAGATCCAGTGGAAGAGATCGCGTGTCGAGGCATCTGCACCCGACCAGACCGACACGGACAGAAGCATGATGTTCGTGGCAGCGAAGCCCGACACGGCAACCGCGCGGACCAGCTGATTGCGCAAGGCGTCAGAGGCTTCTTCTGCGGCTGTGAAGAGATGGGCGGAATAGCCTGTTGTGGCGATGGCACGCGCGAGGTTCACCGGATCGGTCTCGACCCCGTTGACCGCCTCTTTCCAGACGACGGAAACGCGCTTGGTCGAGAGGTTGACGCGGGCCCGCTCGACTTCCGGCAAGGCTTTGAGCACACCCTCCACTGTCGAGATGCAGGTGCCGCAATGGACCGCGGGCACGCTCATGTCGACCTGCCAGAGGCCTGGCCCGACCGCACGGCTGCAGAGCTTCAGCTCTTCAGCCGACGGCAGGGAGACCCCTGCCCGCTCCATGTCCAGTGCCCCTTCGGTCCCTGCCGCGCAGCAACTCATCGTCATTCTCCCGAAACGGTGATCCGCTTCGCCTCATGCATGATCATCTTGCCGTCCTTGATCGCCTGAATCTCGACGATCCAGCTGCCCGCAAGCACGTCCATCTCGGCGAGGTAGAGGCCATCACCGGCCGGCGTCAGTTGCAGTTCGAAATCCTGGGCAGTGCCGACCGGACGCTTGAAATGGGCGGTGACCGAATCGGCAATGACAGGGGTGTTTTCAGGCAATGTCAGGCGGTAGCGCATGCCCTTGGCATCGACAGAGAGTTCACCCGCAATACCGGTTGCGAGCATCTCGCGGATCGCGGCAGTCTTGCCGTTGAACTGTTGGCTGGCGACATAGGTGTTCTTCACCACCAGACCGCTCCACGTCGATGTGGCGAGATAGGCCATGGTGAAGTTGACAGTGATGATCGTGCCGAAGAAGGCCAGCATGATCGCCAGCATGTGCCAGCCTGTAAAGGTGAAGGGTTTCTTGGCGTAAGTGCTCATTTCCTGGCTCCCGGCCCCATGAAGACTGCATCATAGACGTCCCGCTCGTCGCCGTCGGCATCCTGGGCGATGAACTGGAAATTCTGGTTGGCATCGGTGACCTTGTCACCGGCAAGTGTAACGAAGACCTTCAGTGTCGTGGCTTCATCCGGCTCGACCGAGACCGTGAAGGCACGCGACGGCGGCTGGTTGATGCCGTTGATCTTCATCGAGGCATCCGGCAATCCCTCGATCGACACCTCAATGTCGCGCGGGACGGCGATCATGTTCAGAATGCGCACTGTATAGCCGTTGCGGATCGAACCATCGGATTCGAGCACGAATTGCGGATTGCGATCATGCAGGACGTTGACCTCCAGTCGGTCGCGACCAAGAAGCGCAACCAGCATGCCGACACCGACGGCAGTCCAAACTGCCATGTAGAGGAGCGTGCGAGCGCGGAAAATCACGCGCCAGTCGAAATGGCGAATCTTGTCGGAGAAACTGCCATCGGCGTTGCGCACCATCTTCGGATCGATCGCAGTTACGCCGCCATTGGTGGCGAGCGCCATGTTCGACTGATACTCGTCGAGGGTGGCATAGGCGATCAGTCCGCGCGGCTTGCCGATCTTGTCCATGACACCGTCACAGGCGTCAATGCACAGCGCACAGGTGATGCATTCGAGCTGCTGGCCATCCCTGATATCGATGCCCATGGGACAGACGGCGACGCAGGCATTGCAGTCGACGCAGTCGCCGACCGATTCGCCTGATGCAATCGCCTTCTTGGCATGGCGGGTACGGGGCTCGCCGCGCCAGTCATTATAGGTCACGACCAGCGAATTCTCGTCGAGCATGGCGGCCTGGATGCGCGGCCACGGGCACATGTAGATGCAGACCTGTTCGCGCATCAGGCCACCGAAGACGTAAGTTGTGGCGGTCAGGATGGCGACGGTGATATAGGCGATCGGAGCAGCGTTGCCGGTGAGAAAATCCATGGCAAGCGAAGGCGCATCGGCGAAATAGAAGATCCAGGCACCACCCGTCAACACACCGATCAGGATCCAGGTCGCGTGTTTACTGACACGCTTCCAGATCTTGTCGAAGGTCCAGGGCGCTGATTCAAGCTTGATGCGGGCATTGCGGTCGCCCTCGATGAAACGCTCGACGACGAGGAAGAGATCGACCCAGACCGTCTGCGGACAGGTATAGCCGCACCAGGCACGGCCGACGGCCGAGGTGACGAGAAACAGGCCGAATCCGGCCATGACGAGCAGGCCTGCGACGAAGAAGAACTCCTGCGGCCAGATCTCGATGAAAAAGAAATAGAAGCGGCGGTGGGCAATATCGATCAGCACGGCCTGGTCGGGCGCGAATTCGCCACGATCCCAGCGGAGCCAGGGCGTGAGGTAATAGATGCCGAGCGTGATCGCCATGATGATCCACTTGAATCGGCGGAATGCACCTTCGGCACGCTTGGGAAAGATTTTCTTGCGAGCTTCATAGAGCGGACCCCGGCTCTTGGCCGACATCACGGCCTCGGCGTCGAGTCTTTCGACCTCGGGCGCGTCCGGTGCTCGGTGTGGCTCGGAAAGTATGTTCATGGGACGAGAACCTTCTTCTGATGCTCGCCTTGTCCCATCTCGCAGACCAGCTCGCCTTGACTTAAGTCAAGCAGCGGCGAAGCGTCGCAATACATATGTTTTGCACAATATAAAACGAAAAGGGCCGCATCACCGGATGCGGCCCAAGCTTTCGGAGGACAGGTCGATTATTCGCCGCCGCCGAGCTGATGCACGTAGACGGTCAGCTGCTTGACAGTGGTGTCGCCCAGGCGCTGGCCCCAGCCGGGCATCGCGCCGTGGCGCGGCTGACGGATCTGGGCCGCAATCTGCGCTTCACCATCGACCTTCAGCCAGATGGCGTCAGCGAGGTTCGGCGCGCCGAAGTCACGCCCGCCCTTTGCATCTTCGCCATGGCAGGCTGCGCAGTTTTCGGCATAGATCTGCTGGCCAGGCTCGACCATCGAGGCATCGAGGGGCGTGCCGGTCAGGCTGACGACATAAGCCGCCACCTGCTTGATCTGATCGGCGTCGAGAATGTCGCCATAGGCCGGCATTTCGGAGAACCGGGTGTCCGGATCCTGGTCATAGCGGATACCGTGGGCGATCGAGGTGTGGATCGCTTCGAGATCACCGCCCCAGAGCCAGTCGTCGTCGTTGAGATTCGGATAACCGGCGCCACCGGCAGCACCCGAACCATGGCAAGGCGAGCAGTTGACCTTGAAGGCGGCAGCCCCGCCGGCAACGGCAAACTGGGTCAGTTCCTTGTCGGCGATGATCTCTTCGAGCGGCAGGGTCGCGATCTTGTCGAGATAGACTGCCTGCGAAGACTTCGCCGCCGCCAGTTCCTGAGCGACTTCTGCACGGCTCGAATAGCCGAGCAGACCCTTGGTGTTGTCGGTCAGGAGCGGCCAGGCCGGATACATGATCGTGTAGCCGATCGCCCAGACGATGGTCGCGTAGAAGGTATAGACCCACCAGCGCGGCATCGGGTTGTTCAGCTCGCGAATGCCATCCCACTCATGGCCGGTGGTCTCGACGCCGCTGATCTCGTCGATGTGTTTCTTGTCTGCCATTGTTCAATCCTCCTTGAGAGGGATGCTGGCCGCGTCGTCGGCAGATTTCTTGCCGCCCGGGCGGAATGTGAAGAGGACGACGCCGACGAAGAACAGGGTCATTGCAAGCAGAGCCCAGCTGTCGGCGAATTGGCGCATGGCGGTATAGGTTTCCATGATGTCCTCCTCAGCGGTAACCGCTTGCGTCGTCATAGGTGGAGAAGTCGACCAGCGTGCCGAGCATCTGCAGATAGGCGACGAGCGCGTCCATCTCTGTCAGCTTGGCAGGATCGCCGTCGAAATCACCGACCTTGGCCTTCGGATAGCGCTCCATCAGGCCTGTCGTATCGGCGTTCGGATCAGCCTGTGCCGTGAGATCGGCTTCGGCCTCGGCAATCATCTCGTCGGTATAGGGGACGGTGACGGTGCGGTTGGCCTGGAGCATCATGCCGATACTCGTGATCTTGAGCGGCGTTTCCCTCAGGAAGGCATAGCCAGGCATGATCGATTCCGGCACCACGTCGCGTGGATTGACGAGATGCTGGACGTGCCACTCGTTGGAATAGCGGTCACCGACGCGCGCGAGGTCAGGCCCGGTTCGCTTCGATCCCCATTGGAACGGATGGTCGTACATCGATTCCGCTGCGAGGCTGTAGTGGCCGTAGCGCTCGACCTCGTCCTTGAACGGCCGGATCATCTGGCTGTGACAGACATAGCAGCCTTCACGGATGTAGATGTTGCGGCCGGCGAGTTCGAGCGGCGAGTAGGGCCGCATGCCCTCCACCTTTTCGATCGTGTTCTCGAGATAGAAGAGCGGAGCGATTTCAACGATACCGCCGATGGTCACGACCACCAGCGAACCGAGGAAGAGAAGGCTCGCGTTCTTCTCGAGGATTGCGTGTTTATCAAGAATGGACATGTGAGCCTTCCTTCTTATTCAGCAGGCTGCGCGGCAGCCGGCACGACCGTTCCGGCGATCGGTGCTTCCTGACGCTCGTAGCCGAGAATGGTCATGGCGACGTTGTAGGCCATGATGATGCCGCCCAGGAGATACATGACACCGCCGATTGTGCGCAGCACGTAGTAGGGATGCATGGCAGCGACCGATTCGGCGAAGGAGTAGACCAGGAAGCCCTGATCGTCGTATTCGCGCCACATCAGACCCTGCTGGATGCCGGCGACCCAGAGCACGGCGGCGTAGACCACGATGCCGAGCGTTGCGAGCCAGAAGTGCCAGTTGACCATGCGCATCGAGTAGAGGCGGTTGCGGTTCCACAGCTTGGGCGTCAGGTAATAGATGGCGCCGAAGGTAATCATGCCGACCCAGCCGAGAGCGCCCGAGTGAACGTGACCGATGGTCCATTCGGTGTAGTGGCTGAGCGAGTTGACGGCCTTGATCGACATCATCGGGCCTTCGAAGGTCGACATGCCGTAGAAGGCAATGGCAATCACCATCATGCGGATGATCGGATCGGTGCGGATCTTGTCCCAGGCGCCAGACAGCGTCATCAGGCCGTTGATCATACCACCCCAGGACGGCATCCACAGCATGATCGAGAACACCATGCCGAGCGTCTGCGCCCAGTCGGGCAGAGCCGTGTAGTGCAGGTGGTGAGGACCTGCCCAGATATACATGAAGATCAGGGCCCAGAAGTGGATGATCGACAGGCGGTAGGAATAGACAGGGCGACCAGCCTGCTTGGGCACGAAGTAGTACATCATGCCGAGGAAGCCGGCCGTCAGGAAGAAGCCGACGGCGTTATGGCCGTACCACCACTGGGTCAGCGCATCCTGCACGCCCGAGAAGGCCGAGTAGCTCTTCACGCCAAGGAAGGAGACCGGCATCGCCAGATTGTTGACGATATGCAGCATCGCGATGGTGACGATGAAGGACAGGTAGAACCAGTTCGCCACATAGATATGCGGCTCCTTGCGGTTCAGGATCGTACCCATGAAAGTGATCAGATAGGCGACCCAGACCACGGTCAGCCAGATGTCCACATACCATTCCGGTTCGGCATATTCGCGGCCCTGGGTGATGCCCAGAAGATAGCCGGTCGCCGCCATGACGATGAAGAACTGGTATCCCCAGAAAACGAACCAGCCAAGATTGCCGCCAAACAGACGTGCACGCGAGGTCCGCTGGACGACGTAGAACGACGTGGCGATCAGCGCATTGCCACCGAAGGCAAAGATAACGGCTGAGGTGTGGAGGGGACGCAAGCGGCCGAAGGTGAACCAGGGCTCGATATAGAGCTGGGGATAGGCCATCTGCAGCGCGACGACAACGCCGACCAGGAAGCCGACGACGCCCCAGAAGACGGTGGCGATGACGCCGTAACGCACCACGTCGTCGAAATACTCCGACTGGCTTGCCTTGGACTGGCCGGAAGAGGAGGAGGATGCCGTGGTCGGTGCAAACTGCATCCGGCGCAGCATGATGATCGTGCCCCCCGCGAGCACGAAGAAGGCGACCCACATATGGGCCGCGAAGAGGCTGTCATGGGCGAAAGCCACCCCGAGCAGCGCGGCGAAGGCGAGTACCGCCATCACCAGTGTCTCTAACGTATAGTTCATTGTTGGTATCCCCCAACGGCTTGCTGATCTCATCGCGGGGGCCTCACCCTGGGGAAATGCCTCCCGCGTCGAATGCACCAATCGCACTGGGGCCGCCCAGCCACCTTGATCCAAGTCAATGCAAGTCTCTCTAAAATTCGCGAGGCTCGAAGCTGCAATCGGGTTTGCGACCTTCGGACACCAAGGCCGGCACATCGCTTGGGCCAAGGCCCGCTCGTGCGTGTCTTGGAGCACTGGGGTTACGCGCGGCGAAAAGCCCCGTTGGAGAAAACGGACATGCTGACGAATATCGAGAACAGCAAGCGGAGTGCGAGCGACACATGGACGGGCAACCGCCTGCTCGATGCAGGCAAGCGCGACCTCGCCTGGCTTCACCGCGCTCACACCGAACAGCTCGCGCTCTGCCGGGAACTGGAAGAGATCGCCGACTCATTGCCGGCAAGCATCAACCGGCAGAAATGCATCTATGCGGCAAAGGCGCTCGGCCCGCTCATCAAGGGCATACATCACTACGAGGAGACGGTGCTGTTTCCGCAGCTACAGTCGAGCCCCGACGCGACGGACGCATTGGGACCGACGCTGGAGCGGCTAAAGTTCGAGCATTGCGAGGACGAGTGCTTCGCCGAGGAACTGACGGATGCGCTGCTGAAGCTGGGATCCGGAGATCGTGTGAACATGGAGGCCGTCGGCTACATGTTGCGAGGCTTCTTCGAGGGTATCAGACGCCACATCGCCTTCGAGCGAGAACATCTGCTTCAGGGCGTCACGGATTGAGAAAAACGGGGCGGCAAGAGCCTGCCGTTAGATCGGCACTCGCGCCTCGGCCTTGATCAGGCGGCGACGCCACCATAGACCGGCTCGCATTCCCCAAGCGTCAGGATGGCACCGCTAATGCTGCCGTCTGCGGCCCGAAACGGGCTGAAACGAGCCGGCATGTCGCCGGTGACGGTTGCGGCCGACATCCGGGCGACAAAGGATCCCGAACGTCCTGCAAAGGCCGAATCGAGCGCATCCTGAAGCCAGTCATGACCGCCGGCCGCAAGCCCGAGATCGAAGACGCTGCGTCCAATCAGCTCGATCTGTCGCATGCCGAGCATTCTGGCCATGGCCGTGTTGGCGAAGAGATAGCGACAGTCGCGGGTGACCACGGCCACACGTTCCGGCAAGTTGTTGAGGATCGCCTCGTTCAGCTGCTCATCGTCACCATCACGCGGCTGGCGTGTGTCGAAAACCCGTGGTGCTGGGCTCTGGTCACTGCGTTTCGGACCGAAATAGCGCTCGATCAGCAAGGACAGCATGGAGGCGTGGCGCAGCACGCAGGCCCCGTCATCGGCATCCTCCCGCAGCAGCTTCGTCAGAAGTCGCATCTGAAGATAGACATCGTCGAGATCCGTGGCGCGGTAGTTGACGAGCGTTGCGATCAGCGGATCGATCTCGCGATCGAGCATGCGCACGAGATGGTCGTCACCATTGCGGATGGCCTGCTGCAACTGAAGGTTCTTCAACGAAACCGCTTCGAACATTGCGCGCAGATTCGAATCACGGAATTCGCCAAAAGACATCAGCAACCTCATCCCTCAGGTGTGACAAAAGAAATGATTACGTCACACCACTTTCGGCGTCCGTAACATGAGGTTGCGTCACCTTCAATCGCTACGGGCACTCACGCGCATCGCAGCCCAAAAAATATCTGCAATATCAGATGAAACGAATAGGCGATAATGCGCATGGCGACCGGCCGCGACGCTCCGCGCACATTCCGATTTATCCTTCAGACGAGCCTGAAGCAGAGACCGTCAGATCTTGTCCTTGATCGCCCAGCGATCGTGATACCAGAGCCACTGCTCCGGATATTCCCGAACCCAGGCCTCGACCTTGTCGTTGAGCAGCTGGGCGGTGGCGTTCACGTCCACCTGGCCCCGCTCGTTGCGCGGCACCGAGATGCGCGGCTCGATCTCCAGACGAAAACGATTGCCGGGCAGGCGGATGCAACGCGCCGGATAGACTTCACAGTCGAACTGACGCGTCAGCTTGGCGAGCAGCGGATTGGTCTTGACCGGCTGGCCGAAGAACTGGGTCTCGACGCCCTTCCAGAACTTCTGGTCGACGAGCACGCCGACGCCACCCCCCTGCTCCAGCTGCCGGGCCAGTGCGAAGGAGGACCCAGCATGCGACGGCACAAGCTTGCCCATGCGCTTGCGGCGGAAGTCGAAGACCTTCTCGGCGATATAGGGGTTGTTCGGCGGCCGGAAGAGGACGGTGACGTAAAGCCCGAAGGCGGCACCCGCGACCGGCAGAAGCTCGAAATTTGCGGTATGGCCGGTAAACACTATGAAGGGACGCGGATTGTCGCGCAGGTCGAGAAACTGCTCGACGCCCGACACCTCTACCCTGCCCTCGCCTGGCTTTTCCGGATCGAAGTCGAACAGACGGTCGAGGAAGACATATTCGGCGGCAAGCCGGCCCATATGGCCCCAGCTCGCCAGCGCGATCTCCTCCCGTTCGGCATCCGACTTCTCGGGGAACGCATTGCGCAGGTTCACCTGCATCAGCCGGTGGCGCTTCGTCTTCGGCCCGACCCAGCGCATCAGCCGGTCGGCAAAGTTGATCGCGGCATCCGCCGGCAGGATCTTCAATGCCGTCAGGAAGCCGAAGGCCGCCTGGGCGACGGACCACTGATAGAACTTGCGCAGCGCCAGAACGATGCGGGTGACGAGCATCCGCACGCGGTCAGTCCATCTTCAGGATGATCTTGCCAAAGACCTGGCGGCCTTCCATGCGGGCAAGGGCCTTGTCGATATCGTCGAAAGAGACCTGCGTGTCGATGACGGGGTGCACGAGGCCGCGCGCCATCTTCTGCATGGCATCCGCCATGTTTTCCATGCGGCAGCCGAAGGAGCCGAAGAGCTTGAGCTGCTGCTGGAAAAGCATCATCAGGTTCACTTCGGTCGAGACACCAGAGGTGGAGCCGCAGGTCACGAGGCGGCCGCCGCGCTTCAGGCAGAACATCGATGCCGCAAACGTGTCCTTGCCGACATGTTCGAAGACGACATCGACGCCCTTCTTCTTGGTGATCTTGCGGACCATGCCTTCGAAGCGGTCGGTGCGATAGTTGATGACGTGATCGGCGCCAAGTGCCTTGGCCGGCTCGATCTTGTCGTCGGAGCCGACGGTGGTGATCACAGTGCAGCCGATCTTCTTGGCAAGCTGGATGGCAGCCGTGCCGATACCGGAACCGCCGGCATGGATGAGGATGGTTTCACCCGGCTGGAGCTTGGCATTGTCGAAGAGCATGTGCTCGACGGTGCCGAAGGTAACGGGGGCGAGAGCCGCGGCAACCGCATCGACGCCCGGAGGGGCCGGAACGAGCAGGCGGGCCGGCAGGTTGATCTTTTCCTGGGCAAAGCCGTCGAGATGAAAGCCATGCACCCCCGAGACGTTTTCGCAAAGATTGTCACGGCCTTCGCGGCAGGGCTTGCAGAGACCGCAGGTGCGCGCGCCATAGACGGCGGCGAGCTGGCCAGGCAGGATATTGCCGACGCCTGGACCGATCGCCTCGACGACACCGGAGGCTTCCGCACCGATGACAAGCGGCATCTTTCGCTTGGCGAATGCCATGCCGCGCCAGCCCCAGACGTCGATATGGTTCAGCGCGACGGCCTTGACGCGCAGCGTAACCTCACCTGGACCCGGAGCATCCGGCTCCGGCAGGTCGACGATTTCAAGCTTGCGGTCTTCGACGAGTTGCAATGCGCGCATGA
The DNA here is from genome assembly GCF_001295785.1 of Rhizobium sp. AAP116. Taxonomy (NCBI): domain Bacteria; kingdom Pseudomonadati; phylum Pseudomonadota; class Alphaproteobacteria; order Hyphomicrobiales; family Rhizobiaceae; genus Rhizobium; species Rhizobium sp. AAP116. Next base: position 45,872 of record NZ_LJIB01000016.1, read on the forward strand.
CATGTTTCCTTCAGGGCCTATCGGGCAGATGCGGATGAAGCGTCGTCACGCTTTCATCGTCACACCAGGGGTTACTCCCTGGCATCTGCCGACCTTCGTTGTTCTTGCGAGGTGCGTGGATCCCCGGCTCGAAGGCCGAGGATGACGTCCCGAATTGTTGGCGCAGGCCTTAGACCGGTTCCCGCGTCATGACAAGGCTGGCGTTCTGACCACCGAAACCGAAGGAGTTCGAGAGCACAGCCGAAACCGAGGCCTCCCGCTTCACGTTCGGCACCACGTCGAGCACGATCGAGGGATCGGGGTTCGTGTAGTTGATGGTTGGCGGCACCGTGCCGGTCAGCATGGTCTGGATCGAGAACACCGCCTCGACCGCGCCGGCGGCCGTCAGCGTGTGGCCGATCATCGACTTGTTCGACGAAGCCGGAATAGCATCCTTCAACCGGTCGCCGAAGACCGACAGCATGGCGCCATATTCCATCTTGTCATTCTCGGGCGTCGATGTGCCATGAGCGTTGATGTAGCCAATAGCATTCTCGGACAGGCCTGCATCGACAAGCGCTGCCTTGATCGTGGCGATGGCGGGACCGCCGTCCGGTGACGAGCGCGTGCGGTGGAAATGATCGGCCTTCTCGCCGCAGCCCTTGATGATGCCGAGCACCTTGGCGCCACGGGCAACGGCTGCTTCGAGCGATTCGAGCACCAGGGTTGCCGCCCCTTCGGCGATCACGAAGCCATCGCGCTCCTTGCTGAATGGCTTCGATGCCTTTTCCGGCGGATCGTTCTGGGTCGAGAGCGCCGAGAGCAGCGAGAAGCGGATCACGGCTTCCGGGCTGATCGAGCCGTCGGTCGCAACCGTCAGGGCGCGTGTCGTGCGGCCCTGGCGGATCGCCTCGACGCCAAGCTGGATGGCGGTGGCACCGGAAGCGCAGGCCGTTGACAGCGTCACCGGAAGACCGCGCGTGCCGAACTTGTCGGAAAGACGCTCTGAGATCGAGCCGAACTGCACGGCTTCGAGGAAGACCGGATCGGGCTTTTCGCGCATTGCCGCGAGAAAGCGGACATAGGCGTCGCCCGGCTGGGTCGAGGCCGGAGCCCGTTCGGCCAGCGCAAAGCGGTCATGCCATTCCGGCTCGACTGGTGGTGCGGCCAGGAATAGCGGACCGTTGAAGTCGCCATTGATGCCGGCCTGGGCCAGAGCCTCGATGGTCGTTTCGCGAGCCAGCGCATAGGAGCGCTCGACGGCATTGTTGGCGGGCACGGCGATGAAATCGACCGTGCCACCGATTCGGGTCGACATGCCCTCGGTGTCGAAGCGCTTGATGTAGTGGATGCCGGATAGTCCCGACGTCAGCTTCGACCAGTTGTCGGAAAGCCCCTGGCCGAGCGAGGTGATGACGCCCATGCCAGTGACGGCGATGATCGGGCGGCCGAGATGATCCTTGAAACGGCTGTCGGTCATGGATCTAGTTCCTCACGCATTCGCCGAGAGCACGGCGAGGCCTTCGCCCCGCACATAGCCGACGGTGGAGATGATGGCATGTTTGGCAGGACCGGCATGAGCCGCTTCGTTCGCAGCGTCGAAGGCAGGCACCGTGGCGCCGGCGTCGATGGCAAGCGCCGCGAGCGCAAGGCCTGCCGGGAACTGTGCCTCGACCGAATGGCCGATTGAACCGGCATAGCCACGCACCGGCATGCCGGCGAAACGTTCCGCAAGGTGAATCTTTTCCCGTTGCGTAAGGTCAGCGAGACCGGACGCGCCGGAAAACACGATGGTGTCACCTGCCGACAAGGCAGCCGCCTCAGGGACCATTCTGCCGAGACGGGCTTCGAGCTTGCCCTCGTCGCGATTGCCACGATCACCTTCGACGGCGTCCAGCACGGCATAGATATGCGCGCCACGCGCTTCGGCATGTTCGCGCGATTCCAGCACAAGGAAGGCGCCGACCGTGCCGAGAATCATGCCACCGCCGGACGAACCGTCACGCGACCAGAGCGGCTGCCATGGGCCGGTCTGATGGGCGCGGATGCCTTCGACCAGAAGCAGGATGTCGGGACGCTCGGAAACAAAGGCGCCACCGACAAGCGTGTGGGTCGACTGGCCGGCCTTGATGCGGGCAAATGCGGTTGCGATCGCCGAGATACCGGCCGCTTCTTCACCCATGAAGGTGCGCGAGGAACCGGTGACCTTGTGCACGATCGAGATATTGCCGGCGAGCAGGTTGGAAAGCTGCGCCAGGAACAGTGTCGGACGAAGCTCGGTCTTCAGTTTTTCGATCAGGAATTTCTCTCGGTCATTGCGCTGCAAAGCCTCGTCGACGATCAGGCTGTCGACCGCGATATCACGCTCGCCACCGCCAGCGGCGACGATCAGGTCCATGGTGCCGCAGGCGTCTGCGTCATCCTTCATGCCGGCGTCGTCGAGCGCGAGGCCAGCTGCAAAGACGCCGAGGCGCTGCCAGTTTTCCATCTGGCGCTGGTCGCCACGCTTGGCGATCTGCTGCGACCAGTCGATCTCGGGCAGCTTGTGCACGACATAAGGCGCGAACTTTTCGGTCTCGAGCACCGGTTCAGGTGCGGTCTTTGCGGAGAGCAGCGCGAGATGCGCGTCCTTGCCGGTGCCGTGGCAGGTGACGATCCCGACGCCGGTGATCACCACATCATTCGGTTGTTTGACCATATGCAATCCTCTCGCCGGCAGGCTCACCGACGTAAAATGCGGGTTTTCCCGAATAAGGCCCCAAGGTCAATAGGAATTGCGCCCTTGCGGCCGAAAGCGTGTCAGCCTTGGGCCGCCATCGCGGCCATCAGGCCAACCTCTTCGGCGCGTTTGCGCACGATCGGCGCGAGCGGCACCTCCGAGAACGGCATGGTGCGGAGCTTCAGCTGGGCGTCGCAGACCTTCTTGCCGCCGCTCGTGATCTTCGCCTTGGTCACGGCAAAGCCAGATCCGTCATGCTCGAGTTCCGCCTCGATATCGAGGACAGCGCCGGGCTCGACGAAGGTGCGCATCTTTGCGCCATCGACGGACATCAGGAAAGGCATGGCTTCGAAGTCCTTGACGGCAAGCAACAGCATGCCGGAGGCCTGCGCCATGGTCTCGATCAAAAGCACGCCAGGAACCAGCGGCATACCGGGGAAATGCCCTTCGAAGACAGGGCTTTCCATCGGCACGGTCGAAGTGGCCTTCAAACGACCAAGGCCGAGATCAACGCTCTCGACCTTGTCAATCATCTGGAAATATTCAAGCAGCATGACGATGTCCGCTCCTTTGGAGACGGGTCAGCCCTTGGCGGCGCGAAGTTCGTCGATCTTGGCGCAGAGGTTCTTCAGCACGAAGTACTCTTCGGTCGAAACCTTGCCTTCGTTGACTTCCTGCGTCCACTGCTCGAGCGGGATCTTGATGCCGAATTCCTTGTCGATCGCAAAGACGATGTCGAGGAAGTCGAGGCTGTCGATGCCAAGGTCATCGATCGTGTGGCTTTCCGGCGTAATCGTCTCGCGGTCGATTTCGCTGGTCTCAGCAATGATGTCGGCAACTTTGTCGAATGTAGCGGTCACGCCAGTACCTCATGTGTCTTAAATTCTGGGTTCCACATAAGGAAAACACGGTCAAATGCCAATGGTGGTTTTGTGCGACAGCGAAATTTGGAGCCTAAGTGTTGCTTAAACAGCAATCGAATGGCGTCCCTTGCCATTGGCGAGATAGCTGTCGAAGACGGCGGCAATGGTCCGCGCGAAGGGCCGGCCGACATCCGTGATGACGAAACGATCACCCTCGATGAGGCAGATACGATCCTGGTTGGATAGCGCAAAGCTCTTCGCCTCGGCTGCGATCGCATCGACCGCATCACCGAACTCCTGCCGCAGTTCCGAGAAGGACATGGCGAAGCGGCACATGATTTCCTCGATCACCCGACGCCGCAGCCTGTCGTCTTCGCTGACCTCGATGCCGCGCACGGCTGCCAGTCCGCCGGCGTCGGCCATGCGCTGATACTCGCCGGTCGCCGGCATGTTCTGGACATAGCCCTGTGGCAACTGACCGATCGAGGAGGCGCCCAGCCCGATCAGCGCTTCGGCGGCATCGTCGGTATAGCCCTGAAAATTTCGCCGCAGCCGCCCTTCCCGCGCTGCAATCGCCATCCGGTCGTCGGGCAGCGCGAAATGGTCGATGCCGATAGGCTCGTAACCGGCGGCAACCAGCATCGAGGCGGCAAGGTTCATCTGGGCGAAACGCTCATCAAGCCCGGGCAGAATTTCGTCCTTGATCATCGTCTGGTGCTTCTTCATCCACGGCACATGCGCATAACCGAAAAGCGCGATCCGATCGGGGGCAAGGGAAAGGATGTCCTTCACCGTTTCAGCGACAGTCGCCTCCGTCTGGTGCGGAAGACCGTAGAGGATGTCGCAATTGACGGAATGCACGCCGCGCGCGCGGACCGCCTCGACCACCGACTTCGTGTGTTCAAAGGTCTGGATACGGTTGATCGCCTTCTGCACCTCAGGGTGGAAGTCCTGAACGCCGAGACTGGCGCGCGTCATGCCGATGGCGGCGAGTGCATCGTAACGCGGCTCGTCGAGGTCGTTCGGATCCATCTCGACGCTGATCTCGACATCCTCGGCAAAGGTGAAGGCCGAGCGGAGTGCTGCCATCAGGTCGATCATGTCGTCGGGCCGGACCATCGTGGGAGACCCCCCACCGAAATGAACCGCCGTCACGGCAGCGTCGCGACTGACCAGCGCGCCGACGGCCGCAATCTCCTTTTTCAACGATTCCAGATAGATCGCAATCGGCTCGTATTTCAGCGTATGCTTGGTGTGGCAGGCACAGAACCAACAGAGGCGGTCACAATAAGGGACGTGGATGTAGAGCGAGATGCGCTCCTGTCCAGTGATCGCCTGCAGCCACTGCGCATATTTGCCGCAGTCGATGCCTTCGTGAAAATGTGGCGCCGTGGGATAGCTGGTGTAACGAGGGACAGCGCCGGAATATTTGGCCAGAAGGGAATTTTGCATGGTTTTGCGCTGCCTTGAGACGTGTCGAGCTGCGACCAAAGATAGCGCCGTCTCTTGTCCCGGCCTTTGACATCGATCAATTTACTGATACATTTCTCACGTAGAGTTTATTGAAACTCAGAAGCCCGAATTGGGCACTGACCGAGGGACGCATGGCGTCCAGAGACGGTCTGATTGGATGGCACGACCATGGACACTTTCAGAAAACATTTTCCGGAATGTGAGGCTCCTGCCGTTTGTCGATCCTGCGACGCGCGCCATGGCGGCCTCTGCTCAGTCCTGACCTCAGCCCAACTGACCGAACTGAACAAGCATTCGATCCGCCGCCGGGTCGACGCCGGTAACGAGGTTATCGGCCAGGGCGAACAGGTCGGAAGCTACAGCAACATCCTCAAGGGCGTCATCAAGCTGTCGAAGATGATGGCGGATGGCCGCCAGCAGATCGTCGGCCTGCAATTTGCGCCCGACTTCCTTGGCCGGCCGTTCCTCGGCGAAAGCACGATCACGGCGGAAGCCGCAACGGATACGGAAATCTGCACCTTTCCGCGCAACATCGTCGACCGTATGGTTGGCGAAGTGCCCGACATGGAGCGCAAGCTCCATTCCCAGTCGTTGAAGGAACTGGACGAGGCCCGCGACTGGATGCTGACGCTGGGCCGCAAGACAGCCCAGGAGAAAGTGGCGAGCTTCCTCTATCTGATCGCGACTCACATTGACCCCGAAAGCGAGGGCACACAGACCTTCGATCTGCCGCTGTCGCGTGCCGATATCGCCGACTTCCTCGGGCTGACCATCGAAACCGTCAGCCGCCAGATGACCAAACTGCGCAAGGATGGCATCATCGTCATCGAGAACAACCGCCACGTCATCGTGCCGAAGCTCGATCGCTTGCGCGACGCAGCCGGTATCGACTGATCAGTTGTGCTGTCAGAGGCGAAGCCGGGGCACACCGCCAGCCAATTTAAGCTCGAAACGTCAGATGATTTTCGAGATCGCCCATATCAGGGCGATTAATGCCGCCATGACGCCGCAGGCTGCGTAGAAAACACCGATTCCCGCAAGGATATCAGCAGGCCCGGCATCGCTGCGGCCGGATGCATGCATCATCGGCTCGCTCACTCTGGTGCCGCCATAGACGCGCGGACCGGCGAGCTGCAGATCGAGTGCTCCCGCCATTGCGGCTTCCGGCCAACCGGAATTCGGCGAGCGATGCAATCCGCTATCGCGCAAGGCCGCAGACAACGAGCGACGGCCGGCCCCTGCCCCGCGTTTCAAGACTGTAGCCAGGGCGATGAACTCGGCGGATAGCCGCGCAGCCGGCCAGTTCGCGAGATCATCGAGCCTGGCGGAGGCCCAGCCGAATTGCAGGAAGCGCTCATTCTTGTGGCCGATCATCGAATCAGCCGTGTTCAGCATCTTGTAGGCGAGGATGCCGGGAAGGCCGGCAATCGCGTACCAGAAAGCCGGTGCAACGACACCATCGGCAAAGTTTTCGGACAGGCTTTCGATCGCCGCGCGCGAAACGCCGGCCTCGTCGAGGGTCTTCGGATCGCGCCCGACGATCATCGCTACCGCTTGACGACCTCCCTCTAGACCATCACGCAAGAGACCGTCGGCCACCGCTTGGACATGATCGCCAAGGCTCTTCTGGGCGAGGAAAACGGCGACGATGATCAATTCGAGAACGATGCCGACAAGGCCGAGTTTACCGAACAGGGCAGAAAGCAGCATGCCGACAACCACTGAGCCGGCGAGCAGCGTCACGATCGTGAAGACGCCATTCAAGCGTCGACCTTCGGCTGTGAAACTTGTCCTGTTCAGGCGCTTTTCGAAGAGATCGATCGCTTTGCCGAAGATCACCACCGGATGCGGCACACGTTGCCAGAGCCATGGCGGATCGCCGACGACCCGGTCGAGAACGATGGCTGCAAGAAGGAGCAGCAGATGGTTCATGCTGACGAACTCCGGAATGTTCTGAGCGCCTCGCGGAGACGCGTATCGCCCGCCTCGTCGGGGGCAAGGCCGAAACGCAGCCAGTCCGGTCGGTAGTCGAACTTGCGCGTCAGGATCTGGTGGCTGCAGAGATGCCGGTACAATTCGCCGACTCTCGCATCTTCGACCAGTTGGAAAAGCTCGGTGCCACCGCTGACTGTGAAGCCGGCTTCGGACAGAATCTCCTGAAGTGCAAGCGCGCGGCTTCGGATCTGCTGGGCAATGAGGCTGGTATCGGAAGACATCAAACGCTCGGCAAGCACGAGCGCCGGGCCGGACACGGCCCAAGGTCCAAGCCATTCGGAAAATTGCGCTGCGACTTCGTCGGCGGCGATGACAAATCCGAGGCGAATGCCGGCAAGGCCGAAGAATTTTCCGAAGGAGCGGAAGACGATCAGGTTAGCACTGTCATCGCCGGCAAGGCTCTGGTCGGGCAGCATGTCACCGAAGGCCTCGTCGACCACAAGCATCCCGCCCCGATCTGCGAGATCACCGGCCAGCGCTCGAAGCTCGGTCGGTGTGTGGAGCCGTCCGTCCGGATTGTTCGGATTGACCACCACGACAAGACCATGCGCCTTGCTGATCTCATTGAGATCACTGATAGCATCCACGGCAAGCCCGGCAAGCGTGAAGGCACGCGCATATTCGCCATAGGTTGGCGAGACCACTGCAACCCGGGCACCTGATGGCACCAGGCGCGGCAGCAACTGGATGACCGATTGCGTCCCCGGCACCGGAAGTGGCAGCCGATCGCGCGAGCGGTAGAAGCGCTGAGCCGCCACTCTCGCCGCCGTCTCCCGTTCCTGGTCGGGCAAGCGATGCCAGGCCCGCATCGGGATCACGGGCAGATCAGGCGGACAGGGGTTGATGCCGGTCGACAGGTCGAGCCAGTCTTCAATGCGCCCGCCATAGAGGGCAGAAGCAGCGGCGAGACCGCCTCCATGCTGAATCGGCCCGCTCATGCGCCCGCTCCTGCAATGTCGATGAGGTGCATGTAAGACCCCGCAACGGAACCGCGCCTCAGCCCGACGGCACCGAGCGGTTCGCCGAGAGCGTCCTCTGCCTCGAACAGGCGGTCCGCCGCCCCTTCCGCAACAACCGTGGAATAGTGGAATTCGTGGCCGGTATAGCTGCCGGCAAACAGATCGGGCGCGAGCGATCTCAACCGCCGATAACCCAGATGACGTTTGCGGACCGCATAGCTCGTCACCAGCGGCAAGAGGCCGAGCATGGCGTGACGATGGCCGTCAGCGTCCACGAGCCCATCGCCCAGAACCATATAGCCGCCGCATTCCCCATAGATCCGCGCTCCCCGGTCCGCCGCTCCCATCATTGACGAGCGGAAGCCGTCAGCAGTGGCCAATCTCCCGGCATGCAATTCGGGATATCCGCCCGGCAGGTAGATTGCATCGGCATCTGGCGATGGCCCCTCGTCGGCGAGCGGCGAAAAGAAGGAGAGCGTCGCGCCTTGCTCCCGCCAGCCCTCCAGGAGATGCGGATAGGAAAAGGCGAAGGCGAGATCGCGGGCGACGGCGATGTGCTGACCGAGCGGGGCGATGCCGCGCACCGGCGCGCTTTCTCTGAGAGGCGCTGCCTGGACGATTGAAAGCAGTGCGCCAATATCGATCCCCGCATCGATCGCATCGGCCGCTCGCTCGATGAAGTTCTCGAGAGCAGCATGTTCGCCGGCCTGCACCAGACCGAGATGCCGCTCCGGCAGGGAAAGCTGCGGGTCACTCCTGAGGCAACCCAGCACCGGCACCTCGGTCTTGGCCATTGCGGCGCGCAACATGGCTTCATGGCGGTCGCTGCCGACGCGGTTGAGGATGACGCCGGCGACCCGCACGTCAGCGCGAAATCGGGCAAAGCCCGTTGCGACAGCCGCGACGGATTGCGATGTACGAGCGCAATCGACAACCAGCACGACCGGCAGGGACAGAAGGCTCGAGAGATCCCCTGCACTTCCCATTCCGTCGGCCGCGCCATCGAAGAGCCCCATCATCGCCTCGATGACCAGCAAGGCATCAGGTGTTGTCTGAGCGGCCTGTGCGTGGAGAAACGACGGGCGCATGGCCCAGGGATCGAAGTTGAAGCAGGGTGTACCACTCGCAGCCGTGTGAAAGGCGGGATCAATATAGTCCGGACCGGCCTTGCCGGGCGCGACCACTAGACCGCGACGCTTCAACGCCCGCATCAAGCCGAGCGTCACCACTGTCTTGCCCGAACCGGAAGCCGGCGCGGCGATCAGCAATCCGCTCATGCCGTGTCTTTCCGCTCCACGGCGAAGGGATCGGGCAGAAGCTTGCGGCCCGAGAGGGCGCCCAGCCAGTCGAGCGAAGGCCTCAGACGCACGACCTCACCGATGACAACGATCGCCGGCGGTTCGATCCCCGCGGCAAGCATGTCCGCTTCGGCGCGTCCGAGCGTGGTTTCGAGCACGGTCTGTTCCGGGGTCGCCGCATTGCAGACGAAGGCCACGGCCTCGTCTGCCCGGCGACCGGCGGCCATCAGATTGGCGGCGATCTGGCCCATGTGTTTCATCGCCATATACATGACGATGACGGGTGAACCGCGACCGATGGCGGCCCAGTCGATTCGATCGGGCACGACGCCGGAGGAATCATGGCCGGTGAGGAATGTCACGGCATGATTGACTTCGCGGTGGGTGACCGGGATCCCGGCATAGGCAAGCCCGCCGATCCCCGCCGTGATGCCCGGAACGATGCGGAAGGGCACGCCATATTCGATGAGCGTTAGCGCCTCTTCGCCGCCACGCCCGAAGACGAAGGGATCGCCGCCTTTCAGTCTGAGCACGCGGTGGCCGGCCTTTGCGAGTTCGACAAGACGCAACGATATATCTCGCTGCTTGGCCGACGGCTTCCCACCGCGTTTTCCTGCATATTCGAGAATGGCGCCACTGCGCGCGAGTTTCAGGCAGTCGTCGTTCACCAGAGCGTCGTGCACGATGACATCGGCTTCCGACAGCGCCTTGGCCGCCAGGAGCGTCAGGAGGCCCGGATCGCCGGGGCCGGCGCCGGCCAGCCACACATGGCCGGGCTCGAGGGCCAGCAGGCTCATGGGCAGGGCTAGACGCATCGTGTCACTCATGGTCATGGTCTAGGCCTCGTGCGGCAAAATTGCAATTCCGCCATGGCTCTTTCCGCCCCAAACCTTCGCCCATACGCCTTCCTCAAGACCGCCGGCTCGCCTATAAGCGAGCCATGAGTGACGTCGAAAAACAGGCTGGAAGAAATGGGGCCGAGGGCCACCGGCTTGAAAAGCCGGAAGGCACCCCCTTGCGCAATGGTTGGACGACGGGAGCCTGTGCGACGGCGGCAACCAAGGCGGCCTTCACGGCTCTTCTGACGCGCAACTTTCCAGACCCGGTCTCGATCACATTGCCGAAAGGCGAAACGCCGGCCTTCGCCCTCGCCCGCGAAGGTTTCGACGGCGAGAGCGCCCATGCGGGCATCGTCAAGGATGCCGGTGATGATCCGGATGTGACCCATGGCGCCACCGTAATCGCGACAGTGACCCGCCTACCTCCCGGAAGCGGCATCCGCTTTGTGGCTGGCGACGGGGTCGGCACCGTCACCAAAGCGGGCCTGCCGATTGCCGTCGGAGAACCGGCGATCAATCCGGTACCCCGCGCCATGATGACGGCGGAGATCGAAGCGATTGCTGCAGCACATGAGGTCACGCCGGATCTCGAGGTGAAGATCTCCGTTCCCGGTGGCGCACAGATCGCAGAAAGCACCTGGAACCCTCGGCTCGGCATTCTCGGTGGGATCTCAATTCTTGGCACGACAGGCATTGTGCATCCCTTCTCGTGCGCTGCCTGGATTCATTCGATCCACCGCGGCATCGACGTCGCCCGCGCCGAAGGCCTGACCCATCTGCTCGGCGCGACCGGTTCGACATCGGAAAAAGCGGCCCAGATCTTTCACAACCTGCCGGACGGCGCCCTGATCGACATGGGCGACTTCGCCGGCGGATTGCTGAAATACCTGCGTGCCCACCCAGTCCCCAAGCTGACGATCGCTGGCGGCTTTGCCAAGATGACGAAACTGGCCCAGGGGGCTCTCGACCTGCATTCCTCACGCAGCCAAATCGACAATCATTTCTTTCTTTCAATGCCTTGCAGTCATATCCTCAAAGATTCTGCTCGTAGTGCCGTCGAAAACGCGAATACCGCGATGGAAGTACTTGAGATCATGACACAAGAAGGGATCGCAATCGCCGCATCTGTGGCCGAGGCGGCAAAACGCACGGCCGAGGGCGTGCTGCGCGACAGCGGCGTTGTGGTGGACATCATCGTCACGGATCGTAAGGGAGCGATCATCGCCCATGCGAGCTGAACCGGAGGATGCGCTGCAGAAAATCCTGATCCTCGGCGGCACGACCGAGGCCCGTCTTCTGGCGGAAAGGCTCGTGGTCGAAGGCCATCTTGTCACCACCTCGCTGGCGGGGCGAACGGTTGACCCAATCCTGCCTGCGGGCGCAGTGCGGATCGGAGGATTCGGAGGGGCGGAAGGTCTGGCGGTCTATTTGAAGACGGAGGGATTCGACCGGATGATCGACGCCACCCATCCCTTCGCGCGGCGGATCAGCGAGAATGCGATCAGGGCTGCGGCGATCTCAGGCGTGCCTCTCGAACAGCGGCTGCGCCCACGCTGGCAGAAACAGCCGGGTGACCGCTGGAGGAGCGTAGCCACACTCGAGGCGGCGGCCGAGGCCTTGCCATCGGGCGCGACTGTCTTCCTCGCCCTTGGCCGACAGTATCTCGACGCTTTCGTCGGGCGGGACGACTGCCGCTTCGTGATCCGAATGGTCGATACGCCGGAAACGCCGCTCGCCTTCGCGGATTACACCCTCGTCCTTGGCAAACCGGCAAGCGATCCCGACCGCGAGGCAGAACTCTTGACGGCACATGGCGTCACGCATCTCGTCTGCCGCAATTCTGGTGGTCCCGCCGGCTATGCCAAGATCCTTGCAGCACGACGCCTCGCCATGCTCGTCGTGATGCTCGAACGCGACTGAACAGCTTGCGGCTCAGCGGAACTCAAAGATCTGGCGGAACACGCCCGGCGCGATGATCGACAGCGGGTTGATCACCAGATTCGGCTTCATCGTCGGCCCGGTCAACTTGAAGGTGATGCCGAGCAGGCCGCGGTCGCGCCCATTGCCGAGGATGGCGCCGATCACCGGCAGTTCGGCGAACAGTCGATTGAGCCCATAGGCCGGCATGAACGTGCCGGTGAGGTCGATCCGTCCGGCCTGATCGCGGACGATCCCCTGGAAGGTCGCACCCACCTGCTCGCCGCGCACGATACCGTTTTCGACGCTGAGCGTACCGCCGACCAGCGCAAGACGGGCAAAAGCGCGCTGGAATCGGGCAGATCTCACATCGATATCGCTGCGGACGGCATTGTTGAGACTGCGTCCGCCGGCACCGGTCGGCGCGGAGACGATCGTCTGAAGCCGCTCTTCGTTCTCGACCTGGAAGTTGCGCAGATCGAGATTGCCGCTCCAGGCGCCGTCGCGCGTTTCCGTCAGGCGCAGGTTGGCAAGACCGCCGCCCAGCCGTTTGTACGTGTCGAGAAAGCGCAGGACGGCACCGGCATCGCTGGTGGTGACGGAGAGCTCTCTCATTGCTTCGGGCTGACGCAGTTTGGCGACCAATGCCTGACCGCTGCTTGTCACACCGGAAAAGTCGACGGCACTGACCCGGCCCTTGCTCGCTCCATAGATGATCGAAACACCCGACAACTGCTCGCCGCTGAAGCCGACCACGCGGTCGAAGCGTCCTTCGATCCTGAGCGAAGTCCGCGCAGCCTTGGTGTCGCCGTCAGTGGAGGGACGCTGCAGGGTGGAGATCAGAGAGCGAGCGTCGAAGGCGCGGCCATTGGCCACAACCGAATAGACGCCCTTGCTGAGACGGACGGTCAGCGCCACCTCGTCTTCCGGCGACAGGCGGACGCGCGACAGATTGGCCGCAACAAGCCCGGTATCATCAATGCTCATGTCGCCGGAGGCGCCAAAGCCCTCACCATCCAGAGCGAACTTGCGGATCACCGACAGCTTTCCGTCTTTGGTCAACTCGAACTTGGCGGTCGCGCCAATGCCTTGCCCCTTCGACCAACCCACCCAGGGAATGGTCAGCGTCGCGGATCGGAGATCGACGGACACGGCCTGTGTCGTGTCGTCGAGCCGGCGCAGCTCCAGCTTGATCGCCCCGTTGACGATCTCGCCGAGCCCCGGCGCGAGCTTTTCGCGGGCTGAATTGTCAAGTGTCGCCGTTACGACCTGTTCGCGGGCTACGGCACCATCGCCGCGACGCACCGGTTCGGTGAGCTTCACCTCCATCGGGACGTCGTCGATCTTCGCTGATGCATCGAGCATGGCCTTGTCGCGATCGACAGACAGGGATCCGGTGACATCGGCGATCTGACGCCCGTCGAAGGGTTTGGCCACATCCACATCGTTGAGCGCGACTTCAGCCGTCCAGCTCGGATCGGGCGGCGACTGATCCGGCACCAGACCGAGCCGGATCTTCGCCTGCCCGCGAACCTTGCCCGAGAAGTCCGAGGGCTGGAAGTCGACGACCTTCAGCGCTTCGATAGGCTTGAAGGAAACGAGTTCGGCCACGGCATCCGCAGCGCCTGCGATATCGAGATCGATATCCGCCATCAGAGGTTTCTCATAGGCGTCCTGCAGCACCAGACGACCGCTCTCCAGCTTGACCATGCGGCCCGACGGGAAGAAGGAACCGGCCGAGCGGATGGCGACATCCACCCGCTCGCCCACCATGTCGAAGCGGCCGTAGACGTCGCGAAGCGGCGGCAGTTCGCCGGTCAGGTTAAGGCGCGCGTCTTCCAGATCGAAACCGATCTTCAGTTCGTCGGCATCAAGCCGCACCGGCTTCGGGTCGATCGACAGGCGGTTCTGCGGAATGAAGACGTCGATCGTCCCCTTGGGGATCAGGCCGCCATAGAGGTTTCCGAGAACCCATTCGCGCGGCTTGGAGGCAATCCAGTAGGGCCACAACTGCTTCACCACGGTGGTGCGCATGTTCTCGACCACGGCGTTGAACCGGATCTCCGGCCCCGTTCCACCGAAGCCCACCTGAAGCTTGCCGCGCATGTTGCCCGACGGCGTGGAAACGTCAAGCGTGTCGAGTTGCAGGCGGTTCTCTTCGACCAGGTAGCGACCATAGCCCTTCAGGAAGAAGGGAAACGGTGCTTCGCCGGCGCGCGGCACATTTGCTCGGCCATCGGTGACCACAAGGTCGATGCCGAAACCCTTGCCGAAACTACTGCCTTCCGGCAGCCGATCGAGATCGATCAGGCCGCCGGAGAGCGGAAAGATGGTTTGGTCGAATCGGGCAGTCGAATCGGCAAGTTCTATCGTATCCTTGGCAAAGTCGTAGGAAAGCCTGAGACGAGCGTCGGTGATCTCCTGGCGTTGGCCGTCGGAGTAGAAGCCGGCTTTCTGCATGTTGATGCCGAGCGAGACGCTGGCATCCTGATCCGGCGCCTCGCGCCGAGCATTCAGCAGCAATTCGGCCGAGCCGTCGATGCCCTGGCGCGCTTCGCCCGTGCTGGAACGCCGCAGCAGGAACGGGGTCAGCCGCACATCGGCAACCCGCATCGTCAGCGATTCGGCACGGCCGTCGACATTCGTGGTCAGCGCCGTCAGTTCCGTTTGTTGCCCGTTGACTGCAACCGCGCCGAAGATCGAAAGGGAACCGTCATCGCCGCGCTCCAGCACGATGTCGTCGATCGCAAGCGTCATCGGCCGCCCACTGGTACTCGTGGAGGCGATCTCCAGTCCGGCAAGGCGCATGCGGTCGAGACCGCCGCGGGCAATGAAACCCTGCAGCCGGTCGAGTTCGGCAAAGGCATCTGCCAACCGGGCCGGAATATGATCGATCCGCCAATCCGAGATGTCGACACGCTCACCCTTCGGCAGCACCGTCGCATCGAGATCGATGCCCTCGCTGACGATCTCGCGGATGGAAAACCGACCGCCGAGAAGCGCCAATGGCTCGACGATGAATCGGACCGAATTCGTCAGGGCGACCCGCTCGCCGCCCGCCTGTTCGTGCAACGTGACGTCCCGCGCCTCGACGGACAATTCCATCCCATTGGAGAAGCGCACTTCCGTGCCGCCGATTTTGGCGGTGAACTGCGGTCCGAGGGCATTGTTCAGGACGGCCTGCGCCCGTTGCGCAAGGGCGGCATCGAGGGTGCCGCTTTCGACCACGGCATAGACCGCAAAGAACACGACGACCCAGAGCCCTGCGAAGCCGGCCAGCACCCGCAACAGGCGCCGAAACAGCGATCGCTTCGGCGGCGGACAATGCACAATGAGGGGATCCTCGGCCTGGGCAGACGGAAGAGCATGCAGCGGCACAATATCCCGCTTGCGAAACCGTAGCTTTTCGCCCCGGATCTCCGACATGTCCTGGTGATTGTCTCCGTCGATCGATGCCGCTAACAAGTCGCTCTGGACGACTGCGGAGCGGACTATATATCGAAGGCGCCCACATTCACCCACAAAACGGGCAAAAGAAAGGTTATCCCATGACGGATTTGACTGCCGGGGACATGGCCCCCGATTTCTCCCTGCCCCGCAATGGCGGCGGCACCGTTTCTCTTTCCGATTTCGCCGGAAAGCCGGTGATTCTCTATTTCTACCCGAAGGACGACACCAGCGGCTGCACGACCGAAGCGGTCGACTTCTCGGGTCTGACCGAGGAGTTCGCAAAGCTCGGCGCGACCGTCATCGGTGTGTCGCCTGATTCGGTGAAGAGCCATGACAAGTTTGCCGCCAAACACAACCTTTCGGTGGTGCTGGCCGCTGACGAGGAGCACAAGGCACTGGAAGCCTATGGCGTCTGGAAGGAAAAGAGCATGTACGGCAAGACCTATATGGGTGTCGAACGCTCCACCTTCCTGATCGACAAGTCCGGCAAGGTGGCCGAGGTCTGGCGCAAGGTGAAGGTCCCCGGCCATGCCGAGGCCGTGTTGAAGGCGACGCAGGCTCTCTGACATGTTGGAGACGACGCAGCCCGAGACGGCTTTCCATTCCCTTCGCGGCGCTGCCACCCTCGCAATCCTGAGCGCCGACCTCGACGAGAAGACGGCGCTCGCCCAGACTGCTGCGATCCGCTGGCATGAGCGCCGCCTGTCGCTGCGCTCACCGCTCGATCCGCCGCTTCCCGATCGGCCGGGCCGCCCGGCAAAACCCGAGCTCGTGCCGCCAAAGGCCGTCGGGAAGCGCTCGCTGCACACCCTGCCCGGCCGCATCGCTCTGCTGCACGCGCTCGCCCATATCGAACTCAATGCCGTCGATCTCGCCCTCGACATCGTCGCCCGCTTTGCCACCGAACCGGTGCCCCATTCCTTCTTCGACGGCTGGATGAAGGTGGCCTACGAGGAGGCCAAGCATTTCCGGCTGGTGCGCGACCGCATGCGGGCGCTCGGTGCAGATTATGGCGACATGCCCGCCCATGATGGACTCTGGCAGGCGGCCCATTCGACGAAGAACGACCTGACCGCTCGCCTCGCTGTCGTGCCACTCATTCTCGAAGCGCGGGGCCTCGACGTGACGCCATCGCTTCAGGACAAGATGCGCGAAACGGGCGATTTCGAAAGCGCCGACGTGCTGAAGGTCATCTACGAAGACGAAAAAGGCCATGTGGCCGTCGGCGCGAAATGGTTCCGCTTCCTCTGCGCCCGCGAAAAACGTGACCCCGCACGGGCGTTTCAGGACCTGGTGCGCGCCAATTTCCGCGGCCAGCTGAAGGCGCCCTTCAACGATGTCGCACGCGCCGAAGCGGGCCTGACGCCATCCTTCTACCGGTCGCTGTCCTCCAAGAACAACTCGTCGGTTTGACACGCAATTCCAAGCGCCTAACGCTTCATTAACCCTAATTATGCGTAATTGCTAACGGCGGATCGGACAGGCGACTCGCCGATATCGGGCATGACGCTACGCGAGGCGCGCCCGACTTTATTGGGGGACAGCGTGACGACGGGTTCGAACAGCCAGGTCTTCGGAAAGCGCAGGGAGCAGCATATCGTCATCTTGGCGAGCGGCGACCGCATCCGGCACATGACGATCCGTCCCTGGATGGTGGCGCTCACAGTCTGTTTTCTAGGCACCATGGCAATCGGCTACCTCGGCGCCACGACCTACCTCGTCCTGCGCGACAACCTGATTGGCGCCACGATGGCGCGCCAGGCGCGCATGCAGCATGAATATGAAGACCGGATCGCAGCGCTCCGCGCCCAAGTCGACCGTGTCACCTCGCGCCAATTGCTCGACCAGCAGGTAGTCGAGGAAAAGGTCGAGAAACTGCTCGAGCAGCAGATGGCTCTCACCTCCCGCCATGGCCGGATCGACGCGCTTCTGCAGACGGGGAGTGAGCCTGACGCTTTGCCGACGGATGGCCCCCTGCCCGCCGAGAAGCCAGTGGTCGATGGCAAGGATCAGGCTTCCTTCTCAACGGGCACACAGGCCTTCGCCGCCCTGCTCGGCGAAACAGCACCAGAACCCAAGACTGAGGTCCCGCATAGGCCGGCACTCGCGCTTGGTTACGTGCCGATGACCGGCGAAAATGTCGCCGATCGCGCCGACCGCCTCTTTTCGAACATGACGCTGTCGCTGAAGGAGATCGAGGCCGAACAGCTGCAACGAATCGAGGAACTGGCGAACGGCGCCTCGCAGACCGCCGACGAGATTGCCGCGATCCTCAGGCGTCAGGGCGTGCCGATCGACGAACAGGCTGCACTGCCGGCAACCGACGCCGTCGGTGGCCCTTATCTGGCGCCGCAGTCAGACCGCGATTTCAACGCTTCGCTGAATGCGCTGGATGTCGCCCTCACGCGGCTGGAAACGGTTCGCGACACAGCCAAGCGCCTGCCCTTTGCAAACCCCGCCCCTGGCAGGGAAATCACCAGCCGATTCGGCAACCGTCCGGATCCCTTCTTCGGCGGACTTGCCATGCATGCCGGCATCGATTTCCGCGCTCCGACGGGCACGGAAATCCGCTCCACCGGGGCAGGCAAGATCGTCACCGCAAGCTTTTCGGGCGGCTATGGCAACATGGTCGAAATCGATCACGGCCTCGGCCTCTCCACCCGTTACGGGCACATGTCCCGCATTCTGGTGAGCGAGGGCGACACTGTCGAAACCGGGCAGATTCTCGGCCTGGCAGGCTCGACGGGACGGTCGACCGGCCCGCATCTGCACTACGAGGTCCGGCGCAATGGCGACCCTGTCGATCCCATGCGTTTTCTCAATGCCGGAATGAAGCTGACGCCGCTGATCAATTGACGGCGACAGGACGATTCGCAGCAGGTTTTCCGTCAGCAGGGCTCCGGTTTGCGGATAACCATGACGTTGCAAGCCAATTAATCGTGATCATTAAGCCTTTGTAGGGGTAAATCCGCCCGTTTCCTTGACTTTCCGGCAGTTTCCTTCTATTCGCCGCAACCATTGTTGCCCGATCTTCCGGGCTATTGAGCGATGTTCGCGAGAACAGGAACGGAAACTACTTCCCTTTGACCACTTTTGCTGACCTTGGCCTGAGCCAAAAAGTCCTTTCTGCCGTCACCGATGCCGGCTACACCATTCCGACCCCGATCCAGGCAGGCGCAATTCCGCCGGCCCTGCAGCGGCGTGACATTCTCGGCATCGCCCAGACAGGCACCGGCAAGACGGCAGGCTTCGTTCTCCCCATGTTGACGCTGCTCGAGAAGGGCCGCGCCAGGGCTCGCATGCCGCGCACGCTCATTCTGGAGCCGACGCGCGAATTGGCAGCCCAGGTCGCCGAGAACTTCGAGAAGTACGGACGGAATCACAAGTTGAACGTGGCGCTGCTGATTGGTGGCGTGTCGTTCGATGAGCAGGATCGCAAACTGGAACGTGGTGCCGACGTCCTGATCTGCACACCAGGCCGCCTGCTCGACCATTGTGAGCGCGGCAAGCTTCTGATGACAGGCGTCGAGATCCTCGTGATCGACGAAGCCGACCGAATGCTCGACATGGGCTTCATCCCCGATATCGAGCGCATCGCCAAGATGATCCCGTTCACGCGTCAGACGCTGTTCTTCTCGGCAACCATGCCGCCAGAAATCCAGAAGCTGGCCGACCAGTTTCTGCAGAATCCAGAGCGAATCGAAGTCGCTCCGCCGTCATCGACGGCGAAGACGGTGACGCAGCGCCTCGTCGCATGCCACAACAAAGATTACGAGAAGCGTTCGAAGCTGCGAGACCTCATCCGCGCCCAGGACGACCTGAAGAACGCGATCATCTTCTGCAACCGCAAGAAGGATGTCGCCGACCTCTTCCGGTCGCTCGAGCGCCACGGCTTCTCGGTGGGCGCGCTGCATGGCGACATGGACCAGCGCTCTCGTACGACCATGCTGGCAGGCTTCAAGGCCAACGCGATCACGCTGCTCGTCGCCTCTGACGTCGCCGCCCGCGGCCTCGACATCCCCGATGTCAGCCATGTCTTCAATTTCGACGTTCCGATCCACGCCGAAGACTATGTCCACCGCATTGGCCGTACCGGTCGTGCCGGACGCTCAGGCGCGGCCTTTACCCTGGTTACGCGCAGCGACACCAAGTTCCTCGATGCCATCGAAAAGCTCATCGATCAGAAGATCGAATGGCTTGATGGCGACCTGTCGGCCCTTCCGGCGCCGGCCGAGAGCCATGACGAAAGCCGTGGAAAACGCGGCCGCGACAAGGGTCGTGAGCGGCGCGGCGGTCATAAATCCGATACGCGCAGCGAGTATGTCAAACCGGCAGAGGAACAACAGGTGATGGAAGCGGTGAAAGTGGAAGCGATCAAGGTGGAGCCGGTGGCGACAGAACGCAAAACGGACAAGCGCCGCGATCAGAACCCGCGCAACAACCGCAACAATCCTTATCCGGCAAACGACGACAATCGTGATCGCCGCCGCAACCGTCATAACGACCATGACGACGGCCCGACGCCCGTTGGCTTCGGCGATGACATCCCGGCCTTCATGCTGATCGTCGCTGCCGCCAAGGCCTGATCCCTGTGGGTCAGCCCGGTATCGATTTCCCCGGTCTCGGGGTTGGTCTTGCCATCCTCCGGGATGGCAAACTGCTTTTGTGCAAGCGCATGAAGGCGCCGGAAGCCGGCCACTGGAACATCGTCGGCGGCAAGGTCGATCACATGGAGCGTGCCGAGATCGCCGCGCGCCGTGAGGCCGAGGAAGAAACGGGGCTCTCGATCGGTCCGATCCGCTATCTCGGCATTACCGAACAATTGATCGAGGCGGACCGCCAGCACTGGATCTCGCTGCTCTACGTCACCGACGACACATCCGGCGATCCACAACTGACCGAACCGGACAAGCTTTCGGAAATCAGCTGGTTTGATCTGGATGACCTGCCGCAGCCGCTTTCCGCCTTCACCCAGACGGTTCTGACCTATCTGCGCTGAGCGGCCTCACGCTCAGTAACCCGCATCGCGGCATCGAGCGCGATCCGAGCCCATTTCGCCATGATGTCGGGGTCGTCGAGCGCTTCGTCGGGGATCGTCCAATAGGGCATGGCGACAGGCTTGCCGCTTCGACCCTCGTAGCACCAGCGCCGGGCGCCGGCTTCTTCGAGCAAGGGCGCACTCTCTTCGTCACCCTTCAGCATCAGTTCGCCGCGCAGTTCGAGTGCAAAGATGATGCCGCGCGCATAAATGCCCTTGCCGCCGAACATCCGACGGATCGACACCGGCCCGACCGCCTCGAACATCTCCTCAATCGCCGCATTGTCCATGATCAATCCTTCAGGATCCCGCCGGCTGCCAGAATGGCCTCGGGCGTATCGACGTCAAGACGGGCAGCGGGGCCGATCTCGACATCGATGACTGCAAGCCCCGCGCTTTCGATCACAGGCCGGGCGCCGATATCGCCTTCAAGCGTCTTCAAGGCCTCGAAGGTTGCTGCGGGCAAAATGACGGGATTGCCGCGCTGGCCATCGGAAACGGCGCGCACAATCGCCTTGCCGCCGGATTTACCGTAAGCGCTTGCAAGTGCTGCGATATCCGCGCTGGAGACGTTCGGCATGTCAGCCAGCAGCACCATCATGCCAGGCAGCCCCTTGGCCTCGACCGAGGCAAGACCCGCCTTCAGCGAACTCGCCATACCGGTCAAAAAGTGTTCATTTTCCAGCACTTCAACAGCGAACCCTGCAAGCGCCTCGGCAACCTCGCCGCTGCGATGGCCGGTGATGACCGTAACAGCACCGACGCCGGCCTCGATTGCCTGACGCACGGAGCGTCGTACGAGCGGCTCGCCCTCGAACTCGGCGAGCAGCTTATGGCGACCACCCTCGCCCATCCGGCTTGCCCGCCCTGCGGCAAGCACCACGAGGCCAAAGGCCGCCGGATCGACGTCCTTCGTGGCACTTAGACGCGGCAGCGGACGGCTCGGGATTTCCATCAGCAGACCACCGACGCCCCAGCCCGCCATTTCCATGCGGTCGGGCGGTTGACCGGCGAGAATGCCATTCAGCACCCAGTCAAAACCATTTTCCTTCGGCGAGCGGGCGCAGCCTGGCGCACCGATGACGGGGACATCGCCCACATGACCGAGAACCAGCAGATTGCCAGGATCGACGGGCAGGCCGACCTGATCGACCACGCCACCGGCAAGGCGGATGGCGGAGGGTATCACGTCATCGGCATCTGACACGGCCGAGGCACCAAAGACGACGATGAGCGGCGGACCGTCTTCCACGGCAGCTCTGTCGTTAAGCGAGGCGCGGATGGCGTCCGCCACGGCGTCAGCCCGATGCGGGACCCGGTGTTCAGATGCAAGTCGGCTCGCCGAGGGCGCAAGCCGGGCTTCAAGCACG
Source organism: Rhizobium sp. AAP116 (assembly GCF_001295785.1). Lineage (NCBI taxonomy): Bacteria > Pseudomonadati > Pseudomonadota > Alphaproteobacteria > Hyphomicrobiales > Rhizobiaceae > Rhizobium > Rhizobium sp. AAP116. The sequence goes on from NZ_LJIB01000016.1 coordinate 67,772, forward strand.
CGGGTCGTCTTGTCCATGACAGACGGTTTCAGGGACGGCAGATGGGTCGCGACGAGATGTACCCGGTGGCGACAATAGGGCGCGACCTCAAAGGCGATGACCTCCTGCAGGAGGGCAGCAGCTTCTGCAACACGTGCACCGGCCACGGCCAGCGGGATGATCTTCACGGTCGCGACGAGATCACCGGCCCGCACGTCCCGCCGATCAGCGAGACAGGCGAGCGTGATCGCGGGATCGACGGCGTTGAAGCGGTCGACCAACGTCCTGTTCGCGCGAAAGAGACCGTTTGCAGAGGCATAGAAATTCACCCGCCCGGTCGAGGCCGGACTGCGGGTCAGGCCTCTGGGCTCTATTGCAGCGCTCAACCGGTCGGCCGCTTCGTCTTCCATCAGGTCGCCCGGTTCCAGCCGGCAGGCAATGACGGTCGTTACCCCCTCTGCCTGCAAGCGAACGAGATCCGCCGTCTGCAGGCGGTGTCCCTTCTGCAGTTTGCCGGAGGCGAGTGGCTGGGAATGCGCAAGGATCGCACCCTCAGCTTCTGGTGTCAGGATCGGCCCGAACTTCACGGCGATGCCTCATGGGAGCCGGAGGCCGCCCCGACACTACGCCGGCGCAGCGACTGGATGACATCGGCGAGGATCGCGACCGCGATTTCGGCCGGTGTGGCAGCGCCGATATCGATGCCGATCGGGGCCCGGATGGCGGCAATGGTCTCGGCATCCAGACCGCCCGCCGTCAAGCGCTCGACGCGCTTCGCATGCGTCTTGCGGGAGCCAAGCGCACCGACATAGAAGCAGCCCGCCTGCAGCGCCGCGATCAGGCCGGGATCGTCGATCTTCGGATCATGGGTGACGGCCACCATGGCGGAATAGCGGTCGAGCGGCATCCCGGCGAAGACCTCGTCCGGCCAGTCAGCCCGTAGATCGATACCGGAGAAGCGCTCGGGCGTTGCGAAGGCTGTGCGCGGATCGATGATGGTGACGGCAAAGCCTGATAACGCCGCCATCGGCGCCAGTGCCTGGCTGATGTGCACGGCGCCGATCACGACGATCCGCGGCGGCGGCAGATGCACGTTCAGGAACAGGCTCTTGCCCGCGATCTCGGCAGTGCCCGACTTGCCGGAGAGAAGACGCGCCCGGATCTCCTGCCCCAGGGCATCGGTCGCAACCTGATCCTCGGTGATTAGTTGCGAGACGCCCGAGTCGAGGTCGCTCACCAGCACGGCGCCGAGACGGTCACGTTTCGCGGCGTTCAGAGCCGCAAGCGTCGAAATCTCCATCAGCCGAGCCTCTCGACCTGCACGCGGATGCGGCCGCCGCAGGACAGCCCCACCCGCCAGGCGGTCTCGTCGGCCACGCCGAATTCGAGCATCTTCGGCGTCCCGCTCTCGATCACGTCGAGCGCCTCCGTGATGACAGCCCCTTCGACACAGCCACCGGACACCGAGCCCTCGAAATTACCCTCGCCATCGATGACAAGATGGCTGCCGATCGGGCGCGGCGCCGAGCCCCAGGTCTCGATCACGGTCGCGATCGCGACGGATCGTCCCTCGGCGAACCAGCTTTCGGCAATTTCGAGCGGATCGCGCAGAACGGCGTCGGTGGTCATCATGGCTGGCTCCTGTCTGAAGCGAGGTAACGCCGCGGATCGCAGTTCCGATCCGGCGCCCCGGAAAGAGATTGGACGAGATCCGAAAGCGCTTCCAGATTATGGACTGACCGCAACTCGTCGACATGCGGCAGCATTGCGCGCACCCCCCGCGCGCGCGCTTCGAAACCGGCAAAGCGCAGCAGCGGATTGAGCCAGACGAGGCGCCTACACGAACGATGTAGCCGGTCGGTCTCGCGGGCAAGCATATCGACCTCGTCCCGCTCCAGCCCGTCGGTGATCAGGAGAACAACGGCACCCTGCCCCAGAACGCGACGGCCCCAATGGCGGTTGAAGAGCCTGAGCGTTTCGCCGATCCGCGTACCGCCCGACCAGTCGGCCACGGCGTCTGTGCATTGCGCAATCGCCTCGTCCGGATCTCGGTGACGGAGTTGCCTCGTCACATTGGTCAGCCGCGTACCAAAGAGGAAGGTATGCACCCGGCGGCGACGTTCGGTCAGAACATGCAGGAAATGCAGGAAGATGCGGGTATACTGGCTCATCGAACCGGAAATGTCCGCGAGGATGACGAGCGGCGGCGGCTGTTGCCGGCGCTCTCGAAACTTGGGCAGCATCAGGTCGCCGCCAGTCCGCAGCGACTGGCGCATGCTGGCGCGCGGATCGATGATGCGCCCGCGTGGCGACATCCGGTAACGGCGCGTTTGAACGAGATCGAGCGGCATGGCCAAGCGTTCAATGGCACGCCGCGCCTCCTTCAGTTCGCTCGCCGTCATCTGCCCGAAATCAAGCCGGCGAAAGACCTCCTGGCCCGAAACCGTGAGCCGAGCATCGATCTCGACATCCGGCTCGTCGCGTGGCTTCGGCTCGCGTTTTCTGTCGGCAAACAAAGCATCGCTGACACGCGCTCCGCCGGCCTTCGGCTTCTGCCGCTCTCCGATCGCCGCCACCGGCGACATCAGCGCGATCATCTTGCCGACGAGATCCCGCGAGCGCCAGAAGATCGAAAAGGCCTCGTCGAAAACCGGCTGATCCTCGTGCCGCTTGACGAAGATCGCCGAGAGCGCCGCATGGAACTCGATGCGCGAGCCGATGCCGATCGCGTCGATCGCCTCGATGGCGTCGATCACGGCACCGGGGCCGGGCTTCAGGCCAGCCTTTCGCAAGACACGCGCAAAATGCACGATATTGTCGGCGAGCCGCCCGTCGCCCTTAACCGGTGGCGGCACAACGATTCCGTCACGTCCATTGGCGGGATGCGGCCCGAAGCTTTCCATCTCAGCCGGCCTTCGCCAGGAGTTCGGCCTTGACCTCCGAGAGCAGCTTCTCGCCCTCGCTGCCCTGGATGCGGGCGATGTCTTCCTGGTACTTCAAAAGCGTGCCGAGCGTATCGGCGATCGTCTCCGGATCGAGCGCCAACCGGTCGAGTTCGGTAAGCGCCGTTGCCCAGTCGATGGTCTCGGCGATGCCGGGGTTCTTGAACAGGTCGATGGTCCTGAGTTTCTGCACATAGGCGACGATCTGCCGGGAGAGCTGTTCGTTGCAACCCTTCACCTTGCGGCGGATGATCGCCAGTTCGTCGGCAGCGGCCGGATAGTCGACCCAATGGTAGAGGCACCGGCGCTTCAGCGCGTCATGCACCTCGCGGGTGCGGTTCGACGTGACGATGACGATCGGCGGCTCGGAGGCCTTCACCGTCCCGAATTCGGGGATGGTCACCTGGAAATCCGAGAGGACTTCCAGCAGGAAAGCCTCGAAGGCCTCGTCAGTGCGGTCGAGTTCGTCGATCAGGAAAACCGGCGCGCGTCCCGGTTCGCCTTGCAGCGCCTGAAGGACCGGACGGCGGATCAGATAGCGCTCGGAAAAAATGTCGCCCTCGAGCCGGGTTCGATCCGAGACGCCGGAGGCTTCAGCCATGCGGATTTCCAGCATCTGTGCCGAGTAGTTCCACTCGTAGACTGCGGAGGCCACATCGAGGCCTTCGTAGCACTGCAGGCGGATCAGCGGGCGGTCGAGCGCCTTGGCCAGCACCTTGGCGACTTCGGTCTTGCCGACACCGGCTTCCCCTTCCAGGAAAAGCGGCCGTTTCATCTTGAGCGCGAGAAATAGCACCGTCGCCAGCGGCCTGCCGGCCAGATAATCCTCAGCCGAAAGCAGATCGATTATGCCATCGATCGTCTCCGGCAGCACCTTTCCCGAGGTCTCTGCCATGTCTCCTCCCATGTTCGAGGGGAAGTCTATAGCGTGTGATAGCCCCGGTCCAGATAGATGAGCGACGGCTCACGCTGACCGAAATGCACCGCCTTCACCTCGCCGAAAAGGATCGTATGGGTATTCGTCACCTTGCGGTCGGTCACGACACAGTCGAAGGCGACGATCGCATCGACAAGCACCGGCGACCCGGTTTCCATCACCTGCCATTCAGCCTGGGCAAACCGGTCTTCGGCAGAGAGCTTGCCGAACCCTGCAAAGGCATTGGCCAGATCCTGGTGATGGGCACCCAGCGTATTCAAGGCGAAATGCCCACTCTCGAAAAGCACGGCATTGCTCGCATTGCTGTTGTTGAGGCAGGCAAGCACCATGGGCGGGCTGTCGGACACCGAGCAGGCGGCGGTAATCGTAACCCCGCGCCGGATGCCTTGGTGCTCCGTCGTCACGATCTGCACATGCCCCGCATAATGGCTCATGGCCTCGCGATAAACGGCTGGATCCAGAATTTGCATGCTCAAACTCACGTTTCCCCCTTGGAAGCTTGCCCTCAAGACACCGCAATATGGGCCGCAGCCCTTATCTTTTCCACAACACCATCACGATTTCGGTGATGCCCCGCATTGCCCGGCGTAAAGCCAGCATTTCCAATTGCCTGCGCGTTCGGCTAGGATCGTGCCATGACCCACGCACGCCCTTTCACAACCTGGCTTTCGCTCCCCGCTTTGCTCGTGCTCAGCGTACCCGCATCGTCGGCTGCGGAGCTGAAACTTGCCGTGGTCGCCCCGACGGCCGGTAGCTTCGCCGTGCTCGGCGACCAGGTGCGCGAGGGCGCGGCGCTGGCCGCAGAAGGACTATCAATCAGCATTGTCGAGATCGACGAGCCCTGTACCGAAGGCAGCGGCCAGGCGGTGGCCGAAGCGATCACGGCGGCAGGGGTGAAGGCAGCGGTCGGCTTTCTCTGCAGCGAAACCTTGAAGGAGGGCCTGCCCGTTCTGGCAGATGCCAACCTTCCCGCACTGACACTGTCGGTCCGCTGGAAAGGGCTGATGGAGGATGCGGTAAAGGCCGGCTGGCCGCTGTTCCGTCTCGCACCCAATGGCGATCAGGAATCCGGCAAGCTCTCTCAGGTCATCCTGCGTGATTGGCCAGGCGAACCGGTGGCTCTGCTGGAAGACGGCACGATCCGCGGCCGAGAACTGACCGAGGCGATCCGGATCACGCTCGAAGAACGCGGCCTGAAACCCGCCTTCATTGACACCTTCCGACCGGGTCAGGAGCAGCAGCTGACACTGGTCCGTCGGCTCAAGACGGCCGGCATCAGCCATGTCTTTGTCGGTGGCGATCGCAACGATGTCTCGATCATCGCCCGTGACGCCAAGGCTGAAGACCTGTCACTGACGCTTCTCGGCGGCGAAGCCATGCGGGCGGCAGATGAACCGGTTCCACTGGAAGATGGCGTGCTCGCGGTCGGTCTCGTCGAGACACCGCAGGGGCCATCGGCTCCGGCGCTGATCGGCGATTTCGAGGCCGCAGGGATAGCTCCAGAGGGCTATGTTCTGCCGGCCCATGCGGCCGTCACCATGCTCGCGGATTCCTGGGGCATCTCGTCCGCCATGGGCACACCCGTCACGGATGCACTGATCGGCACGACCTTCGAGACGGTGATCGGCCCGATCACCTTCGGTGAGGATCACGAGCTGACCGAGAACCCCTATCGCTTGCTGAAATGGCAGGACAACGCATTCGTGCCCGTGTCCGAACCATCGCAGTAACCGCGATCAGTCGCGGTAGGGCCAGAAGGCCTGGCTGAACACGCCGCCATCCACCCAGATCGTCTGGCCGGTCACAAAAGCCGATTGCGGACCGGCGAGGAAAAGGACCGGTCCTGCAATGTCTTCCGGCGTGCCGACACGACGCAGAGGCGTCACATCGCCCCAGGTCTTCGCATAATCGGGAGCCTCGGCCTGGGTGCGTGCCGTTTCGATCGCACCGGGTGCCACGCAATTGACGCGGATCTGATGCGGCCCGAGCTCGACGGCCGACACTTTGGTCAGCTGCTCGATGCCACCCTTCGATGCAGTATAGTCGACCAGTTTCGGAAAGGCCTGCTTGTTGCAGCCGGAACCGAGATTGATGATCGACCCGCCCTTGCCCGCCTCGACCATGCGGCGCGCCACACGCTGGCTGTTGAGGAAGGTGCCCTTGAGATTGGTGCTGATGACGGCGTCCCAGCGCTCTTCGGAAAGCTCAAGCATCGAGGCCCAGGTCTGGATGCCGGCATTGTTGACGAGCACGTCCGGCACCTGTCCCGCCCAGGCGATCACCTCGTCCAGGAATGCTTCGATGTCAGCGCTGTTGGCCACCTCGCATTCCCGACCGATCGCGCGACCACCAAGCGCAGACACATCCTTCTCGACCTCCGCTGCGGCATCCGGCTGACCGAGATGGGTAAAGGCGACGTCATATCCTTCGCGCACAAAGGCCGACACCAGATGACGGCCGATGCCGGAGCTTCCGCCGGTGATGATTGCAAATTTGGCCACGACGTCCTCCCGGATGGCTATGCTTTTGCCGAGGGATGCAGCGCCGGGCAGCAATCGTCAAGGCCAGCCATGCCGATGACTGGCGTCTCATCCGAAGGCATGGTTGCCGCTCAAGGGCGCCGATGCTATGCGGACCGCCATCAACAGCTGGTGCCCGCGTCTCTCGTCCGCGACGGCATCGATCGATCCCTGGCCCGCGAGGAGCTTCCGATGACCCGCCCTCTCCTGATCTCGCCTTCCATTCTGGCTGCCGACTTCTCCCGCCTCGGAGAAGAAGTGCGCGACGTCGTCGACGCCGGCGCAGAATGGGTGCATCTCGACGTGATGGACGGCCATTTCGTCCCGAACATCTCCTTCGGCCCCGCGATCATCAAGGCGCTGCGCCCCTGGACCAAGGCCGTCTTCGACTGCCATCTGATGATCGCGCCTGCCGATCCCTATCTCGCCGCCTTCGCCGATGCCGGCTGCGACATCATCACGGTGCATGCGGAAGCCGGTCCGCACCTGCATCGCTCGCTGCAGACCATACGGGCGCTCGGCAAGAAGGCCGGCGTTTCGCTCAATCCGGCAACGCCGCTTTCGGTCCTCGAGCATGTGATGGATGATCTCGACCTGATCCTGATCATGAGCGTCAACCCGGGCTTCGGCGGCCAGAAGTACATTCCGGCGATGACGGACAAAATCGCCAAGGCGAAGGCCCTGATCGGCAACCGCCCGATCGACCTCGAGGTTGATGGCGGCGTCACCGCCGACAATGCCGCCGAAATCGCCAAGGCCGGCGCCAATGCGCTGGTTGCCGGCTCGGCAATCTTCAAGGGCAAGGGCGTTGACGACTACCGCAAGACGGTCGACAGTCTGCGCAAGGCAGCCGAGGGAGGTCGGGCTTGAAACTGCAGCTATCTGCCATCGCGCTCGCGCTTCTGACGGCCTCTGCGGCCTCAGCCGGAGACGTGGCGGAAATGCGTCCCCTGGGTTTCTCGCCTGACGGCAAGTTCTTCGCCTTCGAGCAGTTCGGCGAGCAGGATGGCTCCGGCTTCGCCTATGCCGAAATTCAGGTGATCGACACCGAAACGGACCAGTATGTTCCAGGTACGCCGGTCAGCGTTCTGATCAAGCGGGAGCAAGCCTCCATCGGTGAAGCACGACGGGAGAGCCTGAAACAGGCGAAGGCCATCCTCGATGAACGCAAAATCGGTGACGATCCCGGCCATCTGGTGGCCATGGCACCGATCGGCGAACTCGCTGGCAAAACCGATGAATTACGCTACCAGGCTTATCCGAGCTTCTATGTGTCGGAAGGAGTGTACCGCGTGAGCCTCGAACAATTCGAGGCCAAGGGCGAGGATCTCTGTGTCAACCTGAACGTCAATGTGCGCGGCTTTGCGCTCTCGATCGCCGATGATGCAAAACCCGAGGTGCGGCGCGAGGTCTACCGCGACAAATCCATTCCGAAGAGCCGCAATTGCCCGAGTGCTTACGCCGTCGGCGGTGTCGTTACCCCAGGCTACGGCTCGAACGGACCGCACATGATCATGGTCCTAGTCGCATCCCTTGGCTTCGAGGGCAACAATCTGCGCTGGCTGGCCGTCCCGGTGAAGCCCTGATGCCGCGCCGCCCGCTGCCGTCGGTGCAGTTGTGGATGGGCGGTTCGCTTGCCTGGGCTCTGGCCATGGCGGCAAGCTTTCAGCTTTCCGTCCATCTCTTCGGACGCGCGACAAGCAGCCATGACCTCGCCTTGACCCTGATCTACGCTGCCGGCGGTCTGCTCGGCTGGCTCATCGCGCTGCCCCTCATCCACCTGGTCGAGAAGCGCGGCGGGCCGCAGACTGCTTTGGCGGCCTGGCTTTTGCTGCTCGGTGTTGTCACGGTCGGTGCGATCTCAGGGATCTATGCCCTGCAATATCGAAGCTTCTATGCCCACTGGCACGCGCCATTCCCCTCGCGCATATGGGTTTATCAGCAGATTTTCACCACGGCATCCGCTCTCTACCAGTTTGCCGTGCTCGGGCTGCGCCACCTGCTGCCGGCCGGGTTGGCCATGCTTCTGGTGCTCAGCATGGTGATGGCCCGCCGCAGCCGTTGAGCTTGCCGCCCCACTTTGCTAAGGGGGGCCAGCATTTTCCCATGTACAACGAAAGACGAGCCCGATGATCCCGCGTTACTCCCGGCCGGAAATGGTCGCCATCTGGTCCCCCGAAACCAAGTTCCGCATCTGGTTCGAGATCGAGGCGCATGCCTGCGACGCGCTCGCTGACCTCGGCGTGATCCCACAGGAATCCGCACGCACCATCTGGGAAAAGGGTGGTCCGGCCGATTTCGACGTCGCCCGCATCGACGAGATCGAGGCCGTCACCAAGCACGACGTCATCGCCTTCCTGACGCATCTCGCCGAATTCATCGGCCCGGATAGCCGCTTCGTGCACCAGGGCATGACCTCGTCGGACGTGCTCGACACGACCCTCAACATTCAGCTGGTCCGCGCCGCCGACATCCTGATCGCCGACATGGATCGGGTTCTGGCAGCGCTGAAGGCCCGCGCCTTCGAACACAAGGACACTGTTCGTATCGGCCGCAGCCACGGCATCCATGCCGAGCCGACGACCATGGGCCTGACCTTCGCCCGCTTCTATGCCGAAATGGCCCGCAACCGCGACCGCCTGGTCAATGCCCGCGCAGAAGTCGCGACCGGCGCAATCTCCGGCGCCGTCGGCACCTTCGCCAATATCGATCCGCGCGTCGAAGAGCATGTCTGCGCCAAGCTTGGCCTCGTGCCGGAGCCGATCTCGACCCAGGTCATCCCGCGCGACCGCCATGCGATGTTCTTCGCCACGCTTGGCGTCATCGCGTCCTCGATCGAGAACGTCGCGATCGAAATCCGCCACATGCAGCGCACGGAAGTGCTGGAAGCCGAAGAGTTCTTCTCGCCGGGCCAGAAGGGCTCGTCCGCCATGCCGCACAAGCGCAACCCGGTTCTGACCGAGAACCTGACGGGCCTCGCCCGCCTCGTGCGCATGTCGGTCGTTCCGGCGATGGAGAACGTCGCCCTCTGGCACGAGCGCGACATCAGCCATTCGAGCGTCGAGCGCGCCATCGGCCCCGACACCACGATCACGCTTGATTTCGCGCTCAACCGTCTGGCCGGCGTCATCGAAAAGCTCGTGATCTACCCCGAGAACATGTTGAAGAACATGAACAAGTTCAAGGGCCTGGTGATGAGCCAGCGCGTTCTGCTGGCGCTCACGCAAGCCGGCGTTTCGCGCGAGGACAGCTACCGGCTCGTGCAGCGCAACGCGATGAAGGTGTGGGAAAAAGGCGCCGACTTCCTCGAGGAACTTCTGGGTGATGAAGAGGTGCGCGCAGCGCTTTCGGAAGAAGACATTCGCGAAAAGTTCGACCTCGGCTACCATACCAAGCATGTCGACACGATCTTTGCCCGCGTCTTCGGCTGATACCCGGCGAACGGACATGGGACACAATGAGACGGGCGCGGAGACATTCGCGCCCGTTTTGATTGGGGAGGAGTGAAGCATGGCGCGCCTTTCCCGCCTCTTTCTTTCGACAACCGCTATCCTTGCCATCTCGGGCATTTTGCTGCTGAGCGGCGACCGATACGACTGGATGCCGGGGCTTGATCCGACCATCGACCCCTCCGGGATCAAGACTGATGGCAGCCGCGCGCTGGTTCGCACGCTACTGCTTGCGGCCGCTTTGGTTGCATCTGCGATGATGGCCTTGATCACCAACGTGCGAACGAGAGGCGAGCGCCTGCTGCCTCTCGTCTTATCCCTGGCGGCGCTCGCCGCCTATGCCGTCGGCGGCGCATAAGGGTCGAGGATCAGACCACCAGCCGGCGATAGAAGTGCCAGGTCGCATGGCCAAGCACCGGCACGATGATCACGAGCCCGACCATCAGCGTCGCCATCCCGATCGCCAGCAGTCCAGCGACCATCAGGCCCCAGACGGCGACCGGCACCGGATTGGCAAGGCTTGCCCTGACCGACGTCGAAACCGCCGAGGCGGCGCCGCAATCGCGGTCCAGCAACATCGGAAAGGCGACGATGCTGATCACAAGCGCGATCAGCGCAAGAACAAAGCCGAAGCCATTGCTCCAGAACAGGAAGGCCAGGGCATTCGGATGGTCGAGAATGCCGCCCGCGAAGGCAAAGAGGCCCGGCGACGGATAGTCACCGATCAGCGAGAGATAGAGCCCGCGCGACACCACCAGCCAGACCATGAACAGCGTCAGCAGGTAGAGGCTCATCATCAGAAGCGCAGGCAATGATGGCGACTTGAAGAGGCTCAGCACGTCGGACCAGTTGGCAGGCTGGCCGAGTTCGCGGCGACGGCTGATTTCCATGAGCCCGAGCGCCAGAAGCGGGCCGACAAGCGCGAAGCCGGCCAGCAGCGGATAAACCATCGGCAGCAGTTCGACGCCTGAACTCCAACCGATCATGATTGCGCCGGCAATCGGATAAATCAGCGCCACGAAGGCATAGTGGGAAGGCTTTTCGCGAAAATCCTCATAACCTTCACGCAGTGCTGCAAAGACGTCGGACACGGCGATCTGCCGTACCGTAGGCCTGACAATCGTGCCGGTCGCACCGGTCATCACATGAAATGTCGACATTCTCACTTCCTCCTCGAGCAACAGGGTCTGTAAGCTGCAAAGTGAAATGCGTGGGCGGCGTCGGGGCCGGAGCGGTCGCGACAACGCGCCGTAAACAGGGACATCGTATGCTTCAAGAAACATGCGACGCACTTTGTCCTGAGCTAATTAGTGTATCAGCTAACATTTGCCATGTCCTGCGCAACTTGCGCACGAAGGCGTGACAGCCCCGGCAGATCGGCACTGCCGCTGCCGGGGCCGGACCGTCAACGGCAGGTATAGCGGCCCTCGCCGTCGGCGGCTGGATCGGCGCCCGCACGCGTCACGGCAGGATAGGGGCAATAGAGGAAGCGCGTGCCCTCGAGCGAAGCCGCTTCCGTATTGTCTTCCGTTATTCCTGCCGCAACGCCGGAAGGCGCCTTGCCCTGCTCGACCCAGTCGACGAGCGGCGTGAAGAAATCGAAGTCGTTGAAGCTAGGACCACTCGCCCCATGCGGCATTCCCGGGATGCGGTAGAGCTTCACGAAATCCGACGCCCTGCCATCATGGTTGGCATCGAGCTTCTTGTACCAGTCGACCGTATCGACGACCGAGAAAACCGGGTCGGAATTGCCGTGGAAGACGAGCATCTTGTGGCCCGCCTCCCGGAAGGCGTCGAGCCGGGGATTATCGGCACCGGGCGGCACCATGAAGTCCATGGCCGACTCGGTAAAGGTCTCGTCGGCGGCCGCGATCCTCGCACCGTCGCGCGCAACGTCGAAATCGCGCAGGAAAGCGATCAACTCGTCCGGAGTGCCGCCCACTTCCGTCGGCGGTGTCGTGAAGACCTGGGCCAGGGAGGCTGCCCCCATCACCCCGATGATCGGCCTCTTGGCCCAGGGTTCGATCGGGCTCTCGAGCTTCCATGTACGCCAGTTGGACGAGGCTATGCCGGTATCGAAGATCCAGTGCGTATAGAGCGCCCTGCCCTCGGCATCCCTAGGCCCGGCAATGGATGTCTTGAGCGCCTCGATCTGCTCCGTACGAAGGCAGCCAGTATTGGCCCCGCTCGCGCAGGCAAGGGTCTCGATCTTGAATGTCGTTTCGCAAGCGTCGGCATCCGCGACGATGCCGTCCGGAACACCGTCGAGACTGTCGCAGGCGGCCAGCACGCCATCCGCCACGGTCTTGAGGTCATCGCGACTGAAAGCCTTTGCAATATCGGGATCGACGGTCGACCAGGCCTGGATGTCGAGCGCGTGCTGGATCGCCGCCTTCGGAAGGTTGAAACCGGGATAACCGACCAGCAATCCGTCGAAGACCTCGGGCATCCGCTCCGCCGCCATCATGCCGTGCCGACCGCCATTGGAGCTGCCAATCCCATAGCGATAGGCGATCGGCTTGCCGTAATGCTTCTCGACGATCTGCTCGGCGATCGGCTGCAGGGTCGCGACGGCGCCGTAGCCATAGTCACGGCGCGCCTGCGGATCAAAGCCGAAGGCCGCTCCGCCGGCCAGACCCCGGTCCGGATTGGCCTTGCCGTCATGACCGGCATCGCTCGAAACAACGGCGTAACCCCGCGCAAGCGCCGTGTCACTCTTGCGACCTCCGAGAAGCGGACCAAGCGCCGGAACGACAGCGCCGTCATTCCCGCCATTGAACTGGTGAACGAAACGCTCGTTCCATTCGACCGGCAGCCGCAACTCGAAGCGGATCGCATAGGTCTTGCCATCGATCCCCTGCCTGTCGGGCGTCTTGCCCCTGATCAGGCAATGGGCGACGGAAACCTCCTCACTCGGAAGCGTTTCGACAGCCTCGGTGATTGTTACGTCGGCGGGCGTGTTCTCTGTTTTGGCGAGGTCGGCGCAAGCGATAGCAGCGCGCGCGGCAGACGGATCAAGGCCGAGCAGCAGCAGTGCCGCCGCCGTCAAATGGACGTGCTTCATGAAATTCCTCCCGATAACTGCCCCGATCGATCTCCTCCCGATCCGGGCACGATGTGATCGTAACACCGCCCACAAGATCGAACTAGTATGTGTTGCGTATTATTTTTATCGAGCCTTCGAGGAGGCACAATCTTGACGGCGACCATGCGGGACAGCAGATAGGGGCCATGAAAGTTTCAGACGCAGAAATCCTGATCGTTCCCGGCTACACCAATTCCGGCCCCGACCACTGGCAAACCCGGTGGGAGGGCAAGCTATCGACGGCGCGGCGCGTGGAACAGGCGGAATGGTCAAAGCCCGTGCGCGAAGACTGGGTCGCCCGCGTGGCCGAAGAGGTCAACGCGGCCACCAAGCCGGTCGTACTCGTCGGGCATTCGCTTGGCGTGCCCGCGATCGTGCATGCGATCCCGGAGATGAAGAACAAGGTCGCCGGCGCCTTTCTCGTCGCCGCGCCCGACGTTTCCAATCCCGAGATCCGGCCCAAGCACCTGATGACTTTCGGGCCATATCCGCGCCTGACCCTGCCCTTTCCATCGCTCCTGATCGCGAGCCGGAATGATCCCTTCGGCGAATATGCCCATGCAGAGGATATCGCCAATGCCTGGGGCTCGTTCCTGATCGATGCAGGCGAATCGGGTCACATCAACGCCGAATCCGGGCACGGACCATGGCCGGAAGGCACGATGGTCTTCGCGCAGTTCATCGGCCGCCTGCAGGCCTGAGTTCGAGAGCAAGCGTCCAATCCGAAGAGATGCAAACGTTGGGTTAATCCTGGCATCTTCAGGACCAGTTTAAGCCCTTCTTAAGCGGGTACTCATAGACTCCTTGCAATCATGTGAAGCGAGGAGCCTGATTTTGCGCCCACACGCGGCCTCTCCCTCTACTCCCGGCGCGGATGGTATCGACATCGCCTGCCTTCCCTTCCCGGCGGCCTGGCTCGATCCCGACGGCATTATCCGGACGATGAACAAGGCTCTGGGCGCGGCCCTCGGGGAGGCCCTTGCGCCCGGCGACAATCTCGTCAGACACCTGCAGGGCGCCGACGCCGCCAAATTGCTGCTGGCCCTTGGCCGGCGAATGGACGGGGCTCCGTCGACACTGGAAATTTCGACGCCGGGCGGCGACGCACGACATTTCATCGTCACGCTGGCAAGCCAAGCCTCAGCAGACTCCAGGGTCGGTTCCGTGCTGCTCCAGATGACGGACGTGACAGCCCTTCGCCGACAGTTGCATGAGGTGCAAGAGCGCGAAAGCCGCTGGAACCACGCGCTGGTCGGCTCGATCTTAGGTGTCTGGGATCAACGCAGTTCGGGCGAACTCTATTACTCCGACGTCTGGCGCAAGATCCGGGGACTGGGACCGAACGACACTTTCCCGCCAACGATGGAGGAATGGCTGGAACTCGTCCATCCTCAGGATCGTGAGCGCGTCGTGCATTGCATCGAACGGCAAAACGCGGGCGACCCGGATTACAGCGTCTTCCAGTACCGGGAACTCCATCGGGACGGTCACTATGTCTGGATCGAGTGCCGTGGCGCCTGCGTAGAGCGCGACGAAAACGACAAGCCCGCCCGCATCATCGGCACCGACACCGACATCAGCGCCCGCAAGCAGCAGGAAGAATGGCTGGAGGGGCTCTCCCGCCGCCTGAAGCTCGCAATCGACATCTCGGGTATCGGCATCTTCGAAACGGATTTCGACGCCGGCACCAGCGAATGGGACGAAGGGATGCGCCGCATCTTCGAGGTCGAAAACGATTGCGAAGTCCAGATCGGCGGTTTCTGGGAGAGCAAGCTTCATCCGGAAGACCGTGCCCGGACGCTGGCTTGCGTCGCGACAAAGATTGCCGAACTGAAACCGTTCACTGACAATTACCGGATCATCGCCCGGGACGGCAGCACACGCTATATCCGCTCAAACAGCCTCCCCTTCATGGACCACGACGGCCGGCTGAAGATGATCGGCGTGAACTGGGACGTGACCGAGGATCAGCGCCTCAGACAGGAACTCGAGCAGCAGAAGATGCTCGCCGAAGCACGCAATGCGGAGCTTGAGCGGACAAGACTGGAGGCCGAGCAGTCGGCCCTGCACGACTACCTGACGGGCTTGCCGAACCGACGCTACCTCGAGGAAAAGCTCGAAGAATGGCGCGCCGGCAAGGGCGCGCTCGGATCCGGCATCGCGATCCTGCACATCGACCTCGACCGCTTCAAGCAGATCAACGACACGCTCGGTCACGGCGCCGGCGACGCCATGCTGATGCTGGCGGCCCGCATCCTGCGCGAAAACATCCGGATCACCGACTTTGCCGCGCGAATCGGGGGAGACGAGTTCGTCGTTCTCCTCGACCACGACGGCGCAACACCCACTCTCATCGCCATCGCCAACCGCATCATAGCCCAGATGCGGCAACCGGCCTGGTACAATGGCCAGGAATGCCGATTTGGCGCAAGCATCGGTATCGCGCATACCCTGACCCGCGACATCGACCCGAAGCAATTGCTGCAGAATGCAGATATTGCGCTCTACAAGGCAAAAAATCTCGGTCGCAACCGCTACGAATTCTATGTCCAGGCAAGCCGAACCTTGATCGCCGATACCAACCGTCTCTCCAGCGAACTGCTGCGGGCGCTGGAGAACGATGAGATCTTCCCCCACTACCAGCTGCAGTTCGACGCTCGCACGCGGGCCGTTGCCGGGGCGGAGTGCCTCGCACGCTGGCGCCACCCAACCCGTGGCATCCTCGGCCCCGACAAGTTCCTTCCGATTGCTGAAGAGTATGGCATCCTCGCCCAGATCGACGGCCTGATCCTTGAAAAGGCGCTTCGCGACCTGGACGCGTGGCGCCAGGAGGGCATCGCTCCGCCGAAGATCTCCGTGAACGTCTCCGCCCGCCGGCTGACGGACCCCGACCTGGCACGTGGCCTCGCCGATCTCGACATCAAGCCGGGCACGGTGTCGTTCGAACTTCTGGAGAGCGTCTTCCTCGACCGTCAGGACTCTGCCGTCATGAGCAACCTCGACATGCTGCGACGCCTGGCGATCGACATCGAGATCGACGATTTCGGCACCGGACATGCATCGATCGTCGGGCTTTTGAACCTCAAACCGACCACACTGAAGATAGACCGGCAACTGATCGAGGACGTGCCCGACAGCCAGGAGCAGCGCATCCTGGTCAAGTCTATCATCCAGATCGCCCGCTCGCTCGGCATCAAGGTGACGGCCGAAGGGGTGGAGACCGAGGAGCATGCCCGCATCCTCGCCCGGCTCGGCTGTGATATCCTGCAGGGCTACGGCCTTGCCTGGCCGGCCAGCTTCAGTGATGTCTCCGAACGGCTCAGAAACAGAAAATCCGCCCAAGGCTGAGCCCGGGCGGATTGTCGTTGCAGTCGCGGATCGTTTGATCAGCTGTTCTGGATCTGGTCGATGGCCTGACCGAGGAACTCGACCATTTTCGTGCGCAGCTCTTCGTCGGTGATCGACACGCCACCGGCCGTCAGATCACCCATGACCTTGCGGATCACGTCCTCGTCGCCAGCCTCTTCGAAATCGGCAGCGATGACTTCCTTCGCATAGGCGTCCGGGTCGGTCTTGCCGAGCAGGCCGGCGGCCCACAGACCCACCAGCTTGTTGCGGCGGGCTTCCGCCTTGAAGCGAAGCTCCTGGTCGTGTGCGAACTTGTTTTCGAAGGCCTTTTCGCGATCACTGATGCCGCTCATATCGATCTCCCATTTTGTGCCGCCATCGTGCGGTTTCGTTTCCCCATTAATCAAAAGGGAGTACAAAGTGCAATGCAAACTTCCGCGAGTCCGGATGAGTCGTTGGCAGCGCGACGTTTTGGCAGGAAGGGGTGATCTGCGCATTGTGAAAACGAAGGTTTTCCGTTAAGGGACCGCTTCAAAGACCGATCCACTGCATCCGCGCCAGGCGCGCCGGGATGCCAACAATAGAGAAAACCACCCATGAACCGTCGCCGCCGCGTTTACGAGGGCAAGGCAAAGATCCTCTATGAAGGTCCCGAGCCCGGCACGCTGATCCAGTTCTTCAAGGACGATGCAACGGCATTCAACAAGAAGAAGCATGAAGTCATCGACGGGAAAGGCGTTCTGAACAACCGCATCTCCGAATACGTCTTCACGCATCTGAACAAGATTGGCATCCCGACCCATTTCATTCGCCGCATGAACATGCGCGAGCAGCTGATCAAGGAAGTCGAGATCATCCCGCTCGAGATCGTCGTGCGCAATGTCGCCGCCGGCTCGCTGTCGACCCGCCTCGGCATCGAGGAAGGCATCGTGCTGCCGCGCTCGATCATCGAGTTCTATTACAAGTCGGACGCGCTCGGTGACCCCATGGTCTCCGAGGAACACATCACGGCATTTGGCTGGGCGAACCCTGCAGAGCTCGACGACATCATGGCGCTCGCCATCCGCGTCAACGACTTCCTCTCAGGCCTCTTCCTCGGCATCGGCATCCAGCTCGTCGACTTCAAGATCGAATGCGGCCGCCTCTATGAAGGCGACATGATGCGCATCATCCTGGCCGATGAAATCTCGCCGGACAGCTGCCGTCTGTGGGACATCGAGACCCGCGAGAAGCTCGACAAGGACCGCTTCCGCCAAGATCTGGGTGGGCTGCTTGAAGCCTATCAGGAAGTCGCCCGTCGTCTCGGCATCATGAATGAAAACGAACCGGTGCGCGGCACTGGCCCGGTTCTCGTCAAGTAAGCTTTGGAGAAGAGATCAGTGATCAAGGCACGCGTCACCGTAACCCTGAAAAACGGCGTACTTGACCCTCAGGGCAAGGCCATCGAAGGCGCGCTCGGCGCGCTCGGCTTTGACGGCGTTGGCCAGATCCGCCAGGGCAAGGTCTTCGATCTCGAGCTTGCAGGCGAAGACAAGGCCAAGGCAGAAAGCGACCTGCAGGCGATGTGCGAGAAGCTCCTCGCCAACACGGTCATCGAGAACTATACTATCTCCATCGCCTGAGGGTTGTAGGAGATGCGCGATGGCTGACGTCACCAGCGAATTGATGTTTGAGCTTCTGAGGCGGATTCATGCCGATGGTGCGGACATAAAGCTGGGGCAGCGGGAGTTGCGCGCCGAGATGAATGCGATACGGGGTGCACTCGTTTCCGTGCATCAGGACATCCACAACATCCACACGACGCTTGCTCGCCAGGAGACGCGTCTCGATCGGATCGAAAATCGCCTGGAACTGCGGGAGTTCCAGGAAGCCCAGATAAGGTTTGAGCCACAGCCATGAAATCAGCCGTCGTCCAGCTCCCAGGCCTCAACCGTGACCGCGACATGATCGCAGCACTCACCAAGATATCCGGCCATGCGCCGGTGACGATCTGGCAGACCGAGACCGAGATCCCGGATGTCGACCTGATCGTGATCCCCGGCGGCTTCTCCTACGGCGACTATCTGCGCTGCGGCGCGATCGCCGCCCGCATGCCTGTCATGCAGGCGATTAAGGAAAAGGCAGAACAGGGCGTCAAGGTCATCGGCGTCTGCAACGGCTTCCAGATCCTCGTCGAAGCAGGCATGCTGCCGGGCGCACTGATGCGCAACACCTCGCTGAAGTTCGTCTGCAAGGAAATCAAGCTCGAGGTCGTCAACGCCGATACCGACTTTACCCGCGCCTATGCCAAGGGCCAGATCATTCGCTGCCCGGTCGCACACCACGACGGCAACTATTTCGCGGACGCAGAGACGCTGAAGACGATCGAGGGCAATGGCCAGGTCGTCTTCCGCTATGCCGACGGCACCAATCCGAACGGCTCGATGAACGACATTGCCGGCGTGATCAACGCGAAGGGCAACGTGCTCGGCATGATGCCGCATCCGGAAAACCTGATCGAAGCTGCCCACGGCGGCAACGATGGCCGCGGCATCTTCGCCTCGGCGCTGGACGTCATCGCGGCCTGAAGTAAGCTTCGCTTAACCACGGACGTTTAAGGGAAGACGGCCATCAGCCGAAAGATCGCCCATGCGCCGCCTCGCCTTCTCCGCCATTCTCGTTGCAGCAGCCGGCCTTTCCGCCTGCAAGCCGGAGGCACCGCGCCCGCCGGCAGCCGGTCAATCGGCACTCGACATCATGGAAAAAGTCGCTGTCGCTGCGAACCGCTGCTGGTTCAAGTCCGGAGACGCCGCGTTCAAGACCTACCAGCTCTCTCCTGAACTCAGCTCTTTCTCCGGTCGTCCACGGATCCTACTTGTGCGCAAGGGATCACGCGACGACCGCCCCGTGCTGGTGGTTCAGGCGGAAGGAAAGCCCCCTCGCCTTGACGCATTCGGCCCACTCCTGAACGAGGATGTCGCGCCGCGGATTCGCCAGGACGTCGTTCGATGGGCCAACGGCAGGAATGACTGCTGATCACATGGGCGGCTGAAAACACCGATCGATCAAAAGCAGCCGCGACTTCTTGATTTCCCGCTCGGCCATATCAGGCGACACTCCGACATCGCGCAATTGCTCTTCCGTCAATTGCGAAAGCTGCACACGCGTCTTCCGCACCCGCCACCACAGCTTGAGCATTCGGGCAAGACTGCTCAATGGCGACGACGCCTCGTTGCGGATCGGCAAAGCGATCTTTTGACGGGAGTCGCTCGACGGCATTGTATCTATTGTCACCATGGCGGCAAATCCTGGTTTTTCTCTTCTAGGAATTCTCTATGAATTGACTGGAAGAGGGTGACAATCTATAGAATTGTCCTCATGACAAATTGGCTCCCCTCACTCGATACCGGCACTGGTCCGCTTTACATACGCATTGCGGATGATGCGGAAAGCGCCATAAAATCAGGCACCCTCCCCCATGGAGCGAAGCTGCCGCCGCAGCGCGATCTCGCCTATGATGTTGGGGTGACAATAGGGACAATCTCGCGCGCCTACGCTTTGCTTCGAGAGCGCGGACTGGTGACCGGCGAGGTTGGCCGCGGCACCTATGTCCAGGCGAGCAGCGGCGGCAACGAGCTTTCGGCCCGCGACCCGGTGACGATCAATTATGGGGGCACCCGCGCGATGGTTCCGCCGCCGGGCAAACTGCGCTTCGACACCACGGCGGCGATAGACGTCGGTCAGGCCGAGACGGTCGGACGGATCATGGCAGAGATCGCAACAGCCCATCCGGGCGAGATTTCGAGCTATACCCGCACACTCTCTCCCGATTGGCTGGAGGCCGGTCGGCAATGGCTCGCTTCGGGTGGCTGGCAGCCGGAGGCCGAGCAGGTCCTGCCGCAGCTTGGCGTGCATGCCGGCATCAACGCCGTTGTCGCCGCAGTCAGCGGCGCCGGCGACCGGATCGTCTGCGAGCACCTCACCTATTCGCAGGTGTCGCGCAGCGCCAACCTCATGGGACGCCAGATCGCGCTGGTCGATTCGGATCAGGACGGCATCATGCCGGAGGATTTCGAAAGGGTCTGCGCCCGCGAACACCCCAAGGCAGCCTTCATCATGTCGTCGGGCCAGAACCCGACGCTCGCCTGCCTGCCGCTCTCCCGCCGTAAGGACATCGTCGAAATCGCCCGCAAGTACAATGTCTGGCTGATCGAGGATTATCTCTATGGTGGCATGATCGCAGACGGGATCCCACTTCTGGCGGAACTGGCGCCGGACCGGACCTTCCTGCTCAACGGCTTGTCCAAATGCGTGGCGGCGGGCGTGCGCGGCGGCTGGGTCGCCTGCCCGCCCCATATGAGCCAGCGCGTGCGCGTCACCCAAAAGATGGTGAGCGGCGGCCTGCCCTTCCTTCTCGCCGAACTCTCCGCCCGGCTGGTGCTGTCAGGCGCTGCCGGCGAAATCAGGAGCAAGGTTCTGACGGAAATCGGCGCGCGCGAAGCAGTCGTCCGCGAGCTTTTTGCCGGCAAGGATTTCCGCTCCCATCCGCGCCTGCCCTTCTTCTGGCTGAAGCTTCCCGAACCCTGGATGTCCGGCACATTCAAGCAGGCCGTGCTCGATGCCGATGTTCTGATCGACGATGAGGACGAGTTCAAGCCAGCCCGCTCTTCGCGGGTGTATCACCATGTTCGCGTCGGCTTCAGCGAGGGCCGGGATCGCGCCATATCGATCGAAGGCCTCAAGACGGTCCGCCGCATCCTCGACCAGTCGCCGCTTGGCACCAGCGCCATCGTCTGATCCATAGGGAAAGCTCCAGACGTAAGGCGCCGAAACCGGCAGGAAAGGCTTGATTGCGCGCATTTTTCAAGTGCGCCGGGCGCAGGCTTGGGTTATAGCCTGCCTCGAAACCGATCTCCCACCGATCTCCCGTTGCCCTGAGAGCCAGATGACCGTTTCCAACTCCCGTCCCATCACCGCAGAATTGATCGCAAGCCACGGCCTGAAGCCGGACGAATACGATCGCATCCTGAACCTGATCGGACGCGAGCCGACCTTCACCGAACTCGGCATCTTCTCGGCGATGTGGAACGAGCACTGCTCGTACAAGTCTTCCAAGAAGTGGCTGAAGACGCTGCCGACCAAGGGGCCGCGCGTCATCCAGGGCCCTGGCGAAAACGCGGGTGTCGTCGACATCGATGACGGCGACGTCGTGGTCTTCAAGATGGAGAGCCACAACCATCCGTCCTACATCGAGCCCTATCAGGGCGCGGCAACAGGCGTCGGCGGCATCCTGCGCGACGTCTTCACGATGGGCGCCCGTCCGGTCGCCGCCATGAACGCCCTGCGCTTCGGCGCGCCTGATCATCCGAAGACCAAACATCTGGTGGCCGGCGTCGTGGCCGGTGTCGGCGGTTACGGCAACTCCTTCGGCGTGCCCACCGTTGGCGGTGAAGTCGAGTTCGACGCCCGCTACAACGGCAACATCCTGGTCAACGCCTTTGCGGCTGGCCTTGCCAAGGCCGATGGTATCTTCCTGTCGGAAGCCAAGGGCGTCGGCCTGCCGGTGGTCTATCTCGGTGCAAAGACCGGCCGCGACGGCGTCGGTGGTGCGACCATGGCGTCGGCGGAATTCGACGAATCGATCGAAGAGAAGCGCCCGACCGTGCAGGTCGGCGACCCCTTC
This sequence comes from Rhizobium sp. AAP116, assembly GCF_001295785.1. Classification (NCBI taxonomy): domain Bacteria; kingdom Pseudomonadati; phylum Pseudomonadota; class Alphaproteobacteria; order Hyphomicrobiales; family Rhizobiaceae; genus Rhizobium; species Rhizobium sp. AAP116. Next base: position 89,693 of record NZ_LJIB01000016.1, read on the forward strand.
ACCGAGAAGTGCCTGCTCGAAGCCTGCCTTGAGCTGATGAAGACTGGCGCCGTCATCGCCATCCAGGACATGGGTGCGGCCGGCCTGACCTGCTCGGCTGTCGAAATGGGCGCCAAGGGCGACCTCGGCATCGAGCTGCATCTCGACAAGGTGCCGGTGCGCGAAGAGCGCATGACGGCCTATGAAATGATGCTGTCGGAAAGCCAGGAGCGCATGCTCATGGTACTCGAACCCTCCAAGGAAGAAGTCGCCAAGGCGATCTTCGTCAAATGGGGCCTCGATTTCGCGATCGTCGGCTACACCACCGACGACCTGCGCTTCCGCGTTCTGCACCAGGGCGAGGAAGTCGCAAACCTGCCGATCAAGGAACTGGGCGACGAAGCCCCGGAATACGACCGTCCGTGGATCGAGCCGAAGACGCCTGCCCCGCTTGCCGAAAACGACATCCCGGCCGGCGACGTCGCAGACGCCCTGCTGAAGCTCGTCGGCTCCGCCAACAACTCCTCGCGTCGCTGGGTCTACGAACAGTATGACACGCTGATCCAGGGCAATTCGCTTCAGCTTCCGGGCGGCGATGCCGGCGTCATCCGCGTCGAAGGTCACGCCTCCAAGGCGCTCGCCTTCTCGTCTGACGTTACCCCGCGTTACGTCGAGGCGGATCCTTTCGAAGGCGGCAAGCAGGCGGTTGCCGAATGCTGGCGCAACATCACTGCGACCGGTGCCCTCCCGCTCGCCGCGACCGACAACCTGAACTTCGGCAATCCCGAACGCCCGGAGATCATGGGTCAGCTGGTATTTGCCATCAAGGGCATTGGCGAGGCCTGCCTCGCCCTCGACTTCCCGATCGTCTCGGGCAATGTCTCGCTTTACAACGAGACCAACGGCCAGGGCATCCTGCCGACCCCGACCATTGCCGGCGTTGGCCTGATGAAGGACTGGAAGAAGATGGCCCGCATCCGCTTTGCCGCTCAGGGCGAGGCGATCCTGCTGGCCGGCGCTCCGTCCGGCTGGGGCTCGCATCTCGGCCAGTCCGTCTATCTACGCGACATCCATGGCCGCACCGATGGCCCCGCCCCGCATGTCGATCTCGCGCATGAAAAGAAGGTCGGCGATTTCGTCCGTAGCCTGATCCAGGACGGTCTCGCAACCGCCGTACACGACTGCTCTTCGGGCGGCCTTGGCCTGGCCGTAGCCGAAATGGCCATGGCCTCCGGCATCGGTGCGCATATCAACGCCTTGAACGATGCGAACCCGATCGCCGTCTTCTATGGCGAAGACCAGGGCCGCTATGTCCTGACAGTCACCGAAGCCAATGTCGATCAGGTTCAGGTCCGCGCCGAAGCCGCAGGCGTCTTCTGCCCCTGGATCGGCCGCACTGGCGGTTCGAACGTCGTGCTCGGCGATGCCAAGCCTGTCGCGGTCGAGGACCTCAAGACTGCCCACGAAGCCTGGTTCCCGGCGCTTATGGACGGCGAACTGGCCTGAAGCCTGCGATCACATGCCTGTGGAGCATGGGGTAGGCGCTGCCTGCCCCATTGAATCGCTTCTGCGAATGCACGATAGTTCTCGCATAGCTGATTTGCATGAGGGATCCATTACATGCCGATGAAACCAGGCGACATCGAAGACATGATCAAGGCCGGCATTCCGGGAGCCAAGGTCGTTATCCGTGACCTCGCGGGAGACGGCGATCACTATGCCGCCGAGGTCGTCGCCGAAGCCTTCCGGGGCAAGAGCCGCGTCCAGCAGCACCAGATGGTCTACGACGCCTTGAAGGGCAATATGGGCGGTGTGCTGCATGCGCTGGCATTGCAGACGAGCATCCCTGATTGATTTAAGCCGACCCGATCGAGACACTGCCAAAGGCCTGCCCTATCAGTGGCGGGCCTTTTTATATTGCGAAGGCTTCGAGTTTCGGGGGCTTTGCCGATTCCAGCGCTTCGAAAGAACGCGCCGGCAACGGTCCCGCCGTCATCAGCGTGAAGTCGAAACCGCTCGACTGATCCGGTCCCAGCACATATTGCCGGTGCATTCTCAAGAAGTCGCGGCGGTTCTTCTGATAGCGCTCCGCAGAGAGCGCATGCTTGAAGCGGATAAAGACAAGCTTGGGCTGCGGCGCGTTTGAATGTCCCGACAGCGCAACGGTGTGGCATTTATAGAGATGGATCGGGTCCGTGAGACACTGGATATCGAACCAGTCGACGGATGGATGGCGCGCGAGCGCGCCGATCCGTTGCCTGAGGACGGACGCAGACGACAGAAGGCTGCACTGCAGGGCGGCACCGCCCAGGGTAACGAAGACGAGCCGTCGCCCTTGGAGCGCGCCTGGAGACCTTTCGAGAAGCCGGGCCACGACGGAAATGGCGAAATTCGCACCCATGCTATGGGATGTAACAAGAATTTCATCGGCTGGGCCTTCCAAGGCAGAAGCCGCCTCGTCTGCTGCCCGTTCGATGAAGGCATCGATCTCTCGGCGATTTTCCGCGACCGCCACGGCGAGGCGCCAGTCTGCGAGCAGATGCAGGACGTGGTACCGGTCCGAAAACGGAATGACCCCGTGGCGGAAGACGAGATAGCCGGCAGGAAGTGCCAGCAGGAACCACCAGGCGGAGAGCTCGAAGGTTGAGGGAATGGCCGCGATGTTCACCGCAAGCGCGAGGCCCGCGGCCACGAACAGGAAGGGGAAAAGAAAGAACAGACCAAAGCGCCAGGCGTTGCGAAAATAGCGCCAGGCACCGCCCTGCCGCACCACGTCAAAGCCCGCCTTGAAGCCTTTCGCAATCTGCATCCAGAGCGGCTCTGACCGCATGGCAGAAATCAGGGCATTATGGTCGAAAACATGGATCTGCGACCGGACCGCATAACTGTCCCCATGGGCATTCACCGCGAAATGCGCACCCTGCCCGTCAACCAAGAGGTCACCGACCTCAAACCGCGCCGGCCAGACGGCCGAGGCTTGCGCTGCAGAACGCTTGTAGCGCTGACGATGGGCTTCGGCGTCGAGGGGTTCGAAGCCCGGAAAATGCAGCACGATGCGGCTTTGGATCATTGAGACGGTCACTTGATAGACGGCTCGCCGCCGCAGGTGGCGCTTGCTAGACGAGAATTGCGCTGATTTAAAGAGCAGAGGGAACAAAAACCCTCTGAATTCGAGGGCGTGGGGGAGGAAAGATGGCGGATCTGATCGGCAACATCGTCAAGGACGTCGTAGAGGGCGTGCTGAAGGAGATACTCAAGAAGTCGACCCGCAAGGGCACCACGCGCAGGCGCAAGCGCCAGACCCGCTCCGCGACCACGGGCCGTTATGTCCGCAAGACGACGAAACGTGTCAAAGCCCCTCCCCGCAAACAAGTGAGCCGTCGCCGCACGGCTGCCAAGCGTAGCCGCCAGCGCAGCCGTTAATTCCGGCGCTGTCGCAAAGTCGCCACTGGCAAAAGTAAAACCGTGTTGCTATTTCTACGACAGATCGAAGCTGCCGCCTTGAACGGCATGTGAAAAGGAAGAATGCTATGAGCGCCCACGAATTCATCGACAACGAAGTCAAGACCAACGATGTCGTCCTGTTCATGAAGGGCAGCCCGCAGTTTCCGCAGTGTGGTTTCTCCGGTCAGGTGGTTCAGATTCTTGACTACCTCGGCGTGGACTACAAGGGCGTGAACGTGCTGGCCGACATGGAAATCCGCGAAGGAATCAAGCAGTATTCCAACTGGCCGACGATCCCGCAGCTCTACATCAAGGGTGAGTTTGTCGGCGGTTGTGACATCGTCCGCGAGATGTTCCAGGCGGGCGAACTGCAGAAGCATTTCGAAGATCAGGGCATCGCCGTCCGCGGCGCTGCCTGACAACATCAGCCGCAAGGCTTCAAAAAATCTCCAGGCATGAAGGCGTTGTCCCAAGCAACGCCTTCATGCCGTTCTAAGGTCATTATTCATGTCAGATTCATTACAGTCCCCTCCCAAGACACTTGGGGGAATGGGACGTGCCGAATTCATCGCGCTGATGGCATTCCTCATGGCGCTCAACGCGCTTGCGATCGACATCATGCTGCCGGGTCTCCAGGAAATTGGCGCGGCTCTGAATGTCGAAAATGAAAACCATCGCCAGTATGTCGTTTCCGCCTACCTGATCGGCTTCGGCTTCGCCCAGCTCTTTTACGGCCCGATCGCCGACCGCTTCGGGCGGCGCATTCCGATGATCGTCGGCCTGGCGATCTACGTCGTGTCGTCGCTTGCCGTCGTCTTTGTTCCCTCCTTCGAATCACTGCTGATCCTGCGCTTCATCCAGGGCATCGGCTCGGCTGCAACCCGCGTCATCACGGTCTCGATTGTCCGTGACGTTTTCGGTGGCCGCCAGATGGCGGAAGTCATGTCGCTGATCATGATGGTCTTCATGGTCATTCCGGTCGTCGCTCCCGGCACAGGTCAGGTGATCATGCTGTTCGGCGACTGGCACTGGATCTTCGTCTTCATGGCGGTAATCGCGGTGATCGTCGGCGTGTGGATGTATGTCCGCCTGCCGGAGACGCTGGCGCCCGCAGATGTCCGTCCCTTCACCGTGAAGGTGATCTTCGACGGCTTCCGCATCGTCCTCACCGACCGTGTGGCGCTGTGTTACACCATCGCCAGCACCTTCATCTTCGGCGCGCTGTTCGGTTTCATCAATTCCGCCCAACAGGTCTATGTCGGCATTTATGGTCTGGGCGTCTGGTTCCCGGTCGCCTTCGCGGCAGTGGCCCTGTTCATGGCACTGTCGTCCTTCGTCAATGCCAAGCTGGTCGGCCGCTTCGGGATGCGCAAGCTCTCGCATGGCTCGCTGCTCGGCTTCATCGCGATCAACCTGATCTGGCTGGTGGTGCAGGTACTCGGCCCCCAGCCGATGCCCTTCTTCCTGTTCATTACCTTCTTCTCGCTGGCGATGTTCCAGTTCGGCTGGATCGGTTCGAACTTCAACTCGCTGGCCATGGAGCCCCTCGGCCATGTCGCGGGCACCGCGTCGTCGGTTCTAGGCTTCATGGGCACGATCGGCGGCTCGATCATCGGCGCGGCCATTGGCCAGGCTTTCGATGGCACCGCACTGCCGATGGTCACAGGCTTCTTCGTGGTCTCGGTGATCGGTCTGATCTTCGTGCTGATCGGCGAGAAGGGTCGGCTGTTCCAGGCCCACAACAAGCCGGTCTGATCCAAGACACTCCTCAGAAAAGCGAAAGGCCCGGTCATCGCCGGGCCTTTTTCCTGATCAGTCGACGGTGAAGATGCGTTCGCGCAACTCCTGCCAGGCGTCGGCATCGGAGGCCACGAGCAGTCCGCCCGACGTATGATGCGGCAGGTAGGGCGAACCATCGAAGCGCGCGACATGGGCGCCCGCCTCCTGCATCATCAGCGCGCCGGCGAGGTGGTCCCAGGGCATCAGCTTGTTGTACATGGCAAAATCCATATGCCCCTGGCCGAGCAGCCGGTATTCATGGGCGGCACAGCGATAGCTGGTGAAGAGACGGACCTCTGCGAGATTGGACAGGATCTTTCGGCGAGTCTCGATATCGAAGAAACCGGTATTGGCGATCCCGATCATCTGTTCGAGCGGGCCGCTGGGCCGCACCTGCATCTGCTCCTGGCTGCCATCTGGCCGATAGATCCAGGCACCCGATCCCTTCTCTACCAGCGCCCAGTCGTTACCGATCGGGTCGTAGATGACGCCGCCGATGGTTTCGCCCTTGGACACCACGGCGAGGATCATGCCGAACAGTGTTAGCCCCGATGCGAAGTTGAAGGTCCCGTCGATCGGATCGACCACGACGGCAAGCTCGGCGCCCTTCAGTCGATCGAGAAGCGCCGGATCGGCCGCGACCGATTCCTCGCCGACGAACAGGGCATCAGGCATGATAGCCTCGATCCCCTTGCGGATGACACGCTCGGCAGCCTCGTCCGCTTCTGTCACCAGGTCGATCGCTTCGGTCTTCATCCTGACATCACCGTCGCCGAGATTGCGGAAGCGCGGCAGGATCTCTTCGACGGCAGCCTCCTGCAGGAGATTTGCAAGGGCGGCGATATCGATGGTCGCGGTCATGAGTGGCCTTTCTGATCCGTGAAAGAGAGGCGCGAAATCTGGCGCCGTCCGGGGTGCGCCCGTTCTAGCCTGCCGACAAGGGCGAAGTACAGGGCCGATGGCCCGGCATGTCGGTTGTCAGGCTCGTTAAATCATGCATGAATCCGAAAGCACTCCATTTTCGAGGATGTCCTTCAGACATGATTTCCAGGCGCACCCTCCTCTCCCACGCATCCCTTTTTCTTGCAGCCTCCGTCCTGCCCGCCGAAGCCGCAAAGCCCCGAAAGCCGCAGCAGCCGAATGGCCAGGTTTACCTGTTTCGCGGATTTGCCGATATTTTCTCGACGGGTCTGAATACCCTGGGGCAGCAGCTGAAGGCGGATGGCGTCAACGCGCAGGTGATGTCTCTCCCGAATGCTCAGACCTTTGCACGCAGGATTGCCGATCGCTACCGCGCCTCGAAGGGTGCCCGCCCGATAGTCCTGGTCGGGCATTCGCTCGGGGCCGACATGACCTTTTCAGTTGCACGCGCCTTGCAGCCAATGAAGATCCCGGTCGCTCTGATCCTGAGCTTCGATCCGACCGGCAAGGGGCCTGTGCCCGCCAACGTCAAGAAGACGCTGAACTTCTACACCGGCGGCGAAAACCTCTGGTCACCCGTCCTGCCCGCGCCCGGCTTCAAGGGCGAACTCGCCAACATCAACCTGCGCCAGGGCGAAACGGCGATCAGTGGCATCGGCCATTTCAACATCGACAAGAACCCGAAGCTGCACGAGCGGTCGATCAAGGAAATCAAGCAGGCGCTTCGTCGTCGCTGAGGCGCTCAGAATATGCCGGGAACCAGCCGCTTGGTGCGGGCGCAATAGGCGTCGTATTCGGCGCCGAAGGTGTCCCGCATCATCGCCTCCTCGCGTGACTGACGGACGGCATAGAGGGCAAAGACGGCGACCAGTCCGGCAAGGCCTGCAATCCAGTTGGGAATGAGCAGCGCCTGGGTCACGCCCCAGAGCAGGAAGGAGGCATACATCGGGTGACGCACATAGGCGTAGACACCGCCGGTGACCAGCTGGTGTCCTTCGCGCACTTCTAGCGTCACCGACCAGTTCTTGCCGAGATCCTTGTGGCTGCGGCGGAAGAGCCATAGAAAGGCGATCCCGGAGAGCGTCCCGAGGACAAGGGTCACACCCCCCTGCCCGCGATCGGCCAGCCCTCCAAGGACCTCCAGCCGCCAGAGAACCGGCATCACAACCAGCCCGAACGTGCAGAAGACGAGCAATGAAATGTCGAGCGGCGTGCGCTTGTCGACCGCCGTCTTCTGCCGCCGCGCCCGACGCATAGCCGGATAACGCATGCCGCACCAGGTCACCAGCATCAGGGCCCAGAGGATGAAGGAAATGCGGATCATGAAGTCGCCTCTACCGTCTTGCCTGCCTCTGCCGATAGCGGCAGCCTATCGCCTCTTACGGCTTCGATCGGCCGGGTGCCACAGCAGATCATGAAGAAATCGTAGAAATACCGGCGGCTATTGGCCGAGATAAACTGATAGTGAACGCGGAAGAAGTTCTTCTTCACGCGCCGATAGGTCTCCCGCTCGAGCATGTCGCGAATGCGCACCTGGAACTGCCGCGGGAACTGATCAGCCCGCTGATGTTTGAGACCAGCCCGGGCGTAAGGATCGCATTTGTAGAAGTTGATGATGTCGGTCAGCGCCTGGAACTCTGTCCAGCGGATGCCGGGATGACGGGCAAGCACCTCAAGTCGCGCACGTGCCCGAGATGCTGCCGGGTGCAGCGCAACCTTGAGCGATGTCGAGCCGACGGTGACCAGCTGGAAGTCGACGGGCCTGCCCTCAGCCACCAGCCTCTCGGCCAGTTGGTGAGCGACATCGAGGATGAGAGCGCCGCCCGTCGAATGCCCGACAAGCAGGACTTCGTCATAGGCCGATTGCGCAATGCGCTGCGAAATCAACGCGGCCCAGGTATCGATCCGCTGATCCATGCTGGGGCGCCGGCAATGGAGGTGCTCGCGGCTGCACGACCAGAGATCCATGAGATGATAGACGAAATAGCGGCGGCCGACATAACGCCCGAGAGCATAGATGACAGCAAGGCCGGCAAGTCCCGGCAGAAGCGGGTCACCGGGAAGCCCGATCCAGTCCACGAGACGGTAAGCGATCGTCCCGAACCAGACGAACAGCCCCAGCATGACGAGGGGATAGAGGAAATAGAGTGCGAAGCGCCAGTTGGTGGCAAAGAAGCGGAACATCGTTCCAGAGACGACATAGTCGATGAACGCAATGAGATAGGCAAAGAGCCGCGAGATGAACGGTCTGGCCCCATCATGCTTGACGATATCGTCGAAACTCAAAAAAGTGATCTCGGATCGGCAGGCACCGTCGGGCCCGCGATAATCGGCCACGGCAGTCATTGCCATGGTGCCGGTCGCTTCGACCGGTACCCCCAGCTTGGCTTCGACCGACCAGCACTTGCAGAAGCGCTCCATTTCGCGACCGATGCGCCGAAAGAAGCCTGCAGCATCGTTGCGTTCATATCCTCCGACGAGAAAGACGGCACGTCTCGACACCGAAGGCTGAGCGACCTCAGACATTCCTACTCCTACGCACTGCTCGAAACCTAGAGCAAGGCTCAAGGATCTTCGTTGACCCGCAATGTGCAAGAAGGCTCCGACACAGTCCAGCCAAAGTCACAAGCACTTCCGGAAATACTGACATTTCCTGTGTCTTGTTTGCGACAGACCTGGGACCTGCCGATCGAGCCACCCGGAGGCAGCCCGCCAACGACCCATCGCAAATCGCCCTAGCTCGCAAGAACCACTCTCGACAGGATCATCTCCCAGCTATCGGCATCCGGTGCACTGAGAATGCCACCGGTCGTTTGCCCGGGCAGATAGGGCGAGCCGTCAAACCTCCTCGTCACGCCACCGGCTTCCTCATGCAGAAGAACGCCAGCAAGATGATCCCACGGCATCAGCTTGTGGTGCCCGATGAAGTGAACCTTGCCGGTTGCGACAAGCCAGTATTCGTAGGCCGAGCAGTTATAGGCGAAGGCCATCCTGGTTTGCGCCAGATTGCCGGCGATACGCCGACGCTCTTCCTCGCCGATGTCATTGATCGATATCGTGCCCACCATCATCGAAAGTTCCGTCGCCGCGGCAACCCGGATCGCGGCCACAGTGCCGTCGGCCCTCAGCCAGCGCGCGCCCGCACCCTTGCTCGCGACCAGCGTGTCAGCGAGCACGCAGTCATGGATCAATGCCGCGATCGTCTCGCCCCTTTTGACCACGGCAAGGTTAGTCCCGAAGACCGGCAAACCAGCCTGAAAATTGAAGGTCCCGTCCACGGGGTCGATGACAAACGCCAGGTCTGCATCGGGCAGAGCGGATACGAGCGCCGGATTGCTTTCACAGGCCTCCTCTCCGACGACCAGCGCCTCCGGCCATCGCTTCAGAAGCTCTGCCGTGAGATAGGCCTCGGTCTTGAGATCCGCATCGGTTACAAGATCGATCGAGGACTTCTTTTCGACGATATCGGGCGCATCGAAGCGGCGGAACCTCGGAAGGATCTCCCTCTGCCCGGCCGTCCTGACAAGGTCGAGGATATCGAAGAGATCACTGTCGCGAAAAGTCATGCACTTGGTCCGTCTTGCACTGCCTAGACGCCAGGATGACAGACATACGTCGAGCTCTCGCGGATCGCCACTTGGCATTCCTTGGAGCCCTTGCATGAAGATCTGTCTTGGGGTCTTGAGGTTGAAGGTGGTCGTTCTTAGCCGTCCGTCTGTGACGGCGTCATGACAGCGAGCCCGGCAAAATCGAAGAGCTTCGGGTCGAGCAGATGCGAGGGATCGACATGGGCAAGCGCGCGCAGCATCGCATCCTTGCGACCGGGCATCTTCGCTTCGATACCAGCCAGCATCTCCTTCATCGCATTGCGCTGCAGACCGTCCTGCGATCCGCAGAGGTCGCAAGGGATGATCGGGAATTCCATGGCCTGCGCAAAACGCGCCATGTCCTCTTCCGCGGCATAAGCCAGCGGACGCAGGACGAAGAGATCCTTCTCGTCGTTCAACAGCTTGGCCGGCATGGCCGAGAGGCGGCCACCATGGAAGAAGTTCATGAAGAAGGTTTCGAGAATGTCCTCGCGGTGATGGCCGAGCACCAGCGCATCGCAGCCCTCTTCGCGGGCGATCCGGTAGAGGTTGCCGCGACGCAGCCGCGAACAGAGCGAGCAATAGGTGCCGCCGCTGGGGACCTTCTCCTTCACGATCGAATAGGTATCGCGATACTCGATGCGATGTTTCACACCGATTGAGGCTAGATATTCGGGCAGGACATGCTTCGGAAAATTCGGCTGCCCCTGGTCGAGATTGCAGGCGACCAGTTCGACCGGCAGCAAGCCACGCCATTGCAGATCGAGCAGGATCGCCAGCAGGCCGTAGCTGTCCTTGCCTCCCGACAGACCGACCAGCCACCGCTTCTGACCTTTGAGCATGTCGAAGTCAGACATTGCCTGGCGCACCTGGCGGATCAGCCGCTTGCGCAGCTTGTTGAACGAGACCGAGCGCGGTGCCCTAGTGAAGACCGGATGCACCGTCGAGAGATCAAGCTCATCCTCGCCTTCACCCTCGAGCAAGGCGGCATTCTGACTGTCGATCATGTTGACGAGGTTCATCTTCGGCTCCGGCCTCGGCGGCTGTTCGGCTCTCCAATGCCCTTTGCGACCGGCAAGATCAAGTCCCGAAGACGGACCAGCCCGTGCGGGTGGCGAGCATTTCAAGCGCTGCCGAGCCGAGCGCCGAATTGCCAACCTTGTTCAGCCCGGGCGACCAGACGGCGATCGACGCCTTGCCCGGAGCGACGGCAAGGATGCCACCGCCGACGCCCGACTTGCCCGGCAGACCGACATGATAGGCGAAATCGCCCGAGCCGTCGTAATGGCCGCACATCAGCATCAACGCGTTGATGCGGCGCGCCCGCTTCGGCGAGACGACAGAAAAGCCACTCAGCGGATTGGTGCCCCTGTTGGCCAGAAACAGGCCGGCATGGGAAAGCTGAACGCAGGACAGCGCCAGCGCGCATTGATGGAAATAGACCCCGAGCGTGTGCTCGACCGGATGCTGCAGATTGCCGAAGCCGCGCATGAAATTGGCGAGCGCAAAATTGCGGTAACCGGTGCGCTGCTCCGACTGGGCCACCTTCTCGTCGATCGACAGTGTCTCGTCATCGGCGAGATAGCGCATGAAGCGCAGATACTCGCCGATGGCCTCGCGCGGTGCATGGCCCGCAAGCACCATGTCGGTGACGACGATCGCACCGGCATTGATGAAGGGATTGCGCGGGATGCCATGCTCGTGTTCGAGCTGGACGATGGAATTGAAGGAGGAGCCGGACGGCTCGCGACCCACCCGCTTCCAGATCGATTCGCCGGCCTTGCCGAGCGCCAGCGTCAACATGAAGACCTTGGAAATGCTCTGGATCGAAAAGGCCGTGTCGGCATGGCCGGCCTTGTAGGTCTGCCCGTCAACGGTGGTGATCGCCATGCCGAACTGCTTCGGATCGACACGCGCGAGCTCGGGAATGTAGTCGGCCACCTTGCCCTCGCCAAGGCGCGGTTCGAGCGCACTGACAATCTCGTCGGCGATCAGCTGCAGATCCATGTCGTTCCCCTTACCCGCGTTCGTACCCCGTCATCTTTCCCGGTGAACGCTGCACTGCAAACAGAAAAAGCCGCCCCGAAGGGCGGCTTTCCACAAATCCGTCTCGCGAGCAATTAGCGCGAGTAGAATTCGACGACCAGGTTCGGCTCCATGATGACCGCATACGGAACATCCGAAAGGCCAGGAACGCGAACGAAGGTGGCAACCATCTTGTTGTGGTCGACTTCGATGTAGTCAGGAACGTCACGCTCAGCGAGCGATACCGATTCCAGAACCGTGACCATCTGCTTCGACTTCTGGCGAACTTCGATGACGTCGCCGGCCTTGCAGCGGTACGAACCGATGTTGACGCGAACGCCGTTGACGGTGACGTGGCCGTGGTTGACGAACTGGCGGGCAGCAAAGACCGTCGGTACGAACTTGGCGCGGTAGACGATGGCGTCCAGACGCGACTCGAGCAGGCCGATCAGGTTTTCGCCGGTGTCACCCTTGCGACGGTTGGCTTCGTCGTAGGTGGCGCGGAACTGCTTCTCGCGGATATCGCCGTAGTAGCCCTTGAGCTTCTGCTTGGCGCGCAGCTGAACGCCGAAGTCGGAAAGCTTGCCCTTGCGGCGCTGGCCGTGCTGGCCCGGGCCGTATTCGCGGCGGTTCACCGGGGACTTCGGACGGCCCCAGATGTTTTCGCCCATACGACGGTCAATTTTGTACTTGGAAGATGCGCGCTTGCTCATCCGTATTTCCTCTCAACAGGTTACAGCGGTTTGTTACCAAGCCGCTTAAGGAAACACGCCCTCCTCTGAGCCTCCGTTTCCGAGGCTCCGACAGGATTCTCACGTCAGCGAACGGAGAAAACCACGGGACATGTCAAAACAAACACCGGGCGTTTCGGCCCGGCGTTGGGGCGTCATTAGTGGGGTGCGTGAGAAATGTCAACACGTTATCAGGAGCGTGTGTGACGAAAGAGTGACTGCAGCATTGGCCCATTCTATGGCGGAAAACCGGGCGATAGCGCCTGCAAAGGCTGACAGAGGCAGAGAAGTTCGCTATCCCCCATACCATCCTCCATGAAAGAAGTCTCTTCCTCGATGATGACAGACCTGTCCCGCCGTATCCTGCTCGCCCTCGCTGTAACGCTCTCGATGTGTGCGCCGGCAGCGGCCGAAGCCCAGAAACCCGGTCATGCCCATATCCTGATCGACGCTGGCACCGGTGCGATCCTCGAGGCTGAGAATGCCGATATGGTTCTCTATCCGGCATCGCTGACGAAGATGATGACGCTCTATCTGACCTTCGAGGCTTTGCATTCCGGACGATTGAAGTGGGCCGAGCGCCTCGTGATGTCCGAGAATGCAAACGGCAAGGAGCCGTACAAGTTCGCAGTCGGAGCCGGCAACACGATCAGCGTGCAGGAAGCGGTCATGGGCATGGTCGTACTGTCGACCAATGACGCAGCGACGGCCGTCGCCGAAACGCTTGCAGGTTCCGAGGAAGCCTTCGGACAGATGATGACATCGAAAGCCCGTGAACTGGGAATGACCAGCACCGTCTTTACCAATCCCTCGGGCCTGCCCGACACCCGCCAGGTGACGACCGCCACCGACATGGCGCGTCTTGGTCTGGCACTGCTGCGGGACTTCCCCGAAGAGTACAAGCTGTTCGCCTCGCGCGGCATGACCTTCCGCAGCATGAAATTTCGCGGTCACAACGCCTTCCTGGTGCAGTACCCGGGCGCCGAAGGGATCAAGACCGGCTTCACCAATGCCTCGGGCTACAACATCGTGACATCGGCAAGCCAGGGTGACCGCCGCCTGATCGGCGTGGTTCTGGGTGCTGACAGCGCCAATGCTCGCACGCAGGAAATGATCACGCTGTTCGACCGTCACTTCGGAACCAAAGCCAGCCAGTGACGACAGGAAGCCCCAAGAAAGCCATTGCCATGACCGACACCGTTCTCGACCGCTTCCTCCGCTATGTCGTCATCGACACCCAGTCCGATCCGGCCTCCGACAGCCAGCCCTCGACGGAGAAGCAGAAGGATCTCGGGCGCGTTTTGGTCACCGAACTCCTGGCGCTTGGTCTCACCGACGCCCATCTCGACGAACACGGCAATGTCTATGCGACGATCCCGTCCAACACGGCCAGGGACGTGCCTGTCATCTGCTTCTGCAGCCACATGGACACGGCGCCCGACTTCACGGGCACGAACGTCAAGCCGCAGCTGGTGCGCAACTACCAGGGCGGCGACATCACGCTGACCGGCGACACCAGCCAGGTGATCCGTGTCGCCTCCCATCCGCAGTTGAAGAACCAGATCGGCAACGACATCGTCACCACCGACGGCACGACGCTGCTCGGCGCGGACGACAAGGCAGGTGTGGCCGAGATCATGACGGCAGCCGCTCATCTCATGGCCAACCCCGACATCAGGCACGGCACGATCAAGATCCTCTTCACGACGGACGAGGAAATCGGTCGCGGCGCCGACAAGGTCGACCTTGAAAAGCTCGGCGCCCGCTTCGCCTATACGCTCGATGGCTCGACGGTCGGCGAGATCGAAAACGAGACCTTTTCCGCCGATGGTGTCGTGATCGAGATCACCGGCGTCGCCATGCATCCAGGCTATGCCAAGGGCAAGATGGAGAACGCGATCAAAGCCGCAAGCGACATCGTCGCCCGCCTGCCGCGTGACATCGCACCGGAGACCACCGACGGACGCCAGGGCTTCATCCACCCGGTCGACATCTCCGGCAGCATGGAAAGCGCCAGACTGCAGCTCATTGTCAGAGATTTCACTGAAGTCGGCCTGAAAGAGAAGGAAGAGCTGCTGGAGAAGATCACCCAGGAGGTCATGGCAACCTATCCGGGCTCGAACCACACGCTCACGGTCAGGCACCAGTATCGCAACATGCGGCAAGTCCTCGACCGCCATCCGGAGATCATGGACAATCTCGAGGAAGCCGTGCGCCGCGTCGGACTGGAACCCGTCCGCCACAGCATTCGTGGCGGCACCGACGGCTCGCGCCTCTCCTTCATGGGCCTGCCCTGCCCCAACATCTACACCGGCGGCCACGCCTATCACTCACCGCTCGAATGGGTGAGCGTTCAGGACATGGAAAAGGCGGTGGAGACGATTGTCGCTCTCGTCCGAGTCTGGGAAGAGCGGGCGGCCTAAGCCGCCCGGTAAAGAGCCGCCAGGCTCTCACTCGGCAGCCGATGGCGTCCGCTCCTCGGCATCCACCTGGTTCGGATCGCCGGGCTGCGTCTCGGCTTCGAGATCAGGGAAGGCGACGATGCGCTTGCCGGAAAAGTCGGTGTGCACGACGACCAGCCCCTGCTCCTCGAAATAGCCGAGAAGACGCCGGGCACGGCGCGCCGAGTGGGTGCCGTAGGCTCTCGCAATGCGTTGGTCCGAGGGGCACTCCTCATTGCGAAGCGCCGCCTTGGCAAGCAGCAGGAACACGCCCTGCAAATCGTCGGAAACGCGGACGGACAGCGACAGCGCCGTCTGCCAGCCCTCGCTCGCCGCTGTCTCCTCGTCCACACCGGCACGGGCGATTGCGACACGACGGCGGAATTCTCCCATCGGCATGGGCGGGCCGGACACGCGGCGCATGCGGGCGCGCACCAGGAACTCCTGGTAGAGCACGCTGTCGGTCCGATAGGCCGCCTGCGGATCGCCGAGGATTTCGGAAAGGACGGCGGATAGCCGGTCCTCACGCTCCTCGGCTGACATTTCCGCGCCGCGGCTGGGCGTCTCACTGGAGGAGGGAGCCAGTGAAGCCGGCGTCGAGCGGGAGAGTTCGGCCAGAATATCCGTCGTCGGACGCGGCGCCGGTGGTGCACGGCGGACGATCGGTCGTGTGAACTCTTCCGGGTCCGGCGTGAAGATCAGGTCTTCGACATCCGGCAGTGCATCCGGCAGTGGCATCAGCATGGGCGACGACGAACGCGCCGACGTTTCGACCGCCCCAATGACGATCGGCAGCGGGCGACGCGACATGGCAGGACCAAGCGCCACGAAATTGCCGCGCTGCAGGTCGCGGAACATCTCCGCCTGGCGACGGTCCATGCCGAGCAGGTCGGCTGCACGCGCCATGTCGATATCGAGGAAGGTTCGACCCATCAGGAAGTTGGAGGCTTCGGCCGCGACGTTCTTCGCAAGTTTTGCCAGACGCTGCGTCGCGATCACGCCCGCAAGTCCACGCTTACGGCCACGGCACATCAGGTTGGTCATCGCGCCGAGCGACATCTTGCGCGCGTCTTCGGAGACATCGCCGCCGACGGCAGGCGCAAACATCTGCGCTTCGTCGACGACGACCAGCACCGGATACCAGAATTCGCGATCGGCATCGAAGAGACCGTTCAGGAAGGCGCCGGCGGCGCGCATCTGCTGCTCGACATCGAGACCTTCCAGCGTCAGCACGCAGGAAACACGGTGGCGGCGGATGCGGTCGGCAATGCCGGCAAGCTCTGCTTCAGTGCGCTCGCCGTCGACGACCACATGGCCATACTTGTCGGAAAGCGTGACGAAATCACCCTCGGGGTCGATGATCACCTGCTGCACCCACTGGGCAGACTGCTCCAACAGGCGGCGCAGCAGATGCGACTTGCCCGAGCCCGAATTGCCCTGCACCAAAAGGCGCGTGGCGAGAAGCTCCTCGATATCGAGCTTGGCAGGCTGTCCCCCCTGCACCGTTCCCATATCGATTCCGACCTTCAATGACGGCATCCTCAAATCATGTGTTGATCTCAAGTCCCTAACAGACTTGGACGCTTGCGTGTGGGGCGCATCCGCGAAACCCACAGGGAACTGCGCGTTCTCAGGCGCCCCGGCGCGGACGCAACAGTCCGGCAAGCAGAATGCTGAGTAGCAGTGCCGGCAGCAACGTGGCAAGCCCGCTACGCAGATCGAGCACCTCGGCGACGAAACCGATCATCGGCGGCCCAACCAGGAAGCCGAGAAGCGCAATGAAGCTCAAGATCGCAACATTCTCGGCCGCCGGACGGTCGCCGAGATCGGCGGCCGCCGTGACCGCGAGCGGGAACCCGACTGAGACGCCGAGCCCGACGCAGGCGAGCCCCAGATATACCAGCGGCGTGACCGGCGCCATGACGACCAGCACCATGCCGGAAAGCGCGAATACGAGGCAGACCCGCGCAAGCATGACCGAACCGAACCGCTCCTTTGCACCATCACCGACAAATCGCCCGACCGAGACCATCAGGGCGAAGACGACGTAACCCATGCCGGTTGCCATGCCGGACGTCGCGAACACATCCTTGAGATAGACCGCCGACCAGTCGGCCACCGCTCCTTCCGTCATCGTGATGCCAAAGACGAAGAGACTGATGCCGAGAATACCGGGGCTTGGGCGCCGCCACGACGAGCGAGGCTGCGCTTCGGTCACGGGAGCCTCGTGGACTGGCAGTGCGCGACAAACCATCACTGAAATCGGGACCAGCACGAGCGACAGCAGACCGATCGCCACGAAGGGCGATGTCTGAAACGCAAGGAAACCGGCACCGACGAGGCTACCCATCATGATGCCGAGGCTCCAGAAACCGTGGCAACGGTTCATGATCGATGCCGTGCCTCGCTTTTCGATCACATCCGCCTCGACATTGAGCCCGAGTTCGATCGTCGAAAGGCCGATCCCGAGAAGCACGAGCAGGAAGAACAGCGAGGCGAGACCGGGGGCAGCCACAGGCAGCGGCACGAGCGCCAGAAACACCGGAAACCCGAAGATCAGCGTGTTGCGGCTACCAACACGCCCAACCAATTGCCCGGCAAAGGGCAGCATCAGCAGTATGCCCGTAGGCAGTCCGAGCAATGCCATGGCGAGTTCGGCAGGGCCGAGCGACAGCCGCTCCTGAACGCCGGGGATCTGCGGCAGCCAGCTGCCAAAGGCAATCGGCTGCAAGAAGAAGGCTACCATGATGGTGAGTTTGGGGGACATCAACGAACCGGAGGGAGGTATGGCAGGGAATCACGTGGATCCCAACTGTCAGCGAGCGGCACCGGTTTGGAAAGAAGACCACTGCGTCGACTGGTCTTCTTGCCGGCAAAAAAGGAATAACGGCTCAGTCGCCTGAACCGTTCTTCCTTGCCTCAGACACGGAAATCCCAGAGGACGAGGCTTCTCGGTCTCCTCCACGCCTCGTCCTCTTCCGGGAGCCCGATGTCGCGCCGCAGCTGGGGCGACAGATGAGACGCCAGATTGCGGATCTGCCGCCGCCTCCAGCTCGCCCCGACCAGAGCGGCCAACAGCCGCCAGGAGCCGAAACGCTCAAGAAGTTCGCCCATCCGCTCGGCCAGCGGCAATTCAACTATGGATTGATTTTTGTGCATGACTTGTCCGTCCCGGAAACGCGGATGCGCCCAGGTCCTTTCGATGATGAAAAGCGACGTGATGCAGGCACGCGAACGCATTCACACGCGCAGGCGGCAAGTCACGTCAGATGGTGGAAAAACGCCGAAAAAGGCAGGGAAAATGACTGATCAGACAGTCATCGGGTGTAGCGGCAGGTCGCAGAAAATCCCACGAAAGCCGGTGACACCGATCCGCCAGAGAGGCGCATACGCATGAAAAATTGAGTCATCTGTCGCCTCCTGTTGTTTGTGTTGCGGATGCTGGGAACATGCCACGCCAAAAAGCGCGCCGCAAGCGCGCAATTCGAGATTGCAGAACTTGCGGCGAGCCGTTGCACTTATGCAACAAATTGTCGCAGGGCGTCCGTCGACTTTAAACCTCGACGGCGCGGGAAACGAGGAGCTTGTCGATCCGGCGGCCATCGAGGTCAATCACCTCGAAACGCCAGTCGCCCTTGACGAAACTCTCGCCGAGTTCGGGGATCCGCTTCAATTCGTCCAGTACGAAGCCGGCAACGGTCGTGTAGTCCGGATCCGGATCGATCGGCACACGGATGATGTCGATGAACTCGTCGACGGGGGTCCAGCCGGCCACCAGATAGGAGCCGTCCTCGCGCTGCACCATCGCCTGCTCTTCCGTCTCGTCCTGACTGAAGGCACCGGTAATGGCTTCGAGAATGTCGCCAGAGGTGATGATGCCTTCGAAATGGCCGTATTCGTCATAGACGAGGACCATATGCAGAGCGGTACGGCGCAGGGATTCGATGATGTCGGACGCCTTTGCCAGATCAGAGACCACGGGCACTTCGCTGATGAGGTCTGGAAGATTGAGCGCGCCGCCTTCGGCTATCTGCTCGTAAAGTTTCCTGGTGAAGAGCACGCCGACAATCTCGTCGGAATCGCCACTGCGCACCGGGATGCGCGAATGGGGGATCTCGCGCAGTTTCAGGCGGACTTCCTCCACCGTGTCCCCGATATCGAGGATCTGCACGTCGCGACGCGGCGTCATCAGGCCACGTGCCTGCCGATCGGCGAGCCGCATGACGCCAGAGAGCATGGCGGATTCACTGGTTTCGATGACACCGGCGCTGTGGGCCTCGGCCAACACTGTACGGATTTCCTCATCCGTCACCTTGCCACCTCCAGCACCACTCTGTCCGAGAAGGGCAAGCACAAGCTTGCCCGACCCGTCCAGCAGCCAGACGAGCGGCGCAGCAACCCTCGAGAGGACCGACATCGCGATGGCGACACGTGCAGCAACACCTTCGGCGTTGCGCAGTGCGACCTGTTTCGGGACCAGTTCGCCGACGATCAGCGACAGATAGGTGATGAGAACGACCACCGTACCGACGCCGAGCGCGTCGGAGACGACAATTGAAAACCCCTGCAACTGCAGCCAGCTGGAAAGCCGCGCACCGAGCGTGGCGCCCGAGAAAGCGCCGGACAGGACGCCGACGAGCGTGATGCCGATCTGCACGGTGGACAGAAAACGACCGGGGTCACTCTGAAGCTTGAGCGCCGTTTCGGCTCCCCGGCTGCCCTGTTCCGCAAGCACCTTGAGGCGCGCAGGACGGGCAGAAACGACCGCAAGCTCCGACATGGCGAGAACGCCGTTGAGCACGGTCAGAAAGAGAACAATCGCAATTTCGGTAAACAACTAAGGGGCTAAGCTCCTCTACACCGGCTGAGCGTCCGGCAACGCCTCATAGGTAACACGGCGCACCTCAGGTCCCAAAGGGAGATCAGCGGAAAAATGGCGTGTCGAGCGGCTTCACGGCCAATCCCATGCCCTGCATCAGGCGTCTGGTGGCGAAATCCTGGCTACCGGACGTAAAGACCGCAAAATCGAAATTATCGGGATGCTCGGCCCCGTCGACGAGCGGGACAAGCCGCCGCGCCTGACGCGCGATCGCTTCCGCCGGATCGAGCCAGTCCACCGGCCAGGGCGCAAGCCTGCGAAAGACATTGGCGAGGAAGGGATAATGGGTGCAGGCGAGCACCACGATGTCTGTCCGCAAGCCTTCCTTGTCGACGAAACACGGCGCGATTTCTGCCAGAACATCCGCATCATCGAGGGTTTCGCCACGGATATAAGCTTCCGCCATGCGGGCGAGGTTTTCGGAGCCGACGAGGCGCACATGGCATTGTGAGGCAAAAGACTGAATCAGATCGCGGGTATAGGCCCGCTTGACAGTGCCCGGCGTCGCCAGAACCGAGACAAGCCCGGATCGCGTGCGTTCCGCAGCAGGCTTGATCGCCGGCACCGTACCGATGAAGCGCATGTCAGGGAAGCGATGCCTGAGATCGGCGCCGGCAAGCGTGAAGGCCGTATTGCAGGCGACAATTACGGCGTCTGGATCGTAGCGGTCGAAAAGCTCTTCGAACAGCAGGGCAATACGAGCCTTGAGTGGCTCTTCCTCCCAGCCACCATAGGGAAAGCCGGCATCGTCGGCGACATAGATGAAGCCACGTTCCGGCATCAGCAGCCGCGCTTCGCGCAAGACGGTGAGACCGCCAATCCCGGAATCGAAGACCAGGATCGGCTTGAGATCAGGCGTCCCGGTTGTCGTCATGCTGAGCCTCAGCCTCGCTCTCGCTCTTTCCCGCAGGCGGCCTCTGGCCCGGTCGTGCAAAACGGTCGAGCGAACTGATGACACCGCGGACCACATGGATCTCCGGACCGGTGAAAGCACGTCTGCTGAACACGGCTCGCAGGTTCTCGATCATCCTGGCCTTTTTGTGGACCGGATGGAAGTAGTTGCGCGCATCGAGCGCTTCTTCCAGATGTTCGAACAGGCCGATGACCTGCTCCTTGGTCGCTGGCGGCTGTTCCGGCGCGTCAAAGGGCACCCCATGCACATCCTCCATGCCGGATTTCATCCACTCGTAGGACATGAGCAGAACGGCCTGGGCGATGTTCAGCGAGGCGAAGGCAGGATTGACGGGAAAGGTGACGATCTCGTCGGCAAGCGCCACTTCCTCGTTAGACAGGCCGGACTTTTCCCGGCCGAAGAGGATGCCGGTCTTTTCACCGGTGCGGAACTTGGCTCGGAGCGTCTCCGCCGCCGTTACCGGTGAGCGGACAGGCTTGAAGCCGTCGCGGTAGCGCGCAGTCGTCGCGTAGACGAAGTTGAGGTCTGCGATAGCCTCCTCAAGCGTGTCATAGACGACAGTGCCATCGATGACATGATCGGCCTTGGAGGCAGCAGCACGGGCCTTATCGGACGGCCAACCGTCACGCGGATTGACGAGACGCAGCTCAACCAGGCCAAAATTGGCCATGGCGCGCGCCACCATGCCGATGTTTTCGCCGAGTTGCGGCTCCACCAGAATGATTGCCGGCCCCTCGGCCAGCAGAACGCGCTCGCTGTTCGTCCCTGCCATTACGTTTCCCTCAAAGATATTTTGCGCCCCCCTTGGCACAAAATGCCCCGCAGGCAAAGAGGAGGGCCTACTCTTTGGGCCAAGATCCCGTCAGCCGGAAATCGAGATAGGCCTTGGTCATGGCAGCGAATTCCGCCTTGACCGAGCTTTCGAGCGCACCCTCGCGGTCGCTATCGCTCCACAGGTTGTCGATCACGTAGCGACCGTCTTCCTCGACGACATGGAAAACCGTCTGTGGCCGAGAGGGATCAGGCGCATGGCCGAAGCAGGAGACGGCATCGAAATAGACGTCGACGGGGGTAACCCCATCCCGCTCCGCCCGGGCCTCGATGCGGACATCCTTCAATTCGCAACTGTCCTGGCCGCCAATGACCACGTCATAGCCGAGCATGTAGCCGCTGCCATCCTGCAACGCGTCCGTCTTCTCGGCGAGAAGATAGACGTCGACAAAGCTTGCGCTGTAGATCGTGGCGAGCAGGCGATCATCGAAATAGCCGGACGCCTCCACCTTGGGCGCATCCTTGTCTTTCCATCCGGCGATGCTCATCACGATCCGCACCGGTTCGAGCGGATCGGCTGCCAGGACCGTCTTTGCCGGAATTAAGCCCACCATTGCGGCAACGGCGGTGAGGCCGACGGAGCGGAGGCGGTTCACAGGCCACCCTGCCGCTTCAGGTCCTGCTTGATCGAACTGCCGGACTGCCCGTTCTCGACGGGATAGATGTCGTCGATGACAGGGCGACCGCCCTCCTCGACAACGTGAAAGATCAAGACGGTATCCGGAGCATCGCCGCCACCAAAACAGGAGCGGTTGTCGAACAGGGCGGTTACCTGCCCGTCGCCGTCGTCCTCGATCCTGATGTCTTCGAAGGGACATCCATCCTGTCCCTGCGCGATCGGGTCATAGTCGAAGGGGAAGCCCGTAGTCTCTCCTTCGGGAATGTCATAGGGAGGATTCTTCGAAGCCGCCTCGAAGGCCGATGCGAAGTCCTCGCTGAACACGCGAGACAGCCGGTCCTTCGAAAAGACGTCCTCTTCCTGGCCAGTGGTGCCCTCGGCCCAATTCCGGGCGGTCGCCTCCACCACTTCGCGAACAGGCGTCGTGACATCCGCTGCCATGGCAGTGCCCGACGACAGCATCAGCAGCAATACGATCCAGGTGCTCTTCATGAAAACTCTCCCGAGGCTCTCTCTGCCGCCGTTCTAACTGAAAGCGTGCGCGCCATAAGGACCAAGTTTGGGACGAAAACGCACGCCAAAAGTCTGAACGAGATTTTCCCCGAAGGCGGCCTCTGCTGTTTGCCTTGTAACGAGAGAATGTTATAGGCAGGCCATCGGCAGAGCGCCCTCCCCGCGCCTGCGCGTCAGGCAAAAACTCGTGAGGATATTCATGACCAAGATCAAGGTAGCCAACCCGGTCGTCGATCTCGACGGCGATGAGATGACCCGCATCATCTGGCAGTTCATCAAGGACAAGCTGATCCTGCCCTACCTGGATCTCGACATTGAATACTACGACCTGTCCGTCGAGAACCGCGACGCCACCAACGACCAGGTGACCATCGACGCCGCCCACGCCATCAAGAAGCACGGCGTCGGCATCAAGTGCGCAACGATCACCCCGGATGAGCAGCGCGTCAAGGAATTCAACCTCAAGGAAATGTGGAAGAGCCCGAACGGCACCATCCGCAACATCCTGGGCGGCGTCATTTTCCGCGAGCCGATCATCTGCAAGAACGTGCCTCGCCTCGTTCCCGGCTGGACCAAGCCGATCGTCGTCGGCCGTCACGCCTTCGGCGACCAGTACAAGGCGACCGACTTCAAGTTCCCCGGCAAGGGCAAGCTGACCATCAAGTTCGTCGGTGAAGACGGCGAAGTGATCGAGAAGGAAGTCTACAACGCACCGGGCGCCGGCGTTGCCATGGCGATGTACAACCTCGACGAATCGATCCGCGAATTCGCTCGCGCCTCGATGATGTACGGCCTGATGCGCAAGTGGCCGGTCTACCTGTCGACCAAGAACACGATCCTCAAGGCCTATGATGGTCGCTTCAAGGACATCTTCGAAGAAGTCTACCAGGCCGAGTTCAAGGCGAAGTTCGAGGAAATCGGCATCGTTTACGAACACCGCCTGATCGACGACATGGTCGCCTCGGCTCTGAAGTGGTCTGGCGGTTACGTCTGGGCCTGCAAGAACTACGACGGTGACGTGCAGTCGGATACGGTTGCGCAGGGCTTCGGCTCGCTCGGCCTGATGACCTCGGTTCTGCTGTCACCCGATGGCCGCACGGTCGAAGCCGAAGCTGCGCACGGTACGGTTACCCGCCACTACCGCCAGCACCAGAAGGGTCAGGAAACCTCGACCAACTCGATCGCCTCGATCTTCGCCTGGACGCGTGGCCTCGCCCACCGCGCCAAGCTGGACGACAACACCGAGCTGGCCAACTTCGCCACGACGCTGGAAAAGGTCTGCATCGACACGGTTGAGGCTGGCTTCATGACCAAGGACCTGGCCCTGCTCATCGGTCCGGACCAGCCGTGGCTCTCCACGACAGCCTTCCTCGACAAGGTTGACGAGAACCTGAAGAAGGCCATGGCCGCCTGATCGGCAGCCAAGGTTTGAACATTCGGAACCCGGTCACGGCAACGTGGCCGGGTTTTCCAATTCTGGATCAGCAAGATCCTCGCCCTGATCGACCTCGTCGAAGCGCTTGCGGATTTCCGCACCGAGCCTGCGGCCGGTCATGTGATAGCCCGAAAGCGGGAGCGCATAGGTCTCCAGCCGCTCGGGTTCATCCTCGTCAAGATGGTCGATATCGATCACCCAGCGCCCTTCGACGCGCCGCTGCGCCAGTTCGACCATGGATGCCCAGGCGATCCGCCGATCGGTGCGATAGTCGATCAGCTCTTCGTTATTGAGCTCGACAAGGGGCCGCATCGACCCTGCCATCCCTTGCCAGCCCCTTCGAAGACCGAAGAGTGAAAGCGCCACGAGCGCGAGATAGACCAGCACCATGGGACTGGCCCAGCCGCTCCCGAGCAGGCTGGCCAGCAATCCGCCGAAGGCCACGGACATGACGATTGCGGATGTCGCCGCCCAGAGGACGGCAAAGCCCCGGCGCGGATAGACGATCAGGGTGGGATATGTTGTCTCGGTCTTCATCAACGATCACCATAGGCAAGATTCGCGACGGCGAACAGAACCGGTTTGGCAGCAGCTGTCGGTCAGCGTTCGCTGGGAGCCGCTAGCGCAGCGCACCGACACTATCCCTTTGGCCATGTTGTCAAAAGTCGGGACTCAGCGTCCAATAGAATGACAGGTGTGGCGGGAGGGGCCGGCCACGCCCCCATCCGGCAAGCGCGACCACCATGACTGACGTCATCCTGCCCAAAACCATCAGCGTATTTCGCGAAGGCTACGGCCTTGGCCGCCTCAAGGCGGATGCGCTGGCAGGATTGACCGTTGCCATCGTGGCCCTGCCGCTTTCCATGGCCATTGCGATCGCCTCCGGCGTGACGCCGGACCGTGGGCTTTATACTGCGATCATCGGTGGTTTCCTCGTCTCGCTTCTGGGCGGCAGCCGCCACCAGATCGGCGGACCGGCCGGTGCCTTTATCGTTCTGGTCAGCACAACTGTTGCCACCCACGGAATCGACGGCCTGCTGCTCGCAACCGCCATGGCCGGACTGATGCTGATCGCCTGCGGCCTGCTGAGGCTCGGCGACTACATCAAGTTCATCCCCTATCCGGTGACCGTCGGCTTTACGGCCGGCATTGCCGTGATCATCTTCGCAAGCCAGATCGGCGAACTGCTGGGCCTGACATTCCCCGGTGGCGAACCCGGCCCTCTGGCCGACAAACTCGAAGCGATTGTCGCCGCCCTTCCGGCCTTCTCCCCCTCAGCCGCAGCAATCGCGGCTCTCACCATTGCCATCATCCTTGTCCTGCGCCGGGTCCGGCCAACATGGCCGGGCCTATTGATTGCGGTCGTCGTCGCCTCGCTCGCCGCTGCACTGCTGCAGTTGCCGGTCGCCACGATCGGCTCGAAGTTCGGTGGCATTCCGTCCGGCCTGCCTCTGCCTTCCCTACCGACCATCACGCCCGAACTGGCGATCGCCGTTCTCCCCGATGCCATCGCCTTTGCGCTTCTCGGCGCGATCGAGTCGCTCCTTTCCGCAGTCGTTGCAGACGGCATGACCGGACGGCGCCATCGATCGAACACGGAATTGCTGGCGCAGGGCGTTGCCAATATTGGCTCGGCGCTCTTCGGCGGCATCTGCGTAACTGGCACGATCGCGCGCACCGCAACCAATGTGCGGGCCGGCGCCACGAGCCCCGTCTCCGGCATGTTGCATGCAGCCTTCCTGCTTGCCTTCATGCTGATCGCCGCCCCGCTTGCCGCCTATATCCCGCTGGCAGCACTCGCGGGCGTGCTCGCCGTCGTATCCTGGAACATGGTGGAGAAATCGGCGATTGCGGCCCTCGTGCGCTCCTCGCGCGGCGAAGCACTCATCCTCGCCGTCACCTTCCTGCTCGTCGTCTTCCGCGACCTGACCGAAGGCATCGTGGTCGGCTTTTCGCTGGCCGCGCTGCAGTTCATCCACCACATGTCGAAGAACATTCGCGTGACCGCCGAAGGGCCGGAAAAACCGCTGGACGCAACGGACACGGCGACGGTCACCTATCGCCTGGACGGCGCCTTCTTCTTTGGCGCAGTGGCAGCGGCCGGCGCCGTGCTCGATCGCATCGGCGACGACCATCGCAACCTTGTCCTCGACTGCACCGGGATCCGCTTCGTCGACACCTCAGGTGTCAATCTACTGGCGAGCGTGATCCGCAAGGCCATCCGCCACGGCGTCGAGGTTTATGTTGTCACGGAACGCAGCGAGTTGAAGACGATGCTGCATCATCAGGAAATCCCGGAAACGGGCGTCCACTTCGTGAAAACACTCGCAGAAGCACGCGAAACCCTCGCCAATGGCCCGGCGCAAGGTCACGACTGAACCGATCAGGCTGCAGACCTTGATTCGGCGGAAGCCGCTTCGGGGGAAGTTTCCGTCGCCTGGGAATCGTGCTGGCTCTCCGCAGGACAGTCCAAGCCGCCCCAGGTCACCCGGTTGCGCCCCGCCTTCTTCGAAACGTAGAGCGCCTTGTCGGCAAGCGCCAGGGCACGGGGAAAATCGAGCGGCCCGGAGGGCAGCGACGCCGCACCGATGCTGACGGTTATCGTCGGTAGCAGAACCTCATGGTGGGCGATCATGCTGCTGACATGGATACGCAGAACATCCAAGAGATCCGGCTGACGCAGCACGACACTGGCCGGCAGATAGACACCGAATTCTTCGCCACCCAGACGCCCGACGATGCCAGCCTCGGGAACCTCACGTGTTAAGAGGCGGCCGAGTTGCATCAGAACCGTATCGCCTGCGGCGTGGCCGTAAGTATCGTTGACCTGCTTGAAATGATCCGCATCAACAACTGCGAGCACCGCACCTGGCGCTGAACCGCCCATATCGGCACGCGCCCGGGTGATGGCGTCGATAAACGCCCGTCTGTTGCGCAAGAGGGTCAGAGCATCGGTTTCGGAGGCGATCTTGTATCGGCGTGTGGCCCGTTCATGCACCATGGCAAAGATAGCCAATGCGGCAACCAGCCCCTGGAGGAAGAAGCCAAATGTCATGGCGCCATACCAGAATGGCGCATGCCCGGCGACGAGCTGCACCGGCTCGACGAACTGCATCGGGATACGGATGAGATAGGCGGCCCCATGCGTTCCAAAGGCGATGAGCGCGAGCATGCGAGCGGGAAGAGGTTCGCGACGCTGCCCCCGAAACAGGACCGGCATGATCAGGAACGAATAGCCCGAATAGAGGACGGAGGCGACGAAAATGCGGACGCCCAAGTCTGCGACAAATGTCGGCACGGCAAAAAGCGACAGCCAGACGATACCGCCCGCCGCCGCAACCAAACCAGCTCCCTTTCTGGTTTCGCCCTCGAAGGCAAGGCAGCCGAGCCAGATCAGGCCAAGACTGAAAATCCCAAGCCCATTGCCGAGACCAAGCGCGATGAACGGCGGGGCCAGGTCGCGAAGGCTGACCAGAATCATGCCGAGCGCACCGGCCGAGAAACCCAGCGCCCAGAAACCCAGGGCTCGGTTGTCCCGCTCATGGGTCCAGAGCAGGGTCAGAAAGCCCGACACCATGATCAGCGTTCCCGCCAGGCAAACGGTAAGCGTCGGAATGTGGAAAACTTGGGCCAAGTCGCGAACCTCAAAGAGGACTTTGGCTTAGCACGCAAGGCTGAAGGAAATTGAAAAGTAATTGGTAAATCCCGATAATCTCAAACGAAAAAGGCCGGGCAAAGCCCGGCCTCGATCATCCCGTAAATGCAATCAGATCAGGCAAGTGCTGCCTCCACTGCAGCAATCGCTGCCTCGGCCTCCGAACCATCCGGACCACCGGCCTGGGCCATATCGGGACGTCCGCCGCCGCCCTTGCCGCCGAGCGCGGCAGAGGCCACGCGCACCAGATCGACGGCGCTGAAACGGTCGGTCAGGTCAGGCGTGACGGAGACCACGGCGCTCGCCTTGCCATCTTCGGCAACTGCGATCAGGACGACGACAGCGGTCGCGAGATCGGCCTTCGCCTCATCAGCCATGCCCTTTAGATCCTTGGCGTCGATGCCAGCCAGGATGCGGCCGATGAAATTGATGCCGTTCACCTGCTTCGGTGCCTCGGCACCGCCCGATGCGCCGCCACCCATGGCGAGCTTGCGCTTGGCATCCGCAAGCTCCTTCTCGAGCTTGCGGCGCTCGTCGACGAGGGCCTCGACACGGGCGACGACGTCAGTCGGCTGAACCTTGAGCGTCGAAGCGAGCGTCTTAACTCGCTCGTCCTGCTCGGCGAGATAGGCGCGCGCCGCCTCACCCGTCAGCGCTTCGATGCGGCGCACACCGGCACCCACGGCGCTTTCGCCGACCAGACGAACCAGCCCGATATCGCCGGTCGCCGACACATGCGTGCCGCCGCAAAGTTCGGTTGAGTAGGACTTGCCGGCCTTCTCGCCACGCAGCGCCGTTCCCATCGATACGACGCGAACCTCGTCGCCATACTTTTCACCGAACAGCGCCATGGCGCCCTCGGCAATCGCATCGTCAACCGCCATCAGGCGGGTGGTGACCGGTGCATTCTGGATGATGATCTCGTTTGCCATCTCCTCGACCACCTTCAGCTCGTCGGCCGAGATCGGCTTCGGATGCGAGATGTCGAAACGCAGGCGCTCGGGTGCAACGAGCGAACCCTTCTGGGCGACATGCGTGCCGAGCACTTCGCGCAGTGCCTCATGCAGAAGGTGGGTAGCGGAATGGTTCGAGCGCAACCGCGAGCGACGGGCATGATCGACGTTCAGCTGGACCGCGCCGCCGGCCTTGACCACGCCGTTCTGGACGGTCGCGACATGCACGAAGACGCCCTCGCCCTTCTTCTGCGTGTCGCTGACGGCAAGCGAAAAGCCTTCGCCGACGATCTCGCCGGTATCGCCCATCTGGCCACCGGACTCCCCGTAGAACGGCGTCTGATTGACGACGATCTGCACCTCGTCACCGGCGCTCGCCTGCTCGATGACCTTGCCATCCTTGACGACGGCCAGGACCTGGCCTTCGGCGGTCTCCGAGCTGTAACCCAAGAATTCGGTTGCGCCGAACTTTTCCTTGAGCTCGAACCAGACGGTCTCCTGGGCCTTGTCACCGGAGCCCGCCCAGCTGGCACGGGCTTCGGCCTTCTGGCGCTGCATGGCATCGTTGAAGCCGGTGAGGTCAACGCCGATACCGCGGCCGCGCAGCGCGTCCTGGGTCAGGTCGAGCGGGAAGCCATAGGTGTCGTAGAGCTTGAAGGCAGTCTCGCCGTCGAGGCTGTCGCCCTTGTCGAGGGTAGCCGTCGCATCGGACAGCAGCGTCAGGCCGCGCTCCAGGGTCTTGCGGAAGCGGGTTTCCTCCAGCTTGAGCGTCTCGGAGATCAACGCCTCGGCGCGCACCAGTTCCGGATAGGCGCGGCCCATCTGCTGCACGAGGACCGGCAGCAGCTTGTAGATGACCGGATCTTTCGCGCCGAGCAGCTGCGCGTGACGCATCGCACGGCGCATGATGCGGCGAAGCACGTAGCCACGACCTTCATTTGAAGGAAGCACGCCGTCAGCGATCAGGAAGGCGGACGAGCGCAAGTGGTCGGCGATGACGCGGTGGCTCGCGCGACGCTCGCCTTCGGCCTTCACACCGGTGAGATCAACGGAGGCGTCGATCAATGCGCGGAACAGGTCGATGTCGTAGTTGTCGTGTTTGCCCTGCAGGAGTGCCGCAACGCGCTCGAGACCCATGCCGGTGTCGATCGACGGCCGCGGCAGGTCGATGCGCTCTTCCTTCGTCACCTGCTCATACTGCATGAAGACGAGGTTCCAGATTTCGATGAACCGGTCGCCGTCTTCTTCCGGCGAGCCCGGAGGGCCACCCCAGATGTGGTCGCCATGATCGTAGAAGATTTCCGAGCAGGGGCCGCAGGGGCCGGTATCACCCATCGCCCAGAAATTGTCGCTGGTCGGGATGCGGATGATCTTGTCGTCCGAGAGGCCGGCAATCTTCTTCCAGAGGCCATGGGCCTCATCATCCGTATGGTAGACGGTGACCAGCAGACGGTTGCGGTCAATGCCGAATTCCTTGGTGATCAGGTTCCAGGCAAGCTCGATGGCACGTTCCTTGAAATAGTCGCCAAAGGAGAAATTGCCGAGCATTTCGAAGAAGGTGTGGTGGCGCGCGGTATAGCCGACATTGTCCAGGTCGTTGTGCTTGCCGCCGGCGCGAACACATTTCTGCGCGGTCGCAGCCGTCGAGTAGGGGCGCTGCTCAAGACCCGTGAAGACGTTCTTGAACTGCACCATGCCGGCATTGGTGAACATCAGCGTCGGGTCGTTGCGCGGCACCAGCGGGCTGGAGGAAACGACCTCGTGACCGTTCGTCTTGAAGTAATCGAGAAAAGTCGACCGGATGTCGTTTACACCGCTCATGTCACGCCCTTCATTCAGGCCGGGAAGCCGGCCAATTTGCAAAATCAATGGCTTTTATCGCCCGGCTTCATCCCTGTCCAGCAGCCGAAACGAAAACCGGCCGCGTCTCGAAGGAAACGCGGCCGACACGATAGTCGAAAATGGAGGGCAGTTTACGCGTCGTCGGCAACATCACCGTCGTTGGCGTCGGGCCCGCCGTTCTGAAGGAATTTCTCCGCGATCAGTCCGGCATTCTGCCGCAGCGCCATCTCGATTTCCTGGGACACCGCAGGATTGTCGCGCAGGAAGAGCTTGGCGTTCTCACGCCCCTGGCCGAGACGCTGGCTGTTATAGGAGAACCAGGCGCCAGATTTCTCGACGATGCCGGCCTTGACGCCGAGATCGACGAGCTCACCGGTCTTGGAGACGCCTTCGCCATACATGATGTCGAATTCGACCTGCTTGAAGGGCGGCGCCATCTTGTTCTTGACGACCTTCACGCGGGTCTGGTTGCCGACGACCTCTTCGCGATCCTTGACAGCACCGATACGGCGAATGTCGAGACGCACGGAGGCGTAGAACTTCAGCGCGTTACCGCCGGTCGTCGTTTCCGGCGAGCCGAACATGACGCCGATCTTCATGCGGATCTGGTTGATGAAGATGACCATCGTCTTCGACTTGGAGATCGAGGCCGTCAGCTTGCGCAGCGCCTGGCTCATCAGGCGAGCCTGCATGCCCGGCAGGCTGTCGCCCATTTCGCCTTCGATTTCCGCACGCGGCGTCAGCGCAGCGACCGAGTCGACCACGAGCACGTCGATCGCGCCTGAGCGCACCAGCGTATCGGTGATTTCAAGTGCCTGCTCGCCGGTGTCCGGCTGCGAAATCAGGAGGTTCTGCAGATCGACGCCGAGCTTG
The DNA here is from genome assembly GCF_001295785.1 of Rhizobium sp. AAP116. NCBI lineage: Bacteria > Pseudomonadati > Pseudomonadota > Alphaproteobacteria > Hyphomicrobiales > Rhizobiaceae > Rhizobium > Rhizobium sp. AAP116. The sequence continues at coordinate 121,113 of NZ_LJIB01000016.1, forward strand.
CGGGCATAGATAGGATCAAGCGCATGTTCGGCATCGACGAAGGCGCAGATGCCGCCCTTCTTCTGCGCTTCGGCGATAGTCTGCAGCGCAAGCGTCGTCTTACCCGAGCTTTCAGGCCCGTAAATTTCAATGATGCGCCCCTTCGGCAGGCCGCCAATGCCGAGCGCGATATCGAGGCTGAGCGACCCCGTCGAGACCGTCTCGACTTCGACCACGCTCTCGTTCGCGCCGAGTTTCATGATCGAGCCCTTGCCGAACGACCGTTCGATCTGCGAGAGCGCCGCTTCCAATGCCTTGCTTTTATCCACCGATTTGTCCTCTACAAGCCGCAAAGAATTCTGTGCCATTTGATCCACCTTTAGGTTATTGAGGCCGCATAGGCAATGAAGCCGCCGATGGGGAATATGTACTCTTTTTGTTCTCATTTTGCAAGAGCAAGCCAAGCGGTTGAATCTCAATCGTTTTCGAGAGCGTGTTCGAATGATGTTCCGCGCGCCTGCACGAGTCCGCGCGTGGCGGGCGTAGCTGCTAAGTCAACGCGGCCGGGTAGCGGTTCGATTCGTGTTTCGACGATGCTGGAGGCATGCCCATGACGATCGAAATCCTGGCGATCGGCGGCGCCCATATCGACCGACGCGGCCGCATTTTTGCAGAGACGAAGCCGGGCGCCAGCAATCCCGGCCAATGGTTCGAGGAGGTGGGCGGCGGCGTGTTCAACGCGGCCTGCAATCTCTCCCGCTTGGGCCGTTCGGTCCGCCTGATTGCGCCACGCGGCGGCGATGCGGCAGGCCAGATGGTGGCGGATGCAGCCGAACGCGCCGGTCTCGACGACCAGCCCGTGATGTTCCTCGATCGCGCGACCCCGAGCTACACGGCCATCCTTGAGCGCGACGGCAATCTGGTCATCGCCCTTGCCGACATGGCACTGTATGACGCCTTTTCAGCGCGGCGGATGCGGGCGCGGTCGCTGCGCGACAGCCTGACCGAGGCAGATCATGTTCTGGCCGACGCCAACCTGCCGGCAGACACATTGACTGTACTGGCGGCGACCTGCCATGCGGCCGGCAAGGGGCTGTCGGCCATCGCGATTTCGCCTGCCAAGGTGGTGAAATTCGCGCGCGCCCTGCCCTTGCTCACCCATCTTTTCATGAATGGTGCTGAGGCTGAAGCGATTGCCGGTCAGCGCCCCGAGCGGCCGGAGGACTGGCCGGACCTGTTGCGCGCCAACGGCTTGCGCGGTGGCAGCGTCACAAGCGGCAGCGGCCTAACCATCGTCTTCGATGAGAGCAGCGTCGCCGTGATAGAGCCGAAGCCGCTCGAGCAGATCGCCGACGTCACCGGGGCCGGCGATGCCTTCGCCGCCGGTTTCCTGCATGCCCGCCTGTCCGGCGCGAAACTGGACGAAGCGCTCCGCCATGGCACGGCAAGTGCCGCGATCACGCTCGCCTGTCCCAATGCGACCGATGAAAATCTCTCCCCGGAAAAGCTTGCACGTCAGATGGCTCTTGTCGCGCCGGCCCGTTTCCTGTCATGAGACCCTAAATTTCTAACGGAAGATCCCCCATGACCCGTTCCATATCGCCCCTTCTGCCCATCACCTATTCGAGCGAAGTCAGCGCCGCCAAGCAGCGCGGTGCACCGATCGTCGCACTTGAATCGACGATCATCACCCATGGCATGCCCTATCCGGGCAATCTGCAGATGGCCCGCAGCGTCGAAGACATCGTGCGCCAGCAGGGCGCCGTGCCCGCGACCATCGCCGTGATCAAGGGCGTGCTGCATATCGGCCTGGAACCGGCAGAGCTCGAGGCGCTGGCGCAGATGGAGCATGTGATGAAGCTCTCGCGCGCCGATCTCGCCTTTGCGATCGCCGAGCGGCGCAACGGTGCGACGACCGTTGCAGCAACGATGATCGCCGCCTACCGCGCCGGTATCCATGTCTTTGCAACCGGCGGCATTGGCGGCGTGCACCGTGGCGCCGAAGAAAGCTTCGACATCTCCGCCGACCTCGAAGAACTGGCGCGCACGGCAGTGATCGTCGTTTCGGCCGGCCCGAAGGCGATCCTCGACATTCCGAAGACCTTGGAAGTTCTGGAAACGCGCGGCGTTCCGGTCGTCACCTATGACAGCGAAGACTTCCCCGCCTTCTGGTCGCGCAGCTCGGGCCTGAAGAGCCTGCTCAACCTGCAGAGCCCGGCCGCGATCGCCAATTTCCAGAAGATGCGCGACCAACTCGGCATCGATGGCGGCATGCTGATCGCCAATCCGGTTCCGGAAGGCGACGAGATCCCGCGCGAGGAGATGGAAATCTACATCAGCCGGGCGCTTGCCAATGCCGAACGCGACGAGATCGCCGGCAAGGCGGTGACACCATACCTGCTCGACAACATCTTCCACCTGACCGGCGGTCGCTCGCTGAAGACCAATATTGCGCTGGTCGAGAACAATGCCCGCCTGGCAGCCGAGATCGCCGTCGCCATGAACGGCTGACAGCCACACATCACGTGACAAGAAAAGAACCCGCCGGAGCGATCCGGCGGGTTCTTTGTTTCAAGCACACTCCATAACTCTACAAACGCCCTCAGCCTTCGCCATCCAGCATTTCACGCACGGCGACGGCCAGCTGCTTGAGCGAGAAGGGCTTCGGCAGGAAGCCGAACTTGGCGTCGGCCGGCAGATTGCGGGCAAAGGCGTCCTCGGCATAACCCGACACGAAGATGAACTTCAGATCCGGATATTTCTTGCGCAGCTCGGTGAGCAGGGTGGGGCCGTCCATCTCGGGCATGACGACGTCGGAGACGACGATGTCTACCGCCCCGTCGAGCTCTTCCATGATGTCAAGCGCCTCGACGCCGGAGCCGGCCTCATGCACGGTATAGCCGCGCGTCTCAAGCATGCGCTTACCGCCGCGCCGAACGGCCTCCTCATCCTCGACGAGAAGAACGACGGCCGACTTGCCTGTGAGATCAGGAGCATCCTGCGCCTCAGCCTTGGCACTGGCCGTCGCAACCGTGATCGTGTCACCGCTGACGGAGGCCAGGACCTGGCCTTCGGCCACCGGCTGAACCTCGGGCACGTGGCGCGGCAGGAAGATGCGGAAAGTCGTCCCCTTGCCGACCTCGGACTCGGGATAGATGTAGCCCCCGGACTGCTTGACGATGCCGTAGACCATCGCAAGCCCGAGGCCGGTACCCTTGCCGACTTCCTTCGTCGTGAAGAAGGGCTCGAAGATCTTGTCCATGATCTCGGGCGCAATACCGGTGCCGGTATCGGCCACCTCGACCAGCACCATGTCTTCCGACGGCAAACCGCGATAGCCAAAACCTTCGGCCTGCTCGGCAGTTATGTTGTGTGTCGAAACGGTGATCGAACCGCCATCGGGCATCGCATCGCGCGCATTGACGCAGAGGTTGATGAGAACCTGCTCGAACTGCGACAGGTCTGTTTTCACCGGCCACAGATCGCGACCGTATTCGACCTTGAGCTTGACGTTCGTGCCCGAAATCAATCGATCGACCAGCATTCTGAGGTCGCCGATCACATCGGTGAGGTTCAAGACACTCGGCCGCATTGTCTGCTTGCGCGAGAAGGCAAGCAGCTGGCGCACAAGAACGGCAGCGCGGTTGGCGTTGCGTTTGATCTCCATGAGGTCGGCGAAGCTTGCATCCGAAGGCCGCGCCTGCAGAAGCAGGTGGTCGGAGGACAAAAGAATGGCCGTCAGCACGTTGTTGAAGTCATGCGCGATGCCACCGGCAAGCGTCCCAACCGCATTCATCTTCTGCGTCTGCGCCATCTGCGCCTCAAGCGCCTTCTGGTCGGTCACGTCGACGGCATAGACGATCGCCGCCTCTTCCGGCGCCTCGTCGCTCTGGTCGATCACGGCGTTCACGTAGAAGCGGAAATGCCTGCTGTCATTTGTCGGATGGCGGCTGTCGATCGGCGAGATGTCCACCTGTCGGTCCATGGCGGCGGCGAGCGCGCCCCGGAAGCCTTCACGTTCGCTCTCGTGCAGAACCACCTCGATCAGCCCGTGCCGTTCGATCTCGTCCCGCGAGATGATATCGGCAAAGAGTTTCATGAACGGGGCGTTGGTCCTCAGGATCCGGCCCTCGCCGTCGACAGAGGCGATCGCCATCGGCGTATTGTTGAAGAAGCGGGTGAAGCGCATCGAAGCGACCGAATCGGACTGGTCGCCGTTCTCGCTCTGGCTCCGCGCAAGCACGATCGACCGGCTTTCACCTGGCGCACCATCGCGGGCGGCGCGGACGCGGTGCACGAGGCGCACAGGCAGGCTCTGGCCGTTCACGCGCCTGAGATCGAGGTCGAGGGTTTCCGTGCGAGCCTGGCCCGGTTCGGCCTGCACCGAATCGATCAGCGCCATGCCTTCCCCGGCCACGAGATCCGAGATCGTCATCGAGCCCGGATTGAACTGGGTGAGATCGACACCCAGCCATTCGGCGAGCGTCGCGTTGAGATAATAGATCTCGCCCTTGCGGCCGGCGGAGAAGAAACCGGCGGGGGCATGGTCGAGATAATCGATCGCGTGCTGCAATTCCTTGAAGAAGCGCTCCTGATCGTCACGTTCGGCGGTGATGTCCGAAATCTGCCAGACATGCAGCGGCTTGCCACGTCCTTCACCCGACAACAACCGCGCCTTCAGCCGGTACCAGTGTGCACCCGAGCCGTTGACCGTCTGGTTGCCGAGCGGCTTCAGCAGCCGGAACTCCTCGTAGCTGTCGCGCCCCTCGCGAAGACCATTGGTCAGGCGGTAGAGCGCCTCGCTCGATTCCCGGTAACGCGATAGCAGCGCTTCGAGCGTCTGCACCTCCGTTGGCTTGCGCGCGCCGGTCATCGTGCCATAGGCCACGTTGGCGAAGACAATGCGGCCTTCGCTGTCGGTAATCAGCGTGCCATCCGGCTGGCTTGCGAGGAAACGGCGCGCAAGCGTGTCGTTGTTCGACTGCGGCATGACCTCGATGAAACCGATCACCGCAGACACGATGAAGAAGATCCCCATCATCGCAAGGATGCCGAGAACGCCAAGCACAACCTGATTGTCGAGCTGGTCGCGGAAAAAGATGAAGGCGGCGGACGCCGCGATCAGGGCAAGGGCGAGCAGCAGGATGCGCAACGCCATGCCGACGCCATTACGGCGATCGACCAGCGGGCCGTCTCCATCTCGATCATACTGCTTTCGTGTCATTGATGCCTCTTGCCTAAGCGCACGGAAGATCCGACCTAGCGAGAATCGGCGCTCCCACCTGTTTATCAATATGCCGTAGCTGCAAGAAGCAAAGAAAGGGCCATACGGCTCCGCCCAGCCGCTCCCCCACAGGAATGCCGCAATCCTGGCCGATCTTGCCCGACCTTCCGCCCCCGGCGACAGGGGCGCGGTCGCACGCAAGATTGCAGAAGGGGCCGTCTTCTGCCAGAAAGCCAGTCAAAAGGAGCACGCACATGCTGGATGACCTGATCTCGGCCTATGGCAATCGTTTTCTCGTGGCGGCACTCGGCGTCAGCCTCGCTCTGCTCTGCCTGTTCATCGTGCTCTGGATTCTGCGCAACCGGGCTCCCTCGCCTTTTGTGCGTGGCGGCCGCAACCGCCAGCCCCGGCTGCAAGTGCTTGATGCCGCAGCCGTCGACACTCGCCGCAGGATCGTGCTGGTCCGCCGCGACAATGTCGAGCATCTCGTGATGATCGGTGGCCCGACCGACATCGTGATCGAAAGCGGTATCGGCGACGAACGTCCCTATCTCAGCGCAAGACCAATCCAGCCCCAGGCTTTGGCCGAGCAGCAGGATTTACCCAAACCCGCTGCTCAACCGGCGCTCGTCGCGACCGAACCGGCCGCACCGGCCATCGCATCCCCCGCTGTGGCATCGCCTGCCATTGTGGCCAATGGCGCAGCAGAAGCGCCGGCCAGACGCCCTGTGGCCGCGGAAACGCCCCGGCCCGCAACCGTTTCTCCGCCGGCCGATCCCCAGCCCGCGCCCGCGCCCACGCCTGTGGTCGAGCAGCGTCGTCAGCAAGCGGCACCTGTGCGCGACCCCGAACCTGCCGTCGAGAACGTGGTGACAGCAGCCCCGGTGGCAGCAGTTGCGGCTGTTGCAGCGGCCCCCATAGCGGCTGCGGCCGTGACCACCGCAACACGCCAGGAGATGGCGCCTCCCGTTCGGGTCCAGTCGCCCGCAATGGAACCGATCGCGCGTCCTGAACCGCCTGTCGAGCCGTCAGCAACCCAGCCGACAGCAAGCCTTGAGCCTGTTCTGGTGGCATCGGCACCCGCCGCGACCGCTCCGGCCCACGTCGAACCCGTTATGCGCCGCAATGAGCCTCTGCTCGACAGGGTTGACAGCCCCTTGGAGGCCAAGACGAGCGGCACGCCTCCGATTGAAGCTTTCAGGGTTGAGCCGGTCGAGCCGATCATGAGGAACGAGCTTGATGCCCCGAAGGTCGAGGACGTCAAGGTCGAACAGCAAGCGGCAACGCCCACCGTCATCGATGCGCCCGCCGCAGCAGATCTTCTGGAAGCGGCACGCCAACGGGTTCTTGTGCCCGCTCAAGCGCCCGCAACGTCCCGTCTCGTGGAACCGGAACGTTTTGAACCGCAGGTCGAAAGCGAGGCTTCTAGCGTACCGGCCGAACCCGAAGCGCGCGACATGAGCGATTTCGAGCGCGTCCTCGAAGAAGAGATGGCTCTGCATCTGGCCACGGACCCGGCGCCGCAGCCTGCGCCTCAAACGCCGCAGATCCTGCCCGAAACCCGCGCCGACCGCCCACGCCCGCCGATTGCCGCCATCTTGCCGGAAGCAAATCGCGCAACGGCAGCAACACCCAACGTCGCACAGCCGGGTCCCGAACCCAATCTGCAGAACGAGATCGCCCGGATCTTCGGCGAGATGTCGGCCAGCCGAAATCCGTGACGGGTTACGGCTCTGGCATCAAAGCATGCCGCAAAATCGAAAAGACCCGCCAATGGCGGGGC
>NZ_LJIB01000017.1:0-20766 GCF_001295785.1 Rhizobium sp. AAP116
CTCGGCAAGGCCCGCCGATACGAGGGGTGACGTTACGAGGTTGTAGAGCGCGACGAAGCCGGGCGCACCGACAAAGGCGATGTAGAAGAGCAAGACGATGATCGGAATGCCGCGCACCACTTCGACGTAGAAACGGGCGATCTGGCGCAGGACAAGGCTGTCCGACATTCCCATGAGTGCAATCAGCAGGCCAAGCGCCGTCGCCAGGGTAAAGCCGATCAGCGTGACGAAGATCGTCACCCAGAGCCCCTTGGCCACCGTGTTGAAGACCTGGGCATAGAGGTCGCTGACGAAGATGACGCCAGCAAGGGCTGCCGCCAGCACAACGAAGGCGATCAGCCACCAGGGCCGATCGCCTTTCTGGTCACCCTGGGGAAGGGTCTGAAATGCCATCAGTCACCCGCCTTCAGGTCGCAGGCACGGACGCGGTTCATTCGCCCATCTTGTAGTCTAGGAACCACTTCTTGTTCAGCGTCTCGATGGTGCCGTCGGCCTTCATCGCGGCGATCGCAGCATTGACGGGAGCGACGAGTTCGGAACCCTTCGGGAAGATGAAGCCGAAGTCTTCCGAACCGAGCGGGCCACCGACGAGCTTCAGCCCGCCATTCGAGGCATCGACATAGCCCTTGCCGGCGGTGCCGTCCGTCAGCACCACGTCGACGTCACCGGTCTTCAGTGCCTGGACGGTCGCGCCGAAGGTTTCGAACAGCTTGATGCGCGGGTTCTGCTCGTTGCCGTCGAGGATCTCATAAACCGCCGTGTAGAAGGGGGTCGTGCCCGGCTGTGCGCCAACAAGACCGTCTTCAACGGCGGCGAAGCTCTTGCCGTCGGTAAACCGGCTCTCGTCACCGCGAACCAGCATGAACTGCTCGGAGCGCATGTAAGGGTCGGAGAAATCGACCTTCTCCTTGCGGTCTTCCTTGATCGTGATGCCGGTCATGCCGATCTCAAACTGGTTGTCCGACACGGCCTGAATCATCGCATCCCAGGAGGTGTTCTGATACTCGACGGTGAAATTCAGCCGCTTGGCAATCTCGTTCATCGCATCATATTCCCAGCCGATCTGCTGACCCGATTTCGGGTCGACAAACTGCAGCGGTGGATAGGCATTTTCCGTCACCACGACGACCGTCTTGCCGCCGAGATCCGGCAGTTCGGTTGCATGGGCCGAAAGAGGCAGCAGGGCAAGAGCGGAGAGACCGGCAAGGACAGCGCGGCGAAACAGCATGGAAATCTCCCGAATTGTGGCAGCGCACAGTGTCACATCTTGTTCAGGGATGGCAAGAAGCGCCCATACAGGAGAGCATCTCCGGCTCCTTGTTCTTGTGGAGCAGATCTCGTGGCGGTTCTGTTTTACAGACTTCGGCTGAAAAAACTGCCTTCTACCTGCATCGGGCATCAAGCGATATCAACGGATGGTCTTCCCTTGCTGTCTTTAAGGTTGAAACCATGATCAAGCAATCGGCCGTTCTTGCCGTTACCCTCAGCCTGTTTTCACCGCTGGCTCATCCCGCACCGGTTTTCGCTCAGGAGGCTGTGGTTGCCGCGGCCGACAAGGAGGCTCTGTTCACGAGCCCCGATCCAAAGCTGCATGCCAACAAGCAGGTCGTCTATCACATCATGCGCGACCTTCTGGAGGCCGGGCACTGGGACCAGGCCGACCGCTTTTTGACGGAGCGTTACATCCAGCACAATCCGAACGTCGCGTCGGGCCGGGATACCGTCGTTGCGTTTTTCACAGAGGTCCTGAAAGTCGAGAAGAAACCGATCCCCGAGAAGCTGTCGACCCCCGTGGCTTTCGTCACAGCCGAGGGCGATCTGGTGACCGTCGGCATCGTCCGTGAGGAGAAGGATTCCAAGGATCCGTCGAAGACCTACACCACTACATGGTACGACACCTGGCGGATCGTCGATGGCAAGGCCGACGAGCACTGGGATTCGGCCGTCAAACAGTGAGCGTCAAACGGGCCGCCTCCTTTTCGGGAGGCGGCCCGTCTCATGTCGGTCCGCAGTGTCTCACGTGAATCAGAAAGTTGCCGTCTTTGGATCCGGTCCGATACGGGCGCCCGCATCGTCGAGACCGTTTAACGTATCCAGATCTTCCGCAGACAATTTGAAGTCGAAGACCTTGAAGTTCTCGCTGATCCGCGAAGGCGTGACCGATTTCGGAATGACCACGAGACCATTGTCGATGTGCCAGCGGATGATGACCTGAGCCGGCGTGCGACCGAGCTTGGCGGCGATAGCAGCAATGGCAGAATGACCGAGCAGCTTGCCTTGGCCCAGCGGGCTCCAGGATTGCGTCGCAATGCCATGCTTCTCATGGAAGGCGCGCGCCTCGCGCTGCTGGAAGTCCGGATGAAGTTCGATCTGGTTGATGACCGGGGTTACGCCCGTCTCGGCGATGATCTTCTCGATGTGCTCCGGATAGAAGTTGGACACGCCGATGGACTTTGCGCGTCCTTCTTCCTTCAGCTTCACGAATGCCTTCCAGGTGTCGACGAAGAGGCCACGATGAGCCGAAGGCCAATGGATGAGATAGAGGTCGACATAATCGGTTCCCAGCCGCTTCAGGCTGGCATCGAAGGCTTTCAGCGTCTGGTCATAGCCTTGTTCGGTGTTCCAGAGCTTGGTCGTGAGATAGATTTCCGACCGGTCGATCCCGGACTGCCGGATGCCTTCGCCGACGCCCTCTTCATTTTCATAGACGGCGGCCGTGTCGACATGGCGATAGCCGGCCGAAAGCGCGGCCTTGACGGCCGGAGCCGCTTCGTCGTTCGGGGTCTGCCAGACGCCCAGCCCCACCTGGGGAATGCGGGCGCCGTCGTTCAGGGCAATATGCGTCTGGTCTGTCATCAATATCTCCAGATGTGTCATTGGTTGCGCTTGACGCGAAATCGTTGGCGGTCACGAAGAGGCGCAAAAAAAGCGCCGTCCGCCTTCCCGGTATTTAGGATGCTCCGCCATCGGTGAAAGGCCCGCTCCGCGCAAAAGCCCTTAATCTCCGTTTAGAGAACCTGAAGCGTGGTGCTGGGACCGAGATGAGGGAGCAGGCGCCGCATATCCCGAGGACTGATGGCGACGCAGCCCTCTGTCGGTGTGTAACCGGGTCTTGCGATGTGAAAGAAGATTGCAGAGCCACATCTGCGCTTGCGGCTTCGCAGGTTCCAGTCGAGCACGATGCAGACGTCATACAGCTCGTCGGTCCGCTGCAGTGTTTCATGACTGGGTTTGAAGGGTGTGCGGACGGGGCGATTGTAATTCGGGTCGCCGACTGCGTCGCACCAGAGCATGTCGGATGATGATCGGCGCATGCTCAAGAGGGTGGAGGGCCAGGGGCCGCGGTCACCTCGCCGATAGGCAAATAGCAGAGGCATGACCGCGATCGGTGTCGTGCCATCGCCCTCACGCTTGCGACTGGTGCGGCCGCCGCGGCCGAGGGCCGCTCGAAAGGTCAATGATCCCGCCTGAAGAATAGCCTGTCTTTGATTGCCGGGAGCGGGGCGGACCAATAGTCGTTTGACTGCTGAGCGTGCGATTTTCGTTGCCTTCCGCCTCTTGGTCACGACTTTTTGCCTTGTTCGTGAATATTGTTGTATTCATAGCCCTTAAACGGCTGCGAGTAAGGCTTACATCCGGTGTACTTGGGCAGCAAGACCCGAGCACGGGACCAATTCGGAAGGATAACGGATGACGACGCGGACCATTCTGCTTGTAGATGATGACGACGATCTGAGGCAGATCCTGGTCGAGCAGCTCTCGCTCTACGAAGAGTTTGCGCTCATGCAGGAAAGCAATGCGACCCGCGCCATGCAGACGGCAAAAGCTGCCCAGATCGATCTGATGATCATGGATGTCGGGCTGCCGGACATGGATGGCCGCGAAGCGGTCAAGCTTCTGCGCAAGGGCGGCTTCAAGTCTCCGGTGATCATGCTGACGGGGCACGACACGGATTCCGATACCATCCTCGGCCTCGAAGCGGGTGCCAATGATTATGTCACAAAGCCGTTCCGCTTCGCCGTTCTGCTCGCCCGTATCCGCGCGCAATTGCGCCAGTTCGAGCAGAGCGAGGACGCGACGTTCGGGGTCGGTCCCTATCTCTTCAAGCCGAGCCAGAAACTGCTGACGACCGAAGACGGCAAGAAGATCCGCCTGACGGAAAAGGAATCCGCAATCATCCGCTATCTCTATCGCGCCGGCCAGAAAGTGGTGACGCGCGATGTTCTGCTCGAAGAGGTCTGGGGTTACAATTCCGGCGTGACGACCCACACGCTGGAAACCCATGTCTACCGGCTTCGCCAGAAGATCGAGCGCGATCCCTCGAATGCCGAAATCCTGGTCACCGAAAACGGCGGCTACAAGATCGTTCCCTGAACGACGGATCAGAATGCGACGGGGATGAAGGCGACCTCTGTGTCGTTTTCATCCCCGTTTTGCGTTATGGACTGACAGCGGGCGTATCGACGATGCCCGATCGGACCAGGAAACGTCATGTCACTCAGCGACGATATCGAGCTTTTGTCGGCTCTGCCTCTCTTTTCCGGTCTGGACAAGGATCAGTTGCGGCTGATCGCCTTCGGTGCCGAGCACAGGCAGGTCGCAGCGGGGCAGGCTCTCTTCCGGGAAAAGGCGCCGGCAGAATGCGCCTATGTCGTCGTTCGCGGCGAGATCGAACTTTATGTCATCGGCCGTGATGGAAAGCCGCATCTGGAAGCTCGGGTCGGTCCCGGGATCATGTTGTCCGAGCTTGCCCTGATCACCATGGTGGAGCGCAAATACACTGCCGTTGCGGTCGAGGATGTCGACGTCATCAGGATCACCCGCACGCTCTTCCACCGACTGCTCGAGGAATATCCGCAGATGGCGCGCCAGGTCGAGGGGCGTATCAAGCAGTCGCTCGCGGCTCTGATCGACGGGGCGGAAGCGCTCGCGCCGAAATTCTCCTGAATAGCCGACGTTATATCGCCTGCTATGGATTCTGGAAGCGGGCCGTCACCGGAACATGGTCCGAAGGCTGGTTCCAGCCACGCGCTTCCTTGAGGATATCGACGCGCGACAGAAGTGGCGCGAGATCCGCAGACGACCAGATGTGATCGAGACGGCGGCCTCGGTCCGCTGCGGCCCAATCCTTCGCCCGATAGCTCCACCAGGTGTAGAGCTTTTCCGAAGCCGGTACGTGCTGGCGCATCAGGTCGACCCATTTGCCCTGACGCATGATGTCGAGCAAGCCTTCGGTCTCAACCGGCGTATGGCTGACGATCTTGAGCATTTGCTTGTGGGACCAGACATCGTGTTCGAGCGGCGCGATGTTCAGATCGCCGACCAGAATGGAGCCCGTGTTCGGTTCTGCCTCGGCGGACAGGGCCTTCATCTCTTCGATGAAGTCGAGCTTGTGCCCGAATTTCGGGTTGATCTCGCGGTTCGGCTCGTCGCCGCCGGCCGGCACATAGAAATTGTGCAGGCGGATCCGCCGTCCGGCCCATTCGAAGACTGCCGAGATGTGCCGGCTGTCGCCGACGCCGCAGTAATCCTGACGGTGGTCCTCTGCCAAGGGCAGTTTCGAGCAGATTGCGACCCCGTGGTAGCCCTTCTGCCCATGGATCACGATGTTGGAATAGCCGAGTTCTGCGATCTCCGCTGCCGGGAACTGGTCGTTCTGGCACTTGATTTCCTGCAGGCACAGGATGTCCGGATTTTCACGCTTGAGGAAGTCCTGGACGATCGGCAGGCGCAGACGCACCGAGTTGATGTTCCAGGTCGTGATTGCGAGTGTCATCGTGGCCGCCTTGAATGTTCCCTTGGCTTCTTAAGGTGTTCGGGTGCCCATGAACAGGAAAAGGCGGCTGATCCCTTGCGATCTGCCGCCTTCTCCACAGGTCGAAACAGAATGTCTTAGCCGCCGCGCTTCTGGCCGTGGACTTCGGCATAGGGAATTTCAAACACGCTCGGGTCGAACTGCACGCCGTTCTGCACATTGAAGATCATCACCGACGTATCCTTCTTCTGCACATCGGTGATCGTCCACTGGCGCAGTTCGTAGGACTTCGGATCGAACATCAGGGTGATCGTCGAATCGCCGAAGATCGTCCGATCGCCGAGCACGATCGTTGTCAGGTCCGCTTCCTGCTTGACGTCGCGGACCATCTGGTTGCCGAGATCGATCCGGTTGGCGAGAAGCAGGCTGAGCGGCGTCTTGTTGAGCGGGTAGAGATCCCAGGTCTTCAGCTTGGTATTGCCGATAACGACATTTTTGCCATCGGAAATCACGCGCATCGGCGATGGCTGTTCATAGTTGAAGCGCAGCTTGCCCGGACGTTCGATGAAGAACTTGCCGCCTGTCTGCTCGCCCCGCGGACCGAACTGGACGAATTCGCCCATCATGGTGCTCACGCTCGAGAAATGGTCGGCGATCTGCTGGGCCGCGCCCGCCTGTGCGAAGGCGGGGAACGGCAGAGCGGCGCAAGCCATCATCGCAGCCGTACCCAGCACGAACTGGCGACGGCTGGCCAACATCGGGAGGCGGGCGCCGCGTTCCTTGATTTCTTTCATGCGATACTCCTTCATATGCTTTCGGTCTCGCCGAAAAAGGCGGCGGCTTCATGACCGTCATCGCCTGTGCCGCTGCGGCAACTCGTCCGCACGTCCGCTTGTTCCATCCCAGAACCGATTGGTGCCTACTCTTCGGTCGGCACCAGAATTTCGCGTTTCCCGGCATGGTTCGCAGGGCCGATGATGCCCTCTTTCTCCATGCGCTCGATCAGGGAGGCGGCACGGTTATAGCCGATGCCGAGACGACGTTGGACATAGGAGGTCGACGCCTTGCCGTCACGCAGCACGATGGCGACCGCCTGATCATAGGGGTCATCCGATTCGCCGAGGTTTCCGGTTCCAATAGGACCGCCGCCATCTTCGCCATCCTCGTCGTCGTCGACGGTGATCGCTTCGAGATATTGCGGCGACCCTTGTGTCTTGAGGTAAGCAACGATTTCTTCGACCTCATGGTCGGAGACAAAGGGGCCGTGGACGCGCTGGATGCGCCCGCCACCGGCCATGTAGAGCATGTCGCCCATGCCGAGTAGCTGTTCGGCCCCCTGTTCGCCAAGAATGGTCCGGCTGTCGATCTTCGACGTCACCTGGAAGGATATACGGGTCGGGAAGTTCGCCTTGATCGTACCGGTGATGACGTCGACCGATGGGCGCTGGGTTGCCATGATCACGTGAATACCGGCTGCACGGGCCATCTGTGCAAGCCGCTGCACGGCGCCTTCGATGTCCTTGCCGGCCACCATCATCAGGTCGGCCATTTCGTCGATGATGACGACGATATAGGGCAGGGGCTGCAGGTCGAATTCTTCCGTTTCGTAGATCGCTTCGCCCGTCTGGCGGTCAAAGCCGGTCTGCACGGTGCGGGTCAGGACCTCGCCCTTTTCGAGCGCCTGGGCGACACGGGCGTTGAAGCCGTCGATGTTGCGAACGCCGATCTTCGACATCTTCTTGTAGCGCTCTTCCATCTCGCGGACGGTCCATTTGAGCGCAACCACGGCCTTCTTCGGATCCGTAACAACGGGAGAGAGAAGATGCGGGATGCCGTCATAGACGGAGAGTTCCAGCATCTTCGGATCGATCATGATCAGGCGGCACTGCTCCGGCGTCATCTTGTAGAGGAGCGACAGGATCATCGTGTTGATGGCGACCGACTTACCCGAACCGGTGGTGCCGGCGACGAGCAGATGCGGCATCTTGGCGAGGTCGGCGATGACGGGTTCGCCGCCGATCGTCTTGCCGAGCGCCATGGCAAGCTTTGCCTTGTTGCCGTCGAAGTCGCGGGAGCCGATCAATTCACGTAGGTAAACGGTCTCGCGCGTCTGGTTGGGCAGTTCGATGCCGATCGCGTTGCGACCGGGGACCACGGCGACACGGGCGGCAATTGCGCTCATCGAACGTGCAATGTCGTCGGCAAGGCCGATGACGCGCGACGACTTGATGCCGGGTGCCGGCTCGAGCTCGTAGAGCGTGACGACAGGGCCTGGCCGGACATGGATGATCTCGCCCTTGACGCCGAAGTCGTCGAGAACGCCCTCGAGCAAGCGGGCATTGTGCTCCAATGCCTCGGCAGACAGCGTGGCGTCGCGCGTAATGGCGCGCGGCTCGGCCAAAAGATGGACGGACGGCAACTGGAAACCTTCGGGACGCAGGAAGGATCCCTGCGCGTCGCGCTCCATGCGGGCGCCCGGCTTGGGCCGTGCAGCGGGTGCGGCAACGCGCGGCGAGGCTCCGGCAGGCTTTGCCGGGGCCGACCGCACGCCGTCGTCGGAGAGGATGCCGGCCGGCCGCGGGAGATCGTCGAGACCAAAATCGTCCTCGTCGTCATCAAAGTGTCCAGCCGACATCGGAGGCGGGGAGACGATCGAGCGGCCGGTCGGGCGCAGAGGCGCACCGTCCAAAGAGGGTTCGACGCGGGCATTGAGCGGCGGCGCCTTGGCGCGCACCGGCTCGTTCAATGTCCCGAACTCGTCATCGTTGAAATCATAGGGCTGTTCGAAATCGCGCTCGCGACGATCGCTGGAGGTCAATCCGAACAGGCGTCGGACGCGGGCGCGCGTCGTGTACCAATTGTGAGTTAGCGCACCCATGACCAGAGCGATCGGGCCTTCGCGTTCGTCGTCTTCCTCATCGTCTTCGAAGACGGGTGTCTTCGGCTTGGCGCGGACGAGCGGCGCGACCGGCTCCTCGTCATCCGCCGGCTCGACGGCCTTGCCGACGATGCCGGCCGCAAATAGCATCAGCCAGGTCGCCGGCAGGGCCAGTACCGCACCCAGGATCATGGCGAATGTCGACGTCGGATAGGCGCCGATGAAGAGTGCCGGAAAGCGCAGAATGAGATCGCCGAGCACGCCGCCTGTTCCACTCGGCAGGGGCCAGGTCTGCGGCGGCGGAAAACAGCCGACGGCGGCTGCCGCCACCAGGGCACCTGCAACCCAGGCACCGAGGCGGGCCGGGATGCGGGTCACTCGGCGTCCGCCGATGAGGGCGAAGGACCAGGCCATGACCGGCAGGAGCGCCAAAAGACTGCCGAGCCCGAAGAACTGCATCATCAGGTCGGCAAAGACTGCGCCGGACAGTCCGAGAATGTTCGTCGGCGGATTGTCCGTCGCATAGGAGAGGCTCGGATCCGAAACGTTCCAGGTGGCGAGCGCCGCAACTGCGAGCACCAGAAGAAGAAACAGACCAAAGCCGGTCAGTGCCAGGATCTGGCGCAGCAGGAAGGCTGACAACGCCGAGCGCGTCGAGTGCTCCGGAAGCGTTGCTGAATGGCTTCTGCTCATGGGGTCTCTGTCCGTCCTGTTGCCGGTGATGACATTGATCCCCGCCCAAGACGGAGATCGCCAGCTGCTAGACTACAGGATCGAGGGTTAATGCTGCATTAACCATGCGTGACAGGGAGCCGTCGTCAATTCCCGATAAAAAAACGCCCGGGTGATGAGACCCGGGCGCTGCCGCATTTCAACTGCAAGGATCCGAGGGATCTTAGCTGTGGTAGGCAGCTTCGCCGTGCGAGGCGAGGTCGAGGCCTTCGCGTTCGGCTTCAACCGGCACACGCAGACCGACGATCAGATCGACCAGCTTGTAGAGGATGATCGAGCCAATGCCGCACCACAGAATGGTGACGACGACAGCATAGATCTGGGTCATGACCTGGCCGCCCATGGTCACGCCTTCAGCGTAGCCGATGCCGCCCAGCGAAGCCGATGCGAAGACGCCGGTTGCGATGGCGCCGAAAAGGCCACCGATACCGTGAACGCCGAACACATCTGCGGTGTCGTCATAGCCGAACTTGTTCTTCACAACGGCGACGAAGAAGTAGCAGAGCGGCGATACCATGAGACCCATGACGATGGCGCCCATCGGGCCGGCGATGCCGGCTGCCGGGGTGATCGCAACGAGGCCGGAGATCATGCCGGAAGCTGCGCCGAGCATCGAAGCCTTGCCACGGGTGAAGGTTTCAACCAGGCACCAGGAGACTACAGCGGCTGCGGTTGCGATGAAGGTGTTGACGGTCGCCAGCATGGCGCCACCAGAGGCTTCGAGGTTGGAACCTGCGTTGAAGCCGAACCAGCCGACCCAGAGCATGGCTGCACCGACGAGCGTCAGCGTCATCGAATGCGGAGCCATCATGTCCTTGCCATAGCCCGTGCGCTTGCCCAGCATGATCGCACCGATCAGACCAGCCACGCCGGCATTGATGTGAACGACGGTGCCGCCAGCGAAGTCGAGCGCGCCCCAGCCGAAGATCAGGCCGTTGGCATCCCAGACCATGTGAGCGACCGGCAAGTAGACCACGGTGACCCAGAGCAGGCAGAAGAGCACAGCTGCGGAGAACTTGATGCGTTCCGCAAAGGCGCCGACGATGAGGGCCGGCGTGATGGCGGCGAACGTCATCTGGAACATGATGAAGATGTATTCCGGAATGACGGCATCAGAGAAGGTGGCTGCCGTGCTTTCCGGCGTGACGCCCGAGAGGAACAGCTTGGCGAAGCCGCCGAAATAGGCGTTTTCAGAGCCGCCAAATGCGAACGAGTAACCGTAGATCACCCAGGCGAGCATCACGGTCGAACCGATGACGGTGCACTGCATCAGAACCGAGAGCATGTTCTTGGCGCGAACCAGACCGCCATAGAACAGAGCCAGACCCGGGATCAGCATGAACAGGACGAGGATGGTGCAGAGGAACATGAAGGCGGTGTCGCCCTTGTCCGGAACCGGAGCCGCAGCAACTGCTTCGGCTGCAGCAGGCGCTGCTTCCTGCGCGAAGGCGACAACCGGCGCCAGCAGTGCTGCGGACGCGGCGCCAAGGCGCACGAGATTGGAATTCAGATTGGCAAATGACATCAGTAACAACTCCCCTTACAGCCGTTCTTACAGCGCTTCGGTATTGGTTTCGCCGGTGCGGATGCGCACGGCCTGATCGATCGAGTAGACAAAGATCTTCCCGTCGCCGATCTGGCCGGTCTTGGCGGACGAAGCGATGGCTTCGACGGCCTTGTCGGCAAGCTCGGACGAGACTGCGATCTCGATCTTCAGTTTCGGCAGAAAGCTGACGGCGTATTCGGTGCCGCGGTAGATTTCAGTGTGCCCCTTCTGGCGTCCATAGCCCTTGACCTCGGTCACGGTCAGGCCCTGGATCCCCACAGCCGTCAAGGCCTCGCGTACCTCGTCCAGCTTGAACGGCTTGATGATAGCCATCACAATCTTCATCTGGTTTCCCATCCTTTGCTTGTCCTCGGCTCGGAGCCGACTCTCCTTGCCGCCCGCAGCAACATTCGCGCAGCGACTGGGCAATGACATTCAAAAGGCGTGCCAGATTCAGAATTGCCTATAAGTTATTGAAATCTAAAGACTATGAAAAACACAGCCAATAAACAGGCAAATGAATGCGCAATGGGCGCACATTAATTGTGCAGAATATCGCGAATGGCTTAAATTTAGTCATTTGCCCGTTTGCGGATCAACCCTTCCTGAGCCACCGAGGCAACCAGTCTTCCGTCACGTGTGAAGATGCTGCCGCGGGTCATGCCGCGCGCGCCTGCCGCACTGGGGCTGTCCTGCGTGTAGAGCAGCCAGTCGTCCAGCCGGCAGGGACGGTGGAACCACATGGCATGGTCGAGGCTTGCGACCTGCAGTTCGGGGTCGAAGATTGAGGTGCCGTGCGCATAGAGCGAGGTGTCTAGCAGGGTCATGTCCGAGAGATAGGCAAGGATTGCCGCCTGATAGTGCCTGTCGTCTGGCACGAGGCCTGATGCGCGCACCCAGATATGGGCCTCCGGTTCCAGTTTCTCCCGGGACAGATAGTGGGTCAGCGATGTCGGGCGGATCTCGATCGGCCGTTCGCGGCCCCAGTATTTCTTCACCGTATCCGGTGCCTGGGCGAGGAAGGCGGCGCGAAACTCCGCTTCGCCCATCAGCTGTTCCGGTGCGGCGACGTTCGGGATCTTCACCTGGTGGTCAAAGCCCGGTTCCTCGATCTGGAAGGAGGCCGACATGGAAAAGATCGCCTTGCCATGCTGGATCGCGACAACGCGGCGGGTGGTGAAGGAAGAGCCGTCGCGGATGCGCTCGACCTGGTAGACGATCGGGATGGACGGATCGCCCGGGCGCATGAAATAGGCATGGAGCGAATGCACGATGCGATCCGGATCGACGCAACGCTGCGCCGCCATCAGCGCCTGTGCGATGACCAGGCCGCCGAAGACGCGCTGCCAGCCGTTTTGCGGACTGCTGCCGCGAAACAGGTTTTCCTCCAGCTTTTCCAGATCGAGACGTTCGATCAGGTCTTCCATCGGTTTGGTCTGGCCTGATGGCTGCGACATATTGCATTGCTCCGCTTATAGGCACCCGTTCAAGGCTGATCTATATAGGTGTCATCAGGTCTACAAGAACAAAGGAATTTGCCATGCTGGATGTGCTCGTCGTCGGCGGTGGCTATGTCGGTCTTTCCGCTGCAGTCGCAATCAAGCAGGCGGCCCCGCATCTCGCCGTCGAGGTTGTCGAAGCGGCGCCCGAGGACGCGTGGAAGAAGGACCCGAGGGCCTCGGCGATCATTGCGGCTGCGACCAAGATGCTCGATGTTTTCGGGCTCTGGGACCAGATCGAGCCGGATGCGCAGCCGATCAACCGGATGATCGTGACAGATTCGAAAACGTCCGATCCCGTGCGCCCGGTCTTCCTGACCTTCGATGGTGCCGTCGAAGACGGTCAGCCCTTCGCGCACATGATTCCGAATGTCAGCATGGTCGCCGCGTTGCGCCAGGCCTGCGAGGAACGCGGTATAAGCATCCGGCATGGACTGCGGGCAACCGGCTTTCGCGATACCGGACCGAGTGCCGAACTGACGCTCTCGGATGGCAGCGTCGTTTCGTCACGCCTCGTCATTGCCTGCGACGGCGTGCGATCCAAGCTGCGCGATCTCGCCGGCATCAAGACCGTCACCTGGAAGTATGGCCAATCCGGCATCGTCACCACCGTGGAGCACGAGCGGCCGCATGACGGCGTGGCGGAGGAGCACTTCCTGCCGGCCGGTCCGTTTGCCATCCTGCCGCTGAAGGGTAACCGTTCGTCACTTGTCTGGACGGAGCGCACGGAAGATGCCGACAGGCTCGTCGACTCCGACGACCTGCTGTTCGAGGCTGAGCTCGAGCGTCGCTTCGGCCACAAGCTCGGCACCATCCGTGCGACGCCGGACCGTCGGGCCTTCCCGCTCGGTCTGACCCTTGCCCGCGCCTTCATCGCGCCGCGTC
Source organism: Rhizobium sp. AAP116 (assembly GCF_001295785.1). Classification (NCBI taxonomy): domain Bacteria; kingdom Pseudomonadati; phylum Pseudomonadota; class Alphaproteobacteria; order Hyphomicrobiales; family Rhizobiaceae; genus Rhizobium; species Rhizobium sp. AAP116. The sequence goes on from NZ_LJIB01000017.1 coordinate 13,296, forward strand.
TGGCGCTTGCCGGCGACGCGGCGCATGGCATCCATCCCATCTCCGGCCAGGGTCTCAATCTCGGCTTCAAGGACGTCGCGGCACTTGCGGAGACGATCGTCGAGGCCGACCGCCTGGGTCTCGATATCGGCTCGGTCAATGTGCTCGAGCGCTACCAGATCTGGCGGCGCTTCGACACGTTCCGCATGGGTGTCACAACGGATGTGTTGAACCGGCTGTTCTCGAACGATGTCACACCGATCCGGGTGCTGCGCGATTTCGGCCTTGGCGTCGTTGATCGTATCCCGGGCCTGAAGAACTATTTCATCCGCGAAGCTGCGGGCACATCCGGGCAAGCCGGGCCGCGCCTTCTAGGCGGCCAGAGCATCTGAGCGCTCATTTCCGGATCTGGTAAAGGGGCAGGCCCGCTCAGGCGGGCATCTCCAGCTTGCGGGCTTCCGAAACCAGCATGATCGGTATTCCGTCGCGGATGGGGTAGGCGAGACGCGCCTTCTCGGAGACGAGCTCGCTCTTCTCCCGGTCCCATTTCAGGGTGCCCTGCGTCAGAGGACAGACCAGAAGTTCGAGCATCTTCGGATCGATGAGGCTGGTCGGATTATCGGCCATGGGTCACTGCAACATGGTATCGGCATCACCGAAGGTCCGGGCGAGGACAATTTCGGTAATCGCAATCAGGGTCTCGGCACGCGTCTTGAGGTCGGGCGCCTCCAGAAGCGCCTGTTTTTCAGGCGAGCCAAACGGCGACATCATCGACAGGGAGTTTACCAGCGTCAGGTTCGATGCCCGCTCGACGCTTTCCCAATCGGCTTCGAGCTTGTTCGCCTCCAGATAGGCCTTGAAGGCCGCCAGGAGGCCGGTACGGTTGACCTGTCCCTCGTCTTCCGCCGAACTCAGATCGGCGATGAAAGGTGCGATCTGGAAGCTGCGGAAGGGCTTGCTGGTCGTCACCTCGTCCATCAGCCGGAAACGGCACACCCCTGCCAGCGACACGATGTAGCGGCCATCGCCGGTTTCGTTGAAGGAGGTAATCCTGCCAAGGCAGCCGACGGGCGCCAGCTGTGGGCGCTCGGGCAGAATGTTGGCCTGGACCTCCGACATCGCCGGCTGAATCATGCCGATCAGTCGATTGCCGGAGAGTGCCGCATCCAGCATCGCGAGGTAACGCGGTTCAAAGACGTTGAGCGGCAGCTGGCCACCCGGCAGCAGCAGCACACCGGAGATGGGGAAGACTGGGACCGTCTCGGGGAGGTCGCCAGCCGTCAGATATCGGGCATTTCCCACTTGCATCGAAGCACATCCTGTCCGGAAAATTCCGGCGTTCTTTCCTGCTTCTATCTGGGTCGCGCCGGCCAAAACTCAAGGCCGGCGGCGGCTCACGAAAAGAGGATCGACGAGAGTTTGCGCCGCGCCATGATGGTGGCCGGGTCTTTCGGCCCCCAGACCTCGAAGAATTGCAGCAGCTGTTTGCGCGCACCATCGTCCTCGAAGGTGCGGTCGCGCTTCATGATCAGCAGCAGATGTTCTGCGGCTTCCTCGCGGCGACCTTCGACATTGCGGATCTTGGCGAGCTTCAAGCGCGCCTCGTGATCGTCGGGGTTCAGCGACAGCGTGTGCTCCAGCGCCACGGGATCACCGAGCTTGCGTGCCTCGTCGATCTGATCCAGCCGAGTGAGAACGGCCTGGATTTCGGCGGCCTTGGCCAGATCTTCGGGCAGCTGGCTGACCAGTTCACGGGCGCGCTGGTGCTGGTTGGCGCCGATCATGCATTCAGCGAGGCCGGCAATCGCCTTTGTGTTGTCGGGGTCGGCCTGGAGGATCGCGGCAAACAGCTGTGCGGCACCATCGATGTCTCCAGCTACAAGCAAGCCTGCGGCTTCTTCGAGCACGGCGGCAATTTCAGCTGCCTGATCGGCGCCGGCCGGACCTGCCACCTTGTCGATGAAGGCCTTCACCTGGCTCTCGGGCAGCGCGCCCATGAAGCCATCAGCCGGGCGCCCATTGACGAAGGCGACCACAGCGGGGATCGACTGGATGCCAAGCTGGCCGGCGACCGACGGATGGTCGTCGATGTTCATCTTGACGAGCTTGACGCGGCCACCAGCTTCGTTGACGGCCTTTTCAATGATGGGGGTCAACTGCTTGCACGGACCGCACCAGGGGGCCCAAAAATCGACGAGAACCGGCTGGTTGCGCGATTCGTCCATGACGTCGCGGGCGAAGTTCGCCGTCGTCGTGTCCTTGATCAGGTCACCTGCTGGGGGCGTGCCTTGAGGAGCGCCACCGAACTCCGCCTTGGCCGTCATGGTCTGGTTGCCGTAGCTGCCGTAAGGGTTGCCGTAGTCGCTCATCTTCTCGCATCTCCCGCCTATTTCGCAGCCTTTGGGGAGGCTGACGTTCTTGCTGTTAAGATCGTATGTCAGCCCGAGACTTTCAAGACAAGCGGCGTGTGGCCGGTTGCCTCCATGAAGCGGATGAGGTCGTCCCGGCCGATCGATGTCGTCGCGTCGTTCGAGAGCGGATGGCAATTGATGATGTCATGCTCCATCAGATCCTTGTCGAGCACGAAGGTGACATTCTTGTCCGTGTCGTTGATCGCACCGAAGGCCGTCACCGAGCCCGGAACGACGCCGAGATACTCCATCAGCTTTTCCGGCTTGCCGAAAGACACCTTGCTGGCGGCGCCGATGATCGTGTGCACCGTCTTCAGGTCCACCGATGCATTCTCCTCGACCGTCAGCAGGAAGAAGTTGTCCTTCTTGTCCTTGACGAACAGGTTCTTGGTGTGACCGCCGGGGATCTCATCGCGCAGCGAGACCGATTCCGCGACGGTGAAAACCGGCGGGTGGGTCTTCGTCTTGTGTGCGATCCCGAGTTCGTCGAGGAAACGAAAGAGGTCTTCGGCGGTTTTGGCTGTCGTCATGGCTGTTCTCACTCTGAATCGTCCGGGGCCTTGAGCTCCCACTATCGGATTTCCACCTCAGCAATAGGTCCAGGACCGACGTTTCGCAATCTTTCGTACGCCGCGAAAGCCCGGAAAAGCTGAGCTTTCTCAGGTCGTTGTGCCCTTGTCGAATTTTTTTCGCGCCGATCCGTCATTTCCCTGTTGCATTTGAAAAACGGTTGGGCCATATAGCGCCCGTCGCCGCAAGACGGACGGCCCACGATCCAGACACTACCCCAGGATCGAGGTTATGAGCGGGTGTAGCTCAGGGGTAGAGCACAACCTTGCCAAGGTTGGGGTCGAGCGTTCGAATCGCTTCACCCGCTCCATTCTTCCTTCAGACATTGATTGACGTCGTGGGATTGGTGGCGCCTTTGCGCCGTGCTCGCTGCAACGCGTTACCGGCCGCAGGTTGCCCCGCAGCCGGTTTTCTTCATTCAGGCTTTCGAGAAGACGTAATCCGTTTCCTGGCGCAGGACTTCGCCAGGTCGCAGTACCGCGTTCGGGAAATTCGGATGGTTGATCGCGTCCGGCCAGACCTGTGTTTCCATGCAGAAGCCGGCAAAAGCGCCATAGCGCCGGCCGTCGAGGCCGGGAACAGCCGGCGATACCTTGCCGCCGGCATAGAACTGCACGCCAGGCTCCGTTGTCAGGATCTCCATGGTCACGCCTGAATTGACGCTGCGCGCCAGGGAGACGCTACGCTTGGCGACCCGACTGCTCGAGAAGCAGAAATTATGGTCGTAGCCGAGTTGAGCGCCATCGACTTCGAGGCGGATCGGGCGCATCTCACGGAAGTCGAAGGCAGTGTTCTCGACCGGTCTGATTTCTCCGGTGGGGATCAGCCGCTCGTCGACCGGCGTATAGTGATCGGCCGCGATCATCAGATCATGGCCGAGGATGTCTGCACGGCCATCGAGATTGAAATAGGCGTGGTGGCAGACATTGGCGATCGTCGGCTTGTCGGTCACTGTTTCATACAGGGCAGAGAAGGTGCCGCCATCCTTCAGCGCAAAACTCGCACGGGTGCGCGTGGTCCCAGGATAGCCGGCGCGACCGTCCGGATCGGTCACCTCCATCACGACGAAATCGCCGCCATGATCGAGGATCGTCCAGTTCTGTCGGCCCATGCCATCAGAACCGCCATGCAGGTGGGAGATCCCCCTCTCGTTGAGCTCGAGCTGATAGTCGACGCCATCCAGGGTGAAGCGCCCGCCGCCGATGCGGTTGGCGCAGCGTCCGGGTGTCGCGCCGAAATAGGGGGAATGGTCGAGATAGCCGGCGAGATCCTCGAAGCCGAGCACCAGTGGTGCATCGTGTCCCTCCAGACGCAGATCCTGCAGGACTGCACCAAAGGTGATGATCGATGCCGTAAGGCCCCCACCCTTCAGCACCACCTTCTCGACCGCCTCGCCCGTGGGCATCACGCCGAATATCGTCTTCGTCATTCTGTCGTTTCCTCGCCTGAATTCATTAAAGTCTTTTGTCTGTCGGTCATCGCGCCAATTCGCGGGCTGCAGCCTCCAGGCCGCCCAGCGTCAGCGGATACATCCGGTCGCCGATCAGCCGGCGAATCAGGCCGACGGACATCGTATAGTCCCAGTTCGCCTGCGGAAGCGGATTGATCCAGAGATGCCGGCGGAAGTGATCGGTCAATCGCGTCATCCAGGCTGCCCCGCTTTCGGTGTTCCAGTGCTCGACCGACCCGCCGGGATGGGTGACCTCGTAAGGGCTCATCGCCGCATCGCCAACGAAGATCAGCCGGTAGTCGGAGCCGAAGGTTCTGATGACGTCGGATGTCGGGATGGTATCGGCGTGGCGGCGCTGATTGTCTTTCCAGACGCGCTCATAGGGGCAGTTGTGGAAGTAGAAATACTCCATATGCCGGAATTCGGAGCGGGCCGCCGAAAACAGTTCCTCGACCTCGCGGACATGCTCATCCATCGAGCCGCCGATATCGAAGAACATCAGCAGCTTCAAGGCATTGCGCCGCTCGGGTTGGGTCTTCACGTCGAGATAGCCGTGCTCTGCGGTCGAGCGAATGGTGCCGGAGAGATCCAGTTCTTCCGTAGCTCCCTCGCGCACAAAGCGGCGCAACCGTCGAAGCGCGACCTTGATGTTGCGGGTGCCGAGTTCGACGCGGTCGTCGAGATTGCGGAATTCGCGCTGGTCCCAGACCTTCACGGCACGCCGATGCCGGCTTTCCTCCTGGCCGATGCGCACACCTTCCGGATTGTAGCCATGGGCGCCGAAGGGCGAGGTGCCGGCCGTGCCGATCCACTTGTTGCCGCCCTGGTGGCGCTCCTTCTGCTCTGCCAGCCGTCTTTTAAGCGTTTCCATCAGCTTGTCGAAGCCGCCAAGCGCCTCGATCAGCTTCTTGTCCTCGTCGGAGAGGTGTTTTTCGGCGATCTTGCGCAGCCAGTCTTCGGGGATTGTCTGCCGATTGACGCCTTCTGCTGCGCCCTCGCTCAGGATGCCACCGAAGATCTCGGAAAAAACCCGGTCGAAGCGATCAATGAAGCGCTCGTCCTTCACCAGGGTGGTGCGGGCGAGATAGTAGAAACCTTCCGGATCGAAGTCGGCCAGACCTGACTGCAGGCCTTCGAGCAGCGCCAGGTATTCCCGCAGGGTCACGGGAACCTTCTCTTCTTTCAGACGCAGAAAAAACGGCAGAAACATCGGATGACAATGGCTCGGTTCATCGGCGGCGGCATCCTGTCATAGCGGACCCCGCCTGTCCTGGCAAAATCCGCTCCCATCCCCCGTGCCGCTGTCAGACTGCCAGATCCTTGCCGATCTCATTCAGATCGTATGGCGTCATCTGGTAGATCTCGTTGATCCAGTTGCCGAACAGAAGATGCGCGTGGCCGCGCCAGCGGTTGAGCGGCGTCAGCGTGTCGTCATTGTGCGGGAAATAATTGTGCGGCAGCTTGATCGGAATGCCGGCATTCTTGTCGCGGAAATACTCGTCGCCGAGCGAGGTCGAGTCATATTCGACATGGTTGAACATGTAGAGCCGTTTGGCCCGTTTCTCCTGCACCAGGCACACGCCCATCTCGTCGGATTCGAGCAGGATCTCCAGTTCCGGCACCTTCTCGATGTCTTGGCGACGGACTTCCGTCCAGCGCGAGACCGGCACCTGAAAATCATCAGAGAAGCCGTTCAGGTACACCGAAGAAGGCGCCAGGTTGCGGTGGCGATAGACGCCGAAGGCCTTCTCCTTCAGCGCATGTTTCGGCACCTTGTGGAAGTGGTAGATCGCTGCCATGCCGCCCCAGCAGACATTCATCGTCGAATGCACATTGGTCTCGGTCCAATCAAGGATCTCCTCCAATTCCGGCCAGTAGGTGACTTCCTCGAAGGGCAGGGTCTCGATCGGGGCGCCCGTAATGATGAAGCCATCGAACTTGCGATCCTTTACCTCGTCCCAGGTCTGGTAGAAGGAAAGAAGATGCTCTTCCGGCGTGTTCTTGGCCTTGTGGCCACCGACGCGCACCAGCGTCAGCTCCACCTGTAGCGGCGAGGCGCCGATCAGCCGGGCGAACTGCACCTCGGTCTTGATCTTGTTCGGCATGAGATTGAGCAGGCCGATCTGCAACGGGCGAATGTCCTGGCGAATGGCCATGGTTTCGGTCATGACCCGCACGCCCTCATGCACGAGGGTTTCAAAGGCGGGCAGCGTATCGGGGATCCTGATCGGCATCTTACTCTCGACTTTCCTTGTCACGGCGGTTTCAGACCGCGGAAACAAAAATACCGGCAGCTTTTATATCGCTACCGGTCCTTGGAAAGTCTTCAAACTCGCCTCGGCCCTTTAGCGACTTATTTTACGTGGCTGCAAGCCGGCCGGCCAAATCACCACGGAACACGAGGCCTTTTACGCCTGTCGGGGTTGCGAATCAATGGGGAAGGCGATGGAGGCGTTGGTGCCTCCCCATTGCGGCTTTGCCCCTCATCCGCCCTCGGGCACCTTCTCCCCGCAAGCGGGGAGAAGGCCGAGACATCAACCGCTTGCACCCCCTCTCCCCGCCTGCGGGGAGAGGGTAGGGTGAGGGGCGAAGCCACAAACTCGGCGCCAACCGCAAAAAAGGGGGACGACTTTCAAAAATCCCGCAACAAATTCAAACCCCCAAATGTTTTTTCATCCCCGCCCATTTCCACCCTCGTAGATTCATCCCCGTCCCGCCCTCGGATACACCTGACGATGCGATGTCAGGCGAGGCGGGGCCGGCGCCGGGGTGGAGGGTTGTCGCAGATCCAAATCCCCGGCCCGCTGCAACGGTCTCCCTCCGGACGAGGGGGTGGAAGTGACGGTGGACAGCCGGATGCTGGACGCCTGAAACCCCCGATCGGAAGGACGTGCCTCAGAGGCACACAGACAAGGCGCCAATGCTGTCGCGAACATCCAGACAGCGGGGCGAATAAAACGGCGGGGATGAGCGCCAGGCTGCAAATGTCCAGACGATCATCCCCCGGGCGAGGGTCCCGGTCGGAATGGTGCACCATCCGGCGGGAACCTCCCGGGCCACC
>NZ_LJIB01000018.1:0-44173 GCF_001295785.1 Rhizobium sp. AAP116
GGGGGGGGGTGAACAAGCGGCGCACACCAGCATCACCCCACCCGCGCGTTCCGCGCGACCTCCCCCTCAAGGGGAGGTAAAGACCGCCGTCACCCTCGCCGTCCGCAACCGCAGCGCATTGGTCAGCACGAACACGCTCGACAACCCCATGGCTGCCGCCCCCAGCATCGGCGAAAAGGTCACGCCGAAAAGCGGATAGAGCAGCCCCGCTGCCACCGGGATCAGCGCGACATTGTAGCCGAAGGCCCAGAACAGGTTCTGGCGGATATTGGCCATGACCTTGTCCGACAGCTCGATCGCATGCAACGCGCCCAAGAGGTCGCCGCCGACCAGCACGACATCGGCGCTTTCGATCGCCACGTCGGTGCCGGTGCCGATGGCAATCCCGGCATCGGCGGTGGCGAGCGCCGGCGCATCATTGATGCCGTCGCCGACAAAGGCGACCTTCTCACCTTTTGCCTGCAGCGCTTTGATTGCGCTCACCTTTCCCTCGGGCAGCACTTCGGCCACCACCGCATCGATGCCGGCCTTCCTCGCCACGGCCTCTGCCGTGCGCCTGTTGTCGCCGGTCACCATCATCAGCTTCAGACCCCGGGCCTTCAGGGCTGCAATCGCCTGTTCACTCGTCTCCTTGATCGGATCGGCGACCGCAATTGCCGCTGCGAGCTTACCATCGATGGCAACGTAAAGCGGGCTTGCGCCTTCATCGGCCAGACGGGTGACGGCGGCGGTGAGATCCGATGTCTCGCCCTCTGCCATCACCCCGAGCTTCACCATGAACCGGTCAGCCCCCGCTGCAATCTTCCGCCCGTCAACGAGCCCGGTGACGCCAAAGCCTGCCACCGCCTCGACATTCTCCACGGCAGACAGCGGAATTCCCCGCGCCTCCGCCGCACGAACGATGGCATCCGCCAGGGGATGCTCCGAGCGCGCCTCAAGGCTTGCGGTCAGCCGCAGCACCTCGGCCTCTTCGAACCCTTCTGATGTCACGATCTCGTTCACTTCGGGCTTTCCGGCCGTGATCGTGCCGGTCTTGTCCATCACCACCCAGTCGATGGCGGAGAGACTTTGCAGCGCCTCCCCCTTGCGGAAGAGCACGCCGAGTTCGGCGGCACGGCCGGTTCCGACCATGATCGAGGTCGGCGTGGCGAGCCCCATGGCACAAGGGCAGGCGATGATCAGCACGGCCACCGCCGCCACGAGCCCGTGCGTATAGGCGGGCTCCGGCCCGAAGATCAGCCAGACGAAGAAGGTGGCGACGGCAATGCCAATCACTGCGGGCACGAACCAGGCGGTCACCTCATCGACCAGTTTCTGGATCGGCAGTTTCGCCCCTTGCGCCTCCTGGACCATGCGGATGATGCGCGACAGCATCATGTCGGCGCCAATGCCCGTCGCCTCGAAACGGAAGCTTCCGGAGCCGTTGACCGTACCGCCGATGACGGTGGCGCCGGGCCCCTTTTCGACAGGGATCGGCTCGCCCGAGATCATCGCCTCGTCGACGGCACTTGCCCCGTCGATCACCCGGCCATCGACCGGAATGCGCTCTCCCGGACGGACCACGACGGCGTCACCGAGCCTGACTTCGGAGAGCGACACATCCTGCGTCTTCCCCTCACGCTCGACCCGCGCAGTCTTTGCCTGCAGGCCTGCCAGCTTGCGGATCGCCGCCCCCGTCCGGCCCTTGGCGCGCGCTTCCAGCAGCCGACCGAGCAGGATCAGCGAGACGATGACGGTCGCCGCTTCGTAATAGACATGCCGGGCATCGACAGGCAGGATTTCAGGCGCAAAGGTGGTCACGACGGAATAGAGATAGGCCGCCCCCGTGCCGATCGCGACGAGTGCGTTCATGTCGGGCGCCAGCCGCAAGAGCGCCGGAATACCCTTCAGATAGAAGCGTCGCCCGGGACCGGCGAGAACCGCCGTCGCAAGCGCAAACTGCAGGAGATACAGACTGTTGCCGGGGAAAATCTGCATCAGCACATGATGCAGCGGCGGATAGATGTGCGCGCCCATTTCCATGACGAAGAGCGGCAGTGTCAGGACAAACGCGATCAGGAAATCGCGCTTCAGCCCCGATATCTCCTTCTCCCGGCGCGCCTCGCGGCTGTCGTCGGCCTGGCCTGTGGAGACCGCCGGATGCGCCGCCCCGGGAACCTCACCGGGTCTGGCCTGGCCAGCGCCCCCCTGCCCTTCTTCGGCCGCGGCTTCATCCGTCGAAGCACCGACGAGCCTGACCGCATAGCCCGCTTTGGCCACGGCTGCGGTGAGCGCCGGCAAGGCATCGGCCCCGCCCAGCACCTTCACCACCGCCTCGCCGGTCGCCAGATTGACGCTTGCGCTCTCGACGGCGGCCACGGATTTCAAGGCCTTCTCAACCCGCGACACGCAGGAGGCGCAGGTCATGTCCTCGACCTCCAGCACCAGCGTCTCGGCCTTGGCCTCATAGCCGGCCTTGTCGATCGCTTCGAGCAGAGCGCCTGCCGAGAAGCCCTTTCCCGGGGTCACAGACAACGTCTCGGTCGCAAAATTCACCGCGCTCGCCTCGACCCCCGGCACGGATGCCACGGCCTTTTCCACCCGCCGCACACAGGATGCGCAGGTCATGCCCTCGACAGGCAAAAAGATGGTTTCGTTCTTGTTATTGGCCACATCTGGCTTGGACTGCATATTCATAGCGGTCACCTCCGCCACCATAGATGGACCTTCCCATCATGGGAGGGTCAAGGGGGTGCTGTGACGATTTCTAGCTCAAAAGGGTTCAGAGGCTATCTGGCCAAACCTGAGCACCATGCAAAACGCGCAAAATACGGATTCGATCAGAAAGAACCGAATAGGCGGCAATATAGGGTGTTCCCGCAATGACCAGTTCTCTGGCCCCGACACCCGCCCGGTCCGTCCACTCTCCGGAAACTGGAGAAGTTGACGGATACCCGCCTCGATTTTCGCATCGATGCGAATTGCTGCAGCCGGATTGTCCCGCTCGATGAAGTCAAAGATCGCCATGCGGTCAGCAATTGCCAGAGCTGACCAGGTGAGCCTCAACGTCCAGTATCCTTGGCAAGGGCCGCCGCTCTGCGTTGTGCGAAGATGTCCGCCACAGCATCATCCTCGACGTCATCGCGGACATCCTCCAGCGCCTCGCGCACCTTGGCGCGGAACCAGGCATCATGAACAGCGGGATCCGAGAGGAGTTCGATCGGAAGAGCACCTTCATTGGCGGTGCGTGTCAGCAGAATGCGCACGGCATCGGATACCGTCAGCCCCATGCTCTCCAGCACAGCGGCCGCGCGGTCGCGGATATCGGGATCGATGCGTGTCTGGACGAGTGCGTTGGTCATGCCGGCCTCCAAGAAGGCAGCGTAATTCAATTGAATGACGGCGGCAATGGACGTTCGGTGGTGCCGCGCCACACTCACTCAAACGCGCGATCCTCGTCGCCTGCCGCGCCATCCCGGGCTTGCCGCCAAACCGCCGTTGCCTTAGGCATGAACGCATGTCCGGAGGAAACGAGATGCCCGCCAGATGCAGCATCGGCGACACGCCATTTGCCGATAAATCGCACATCCCCACCCTCTATGCAGCCGCCTTTCCGCAGGAGGATCTTGTGCCGCTGGTCGAGGCTTTGCTCGCCGATCCAGCCGTCCTTTCGCTCTCAGCCCATATAGACGACAGGCTGATCGGGCACGTTCTTTTCACCCACGGAAAGCTCGAAGACCGGTCCGAGACCGTCGCCCTGCTCGGACCACTCGCCGTTCATCCCGGTCATCAGCGCCAGGGGATCGGCAAGGCCTTGATCGCCGCAGGTTTGAGCCGCCTAAAGGCCACGGGTGTGGCGGAGGTGCTGGTGCTCGGCGACCCCGCCTATTACAGCCGTTCAGGTTTCAGATCTGCAAGCCATGTCATTCCACCCTATCCACTGCCCGCCGAATGGACAGAGGCCTGGCAATGGCTGAGGCTTGATGGCGGCGAGGACGATCTCGCCGGGCGGCTGCTGCTGCCGGAGGCCTGGATGCGTGCGGAATTGTGGAGCTAAAGGGCTTCGAGGTCCTCGGGCCGCGAAGTAGCCAGCATGACGATGGTTTCCATCATCAGCATGATAAAACCTGGCCCACCGCCCGCGAGCCCCTCAATCCCGTTCCTCTCCAACTCGCATCGGCCAGTCGACCACGTAATCCTCGAGATCCTCGACATCGAGCCCCTCCTCCGAGATCGTCCGGCCGCGGGCGGAAATCCCGGCCTGATGCACCGTTTCCGCACTGCCCGAGACCAGCGGGTGCCACCAATAGAGGTCGAGGCCTTCATCGATCAGCCGATAGCCGCAGGTCGGCGGCAGCCACTGGATTTCGCGCAGGCCCTTGAGCGTCAGCTGGATGCAGTCGGGCACGGTTTCCTGGCGGTTCTCGTAGTCGGAGCAGCGACAGCTGTCGCCATCGAGCAGCTTGCAGGCAACCGAGGTGAAGACCACCTCGCCGGTGTCCCAGTCCTCGAGCTTGTTGAGACAACAGAGGCCACAGCCATCGCAGAGGCTTTCCCATTCTGCGTTGCTCATTTCGGCCAGCGTCTTGGTCTTCCAGAAGGGCTGTTCGGTCATCGTCTCGTTCAACTGACTGTGGTCTTTCGGTCTTGCTGTGGCATCTGGCTGCGGTGCTGGCCGCTATCCTCGACCAGTCGGTGGCCGGGGTGCAACGCCCGCCGCCAAAAGCGCGTCCGGGGCCGCGCCGGGTTCACCATGGCCGGCGAAACCGCTTGTTCTTTTACGGCAAATCGACCATCACTCACATAATGACGACACGCCCGTAATCTCTCCGGGTCCTGATCCCAATCGGCGGGCGCGTCAAGGGAGCCGACAACAAGTTTTCGGGAAAAGCCACGGTGGCCGACAACGACAAGCCTGACGATCTTCAGCCTGCGGAGCGCCTCGGCGGCGCCGACAGCGGCGATCGGCCAGCTTCGGGCGCTGCTGGGACCAGCACCGAAAAGCCACAGAAGCTGAAGCGTCACATCTTTCTCAAGATCGACAGCTGGCTTGACTCGACGCTGTGGAATGCCGGTTACGACCTCGCCGAGGCCTGGGAAGAAATCACCATCTTCTTTCGCCGCTTCCGTGTGCGCGGCCTCAAGAAGCTCGGCTTCGAGATCGCCGGCGAAGCCATGACGCTCGGCACGGCGGGCATGGTGCTCTTGCTCGCGCTTGCCCAGCCGGCCTTCGAGGAAACCAAGAAGGACTGGCGCAACCACGACAATTTCGCCGTCACCTTCCTCGATCGCTACGGCAACACGATCGGCCATCGCGGCATCATTCATGAAAACTCCGTTCCGGTAGACGAATTGCCGGACCATCTGGTCAAGGCGGTTCTGGCGACGGAAGACCGGCGCTTCTTCGATCACTTCGGCATCGACTTCATCGGTCTTGCGCGCGCCATGACGGAAAATGCCAAGGCCGGCGAAGTGGTGCAGGGCGGCTCGACGCTGACGCAGCAGCTGGCGAAGAACCTCTTCCTCACCAATGAGCGGTCGATCGAGCGCAAGATCAAGGAAGCCTATCTCGCGCTCTGGCTCGAGGCGAACCTGTCGAAGAAGGAAATCCTGTCGCTCTATCTCGACCGCGCCTATATGGGCGGTGGCACGTTTGGCGCAGCAGCCGCCTCGCAGTTCTACTTCGGCAAGAACATCACCGAAGTGACGCTTGCCGAAGCGGCGATGCTGGCCGGCCTTTTCAAGGCGCCGGCGAAATATGCCCCGCATGTCAACCTGCCGGCGGCGCGTGCCCGCGCCAACGACGTTCTCACCAACATGGTGCAGAGCGGGCTGATGACCGAGGGCCAGGTGGTCGCGGCACGCCGCAATCCGGCTTCCGTCATCGACCGCGACGAGAAGGATGCGCCCGATTTCTTCCTCGACTGGGCCTTCGAGGAGGTGCAGCGCATCGCGGCCCGCTTCAAGGATCATACGCTGGTCGTGCGCACGACAATCGATCTTGGCCTGCAGCAGGCAGCCGAAGAGGCGGTCGCCTCGTCTCTGCGCGAATATGGCGAGAGCTACAACGTCAAGCAGGGCGCCCTGGTGATGGTCGAAAACGGCGGGGCGGTGCGCGCCATGGTCGGCGGACGCGACTATGGCGAGAGCCAGTTCAACCGCGCGACAAGGGCGCTGCGCCAGCCCGGTTCGTCCTTCAAGATGTACACCTACGCGCTGGCCATGGAGAACGGCTATACGCCGGAAACCGTGGTTGTCGATGCGCCGGTCGCCTGGGGCAACTGGAGCCCGCAGAACTACGGTCGCAGCTTTTCCGGCCGGGTGACCATGGAAACGGCGCTGGCGAAATCGATCAACACGATCCCGGTCCGGCTCGCCAAGGAAAAATTCGGCATCGACGCGATCATCCAGACGACCAAGGCGATGGGTGTGGAGACGCCGATCAAGAAGGACGTGACGATCCCGCTCGGCACGTCGGAAGTCACCGTCATGGATCAGGCGACCGCCTATGCCGTGCTACCGGCCGACGGTTATGCCTCGCGCCGCCACGGCATCGCGCAGATCGTCAATTATGCCGGCGAGGTGCTTTACGACTTCGAGCGCGACGCGCCCGCGCCCGAGCGCATCCTGTCGGAACAGGCCGCCCGCTCGATGAACCAGATGATGACCAAGATCCCCTATATCGGCACGGCACGGCGCGCGGCCGTCGACGGGATCCTGACCGCCGGCAAGACCGGTACGACCCAGGCTTACCGCGATGCCTGGTTCGTCGGCTATACCGGCAATTACACCGCCGCCGTCTGGTTCGGAAACGACGACTACACCTCGACCAACAACATGACGGGCGGTTCGCTGCCGGCCATGACCTTCAAGAAGCTGATGGACTATGCCCATCAGGGCATCGACATCAAGCCGATCCCCGGCGTCGACCAGCCGATGCCGGAGAGGGAAGCCAAGCCCGAAGTCGCAGATGCCGCCAATCCGGATGCTCTGCCGCCGATGGTGCGTCCGCGCTCGCTGTCATCGCAATCGACCCGCCTGATCCGGGAGCTTGCAACGCGGCTGAAATCTGCCGACGCGCTTTCGGCACCGGCGGGCACGGCACAGGCGGCGATAGAGCCCGAAACGACCGGCTCGACCGGTCGTTAAGACAATCACAAGTTTACTTCGTCTCAAGCACGGTGGATGCGAATCACGACAGCGGCGCGTCGGCTTTCGGCACTCCGTGCGTCCCATCGAGGCACAGGCCTGCGCCCGCCCTTCCCTACCATCCTGAATTGAAACAGGTTGCAGTCTCCAAGGCTTTCCAGGTCGTCAAGCGTTCACCAACGGTTAACCATCTCGCTTGTGTTCATCCATGATTTCTCGTATTGGCACATCGCCTTCACCCCAAATTAAGGGGGCCAAACATACATTTCGGCTGTTTCGACGGTTCATATATTTCAATCGGTGATTGGACATCCATGATGAGATGGCTCGGACTTCCCGCTAGGCCCCGATTGACGGTGGAGCAGTATGCGGCGTTTCTCGAAGATCGCGCAGCTTTGCGCAGCCGAATGCTGAAGGCTGCCGTTGTCTGTGTTCTGATCTTCTATCTCACCTGCTTTCTCTTCGATCTGTGGTTGCTCGGCGATGTCACCGTGCTGTCGGCGGTTTTGCGCTTCGGCGTGATGCTGCCGATCGCAATTGGCCTGCTCGTCTACATTGCCGGCAATCATCCGATCGAGAAGAAGGAGATCGCCGCGATCCTCGTCGCGCTTCTCGCCAATGTCTGCTGGTGCGCGATCCTCGTTTCCAGTTCGAGCCCGGGCGTGCTCACCTATTTCTATGCGGCCGCGACCTTCCAGATGGCAATCACAATTGCCGCTGCCTCGCCGTTCCGTCCGGCGCTGCGCGCCAGCATATTCACCTTCTGCCTCAACTATTCCGTCATCTGGTTCCTGGAGGGGGCC
Organism: Rhizobium sp. AAP116; assembly: GCF_001295785.1. NCBI lineage: Bacteria > Pseudomonadati > Pseudomonadota > Alphaproteobacteria > Hyphomicrobiales > Rhizobiaceae > Rhizobium > Rhizobium sp. AAP116. The sequence continues at coordinate 7,932 of NZ_LJIB01000018.1, forward strand.
AGCCCCTCCTATGTCATCCAGCATCTGGCGGTCTACATGCCGACGGTGTTGATGACGCTGCTGGTCTCCTATCAGCTCGAGGTGGAGGCGCTTACCAGCCATCTGCAGATGCAGGAAAACGAAGCGCTGAAGCGGGAGTTGTCGCGGCAGAACAAGGATCTCGCCCGGCTCTCCGTCACCGACCCGCTGACCAGGCTTGCCAACCGCCGCGGCACCGAAATGGAGCTGATGCGGCTTGCGACGGAAGTGCCGGACGAGGCGCGGCGCGTGGTGCTGCTGGTTGCCGATGTCGATCACTTCAAGGCCTATAACGACGCCTATGGCCATGGCGCCGGCGACGAATGTCTGAAACGGGTGGCCCGCGCCATGCGCCGGGCCCTGCCGATGGAGGCGCATCTCGCCCGCCATGGCGGCGAAGAATTCCTCGCCATCTTCTCCGACGCCGACAGGGACATGGCTCCGACGCTGGCCGAGAGCCTGCGCCGCGCCGTGCGCCAGCTCGGCATCGCCCACGGCTTTACCGGCGACCGGAACACCTATGTAACGATCAGCGTCGGCGCGGTCTCGGGCACGATCCAGTCCGAGGGCGACTTCGAGCGCCTGCTCGACATGGCCGACCGCGCGCTCTACGCCGCCAAGGCCGACGGCCGCAACACCTGGCGCGTCAGCCTCGATGAGGACGAGGCGCGGGTGGTGGCGTGAGGGTGAGTGCGGGGCTTTCGCCGACTGCGCCTCCCCTGTTGCCGCCGCGAGTTCTGTTGCGTCCGGCCCTCTTGGCTTCGTAAAGCAGCTTGTCGGCCCGTTCATACAAAGTGGGAAAGCCTTCATCGCCGGAGATCGAGGTGATGCCCATGCTTGCAGTCACGGCCCCGGCGAGTGCAGGAACGGCGCCGGCGACGGTCGTCGGGATCGCTTGGCGGCGAAGCTCGGCCTCTCCATCGACGTCATGCCCGCGCAGCACCAGCAGGAACTCTTCGCCACCCAGGCGATAGGCGCGTACGTCCGGCCCGGCCTTGAGTGCGGCAGCGACTGCCTTCAGCACCTCATCGCCAACACCATGCCCGTAGCCATCATTGATCGCCTTGAAATGATCGACGTCGATGACAGCCAGTGCGGCAAAGCGGTCGGTGCGAAGCTGCTCGAAATGGCGCTCGATCGCGCGTCTGTTGAGCAAACCCGTCAACGGATCGGTTTCAGACAGACGCTCGAGCAGCTCCGCCTCGTTCAGCGCACGATCTCGCTCACGTCTGATCAGTACAAACCGATCTGCCACGCCAAGCGTTGTGAGAAGCACTTCAAACATGCAGCCGAAATAGAACAGGAGCATGGCATCCTGGCTGGGCAGTCCCGGGATTACGCCCGTCACCAACCGTATCAGTCCGACCAGTATCAATGGCGCGTAGCCAATGGCCTGGAACCTTGCGGCGCGGCTTCCGCGGCGCAATGAGTCGATCATGGAGAAGAGAAAGACGGCAAGAACCGGGGTAAATGCTGCCGTGTAGACGGTCGATTGCACCGGACGGGCCACGAAGGGGAAGCTCGCGTGGAAGACACTGAGGAAGATCGCCCATGCGGCACAATAGGGAAGGATGCGCCGCAGGAGCGGATGCAGCATTCCTTGCTCGATGAAGCTGTAGGTGAACATCGCGCCTGAAGCGATCGTCAAACCGAAGATCAGCGTCGTCATCCAGCTTAGCGTCATGGGCGGAGGATCGAAGAACACGACCGACAGACCTGATGTAACGGCAAGCGTCATCAGCAGCGACAATGTCAGCGCCGAGTGCCAGAGAACGAAGGGTTGCCGGAGGGCACGGTAGAATGCTGCATTGAAAATGAGGGGCATGACGAGCATGCCGGAGAGCCCGGCCATCAACAGCAGAAACCGCAGATCGTCACGGCCAGCGCCTGCGTCCGCAGGTGAAAGATAGGCTTGCTCCAATGTCATCTGGTGAGAGGGCAGATCAACGACCGCGACGACATGCCGGGTCATCTCCGTGACATCAGGCAGGGCTGCATTGAAGTAGCCACCAGCCATCGAGCTGCGCAAGGAGGCGGAAGGATAGGACGTCTGGCGAATTCCACCATCCTTGTCGATCGCCAGCAGATGCACGGCTTCGAGCGCGCTTCGCCTCGAGAGAAGATATCGCGGCGGTGTCTGATCGGGTTCGATATCGAAACGAAGCAGCACACGCTCGGCAGCGATCGAGAACGCCTGGCCCGCGCCGGAGCAGGACCATCTTTGTTCATCGCGCGCCACCGCAACGGGATCATCCGAAAGCGTGGCTTCAGCCCAGCAGGACGGGCGAAGGCTGGTCGTATCGCTCGCATAGGCGGTATCGGCACCCAGTTTTGCCAGTACCACCAGAAACAGACATGCCAATAAATTTTTAAATAAACCGTTGGAAATCATGGACTTTTCGATAGCGGAGAAAGCTTTTGATGCCGTTAAGAGGGGCATCTGCTTCTGATGGCGACAAATCAGGCATTCGGAGCCAAGGGGCGGTGTTGGCGCGTGTCGAGCATGGCTGCCGTCGGCCCGGAGCAGACATACGCGGCATGTGGTATCGGAAAGCCAGACGCATCAATGATATCATCGTCCGCGATGCGAAGGGCCGTTATTCCTAACTGAGTAATGCGGCAGTCGAGTAGATAGAAAGGCAGAGGATGGGGATGCAGCATTTTCCCGATGATGCGTGGGATGCCTGGACACCGGAACTGCTTTTCCAGCGCTTCCGCTACCAGAGTTCACCCTGGTATGTGGTCGGAGGCTGGGCACTGGACCTGTGGCAGGGCTACCAGTCTCGCGATCATGAGGACCTGGAGTTCTGCATACTTTCGGATGATCTCGATCTTTTTCGCGCCCAGTTACCCGAGCTAGATTTCTTCGAGGTCCATAACGGCATGTTTGCTTATCTTGCTCCTGAAATGAGGCCTCGACCAGAGACCCACCAATTGTGGGGAGCCGACACGGCCAACGCTTGCTGGCGAATAGACATGATGATCGAACATGGCACCCCGGAAATCTGGATTTACAAGCGCGACCCATCGTTGCAGTTGCCTAGATCGACTGTCGTTCGAGAAACACCATCCGGAATTCCTTATCTCGCTCCTGCTCTCGTCCTTTTGTTTAAGGCAAAACACATTCGGCCCAAAGATGCTGCAGACTTCCAGGCTGCGTTGCCGAAGCTTCACGTTCAGGAAAAAGCCGACCTACGATGTTGGCTGGAGGCGATGTATCCCGGCCATGAATGGATCACACAGCTTTAAGGAAAGGCAGGATGACCGCTATTGGCGCAAAGCCGCCACCACCTCTGCCCCCCACAACCACCCGCCTTGATCCGCTCCCCCTCCGGCGTTAGGTCCGCAGGTCAATCATGCGAGGGGGCGAGCCAGTGTCGCGGACCGACTATCAGACCGCCGTGCATCTAATCGGCATCCTGGAGGCGCTTGCGGCGTATGATCCGCATATCGCGGGCACCCCGCCGCTCGGGGTCGACACCCTGACCAGCGACATCGACATTCTCTGCTGTGCGCCGGATGACGAGGCCTTTGTTGCCGATGTGCTGCGGTTCTATGGCGAAATGAGCGGGATTCGCATCTGGCAGTGGATCGCGAGAGACCGGCCGGTGATTGCGACGTTTCGAGCATGCGGGTGGGATTTCGAAATCTTCGCCAGTCCCCTGCCTGTCGCCGAGCAGTTCGGCTGGCGCCATTTCGAGATGGAACGGCGCTTGCTGGGGCTCGGCGGTGACGGGTTCAAAAGCGCCATTCAGGCGCTGCGGCGGCAGGGTTTGAAGACCGAGCCGGCCTTCTGGTCGGCGCTGGGCCAAGAGGGCGATGCCTATCTCGGCCTGCTGTCTCTGGAACAGGCGACGGATGATGAGCTTCGGGCCAAGCTTGAAGCGGCCGGCTTCGGGTCAAGTTGATCCGCGCTGCGGTGCCGGTGACCTCGGACCTGAGGCGCCAACGGTGCTGGATACGGCTGACCCTGGCGTCCCCTGCCCTCATCCGGCCTTTGGTCCGCTTCTCCCCGCCTGTGGGCAGAAGGCAAGACCTCACCCCTCCTGCGCCTTGCCGATCGGATAGAGGAAGAGCCGTGTCTTGCGGGCATCGGACAGTTCCCAGATCTCGTCGGGATCGACATCCGGCACGGCAAAGCTGTTGGAGACAAAGAGGCTGCCTGGCTTCATTTCGCTCGACAGTTTCTGCCAGAGGGCGGCCATGGGGGCGGGCGAGAGGAAGGCGTAGACGAGATCTTCCTGGGCGACGTCCGTCTTCCAGAGATCGCCGCGGCGGATCTCGCCCTTGCCCGAGATACGCGACATGAGGCGGGCTGCGAGATAGACGGCCGGCGCGTTCTCCACACCGCGCGCCCGCCTTCCCTCGCCGTCCAGCGCGCGGACCACGCCGCCGAGGCCGCAGCCGAGGTCGAGCATGCGGGTCGCGCCGCGATCGCGCATCATGTCCTTCAGGACCGAAGCCGTTTCGGGGTTGGTGAGATAGAGCGGCACGCGGCCGCGAGTGGTGTTGGAAAAGACCAGCGCCAGTAGGAGGAAGGCAAGGCCGAAGGGCCAGGCCGGCAGATTGCCGAGCAGCATGACCGAGCCCATGGCGAGCGGAAAGAGGAAGGCGATCAACAGCCACCAGCGCGGAAGGCGCAGAAGCGCACAGATCAGTGCGGCAAGCGCGCCCTGCAGGACGAGCGCGATCGCGATCAGCGGCAGGCGCTCGACCGAGGTCGACAGCGGCGCCGTCACGGTGGCCACCACCGGCAGGGCGACGACCTGGGCGAGAAGCGCGCCGAGGATCGGCGTCTTGCGGAAAAGGGCGAGCATTCAGTCTCCGGCAGGTTTCGAACCGCGCGACACTCGCAGGTGGCGGGGCGATTCTCAAGGGCGGACCCTGCCCTTGCGGGGAAGCGCTGGAGCAAAGTTCCGGGATGGGTGGGCGCTTGAGCATGCCTGAGGCGTGATCACCTCCACCCGCCGCTTCGCGGGCGATCTCCACCCTCATCCTGAGGTGCCTCGCAGGGCGGGGGCCTCGAAGGATCGAGGCCTCAACTTTGCCATCCGCCCTCGTCCTTCGAGGGTCGCTACGCTCCCGCCTCAGGATGAGGGCTAGACCGCGGGCGGGCGTGGGAATGGGGTTAGCAACGCAAGGTTCGAGCCCAGGCTGCAGGTGGATCGGGTGCGGCGGGTTTGTCGCGCCGGTCTTGCGCCCTCTCTTTGCGGCTGGCATCGTCGCGTGCGACCAGCCAAGGGCGTTCGGTCGCCACAGGTCAGTCGGGGAATATGCATGGATTTCATGAGGCTGTTGAAGTCGCTGGAGGAACTGCTCTACGAGCTCGTTTCCTGGCTAGTCTTCTATCCGATGACCTTCTGGCGCGCCTTCACCCAGCCGCTCAGCATGATGCGCTATGCCGATGACGAGCTGGAGGACCGGCCGGAAGACCAGTATGACGATACGATCAGCCCGCCCCTGTTTCTCCTGATCACGCTGTTGCTTTCGCAGGCTCTGTCGACGGCATTTCCTTCCGTGGCCTCGCCGACGGAGGTCACCGCACTCACCCATTCCTTCTCCAACCTGCTCATCGTGCGCGGCGTCATCTTCGGGATCTTTCCGATGGTCATGGCCGTGACGCTGATCCTGCACAAAAGGCTGATCCTGAAGCGGTCGACGCTGCGGCCGCCCTTCTTCAGCCAGTGCTATGTGGCTGCGCCCTTCGTCTTCCTGGTCGGTCTTTCGGTTGATTTTCTGGCCATACCGGGGGAGCGAGGTACCGCCTATGCGGCGGCCGTCTTCGTCGGTGCGGTCGTCTGGTATGGGCAGGCGGAAATCCGCTGGTTCCGGCGCGATCTGGGGATCGGCAGCGCCCGGGCGACGGGGCTGTTTCTACTCGCCTTTTTCGTGGCGATCACGACCGCTCTAGCCTTGGCGGTCGGTGTGGCGCTGCAACTGCCGCGCTGGATTGCGCCGGGTTGATGATCAGTGCCAGCTGGCAGGGCGTTCGTCCCGCTCGCCGTTTTCTGCGGTATTGTCGCCAATCAAAATGCGGCCGACCTCGACTTCCAACTCCGTGCGTTCCCGCGGATCGAAATCTCGATAGCCATGGATCGCCGCGTGTGACCAGAGGATTCGCCCCGACAGCAACGGTGCATCAATCGTCGAGATCACGTGACCCTGCATCGCCACATCGAAGGTGACGAAGCTCTGGCCGCGCACTTCGATCTGCGCGCAATTGGCGATTTCCATGCGCTTTTCGTGCATGACTGTTCTTTGGGCCGTTCATAAACCCTAGAAATGAAGGGTTTTTCTATATTCCTCATATGTGAAAAACCCGCGCATTTCATCCACCAATTTAGGATTTTACCCGTAAAAATTTACAGGCAATGAGCGTTCCCCACCTTATGCGCCGATGGGGAAGCGACCTGGGTGTCAGCGGCTGTCGCGCCGTGCGCATGCCCTTCTTCGCACGGCGCGAGGTCGCCTCAGACCTTCACGTATTTCCGCCAGTCGTGCTCTTCCTTGAAGCCGAGCAACTCGCGGATCTTTCGGTTCGACAGCGGCGCATCGAAGCCGTCGATCTCACCCGTGATCGGCGTGTTCGGGGCATATTTCGCGAGGAATTCGCGGGTCGGCACGGTCGCGGTGATCGTGTCGTTGACGGCGTTGAAGACCTGGAAACCGAGGCCGTCCTTTGCCACACAGAGATCGACGATCTGGCCGAGATCGCGGGCATCGATATAGGCCCAGGCATTGCGCTTGCGGCATGGCGGATCGGCGAGATAGCCGGGGAAGTTTGCATAGTCCTCAGGCGAAATGACATTGCCGATGCGCAGGGCGTAGACGTCGATGCCGAACCGCATGGCAAAGGCGCGGGCGGTCTTTTCGTTGACGACCTTGGACAGGCCGTAAGAGTCCATCGGATCGACGTCATACTCCTCGGTCAGGGGGAATCCCTTGTAATCCTTGTCGCCTTCGGCGAAGCAGACGCCATAGGTGGTCTCGGAAGAGGCGATGATCACCTTCTTGATGCCGAGCTTTGCAGCGGATTCGATGACGTTGTAGGTCGAGACGGTGTTTTCCGCGAAGGTCCTGTTATCGGGATGCATCAGGATGCGCGGGACGGCTGCGAAATGCACGACAGCATCGGCCGGCTTCGGGCCGCCCGCTTCTTCATAGCCCTCATAGCCGAAATGGCAGGAGAGCGCGTTGAAGACCTCACCGGCATCGGTCACGTCCGTCAGGAGCGTGTGCACGCCCGGCACGTCGAGCACGGCGCGGTCGACATTCAGCACCTTGTGCCCCTTACCTAAGAGATAGGGCACGACATGGCGCCCCGCCTTGCCGCTGCCGCCGGTGAATACGATCCGCTTGCCCATGGTGATCCTCCTCGTGGATTGGGTTGTCTGACGACCAGATAGCGCGGCGGAGGCAAAAGCGTAAGGGGCCAAAGTGCGTCTTTGAACCCCAAGGGAACCGGAGCCGCCTCCCTCGTGTTTCACCGGACCAATCGGCAAACCAGGAGAGATGCCTTGAAACTCGAGGATTTTGCAGACAGAGAGCCCAGGTTCATTCTGGAGGAGTTTTTCTCCGGCACGCTGCGCGGCTATGGGATGACCATCGGTCGCCTCGGCGGCTTCCAGAACCGGTTCACGATCGACGCCCGCGGGCGCTTCGATACGAGCGCCAATGTGCTGTCGCTGACGGAAGACTATTTCTTCGACGACGGTCATTCCGACACGCTCAACTGGACGATCCTGAAGCGTGGCGAAAACCGCTATGAGGGCCGCGAAACGCTGATCGACGGCACGGCCGAGGGCGAACAAGCCGGCTGCGCCTTCCGCTGGCAATATGCCCGCGACGTGCCGGATGCCGATGGTTCGAAGACGCGGTTCGGTTTCGACGACTGGTTCATCCTGCATGACGAACGCCACATGAGCGTGCATGCCTCGCTCACCAAGCTCGGGGTGGAGGTGGCGACGCTGGAGGCATTTTACGAGAAGGTGGGGTAGTCGCACGAAAGTCGGAGGCAGGCTTGACGCTCTGCCAGTCCCATACTCTTGTCATGCGGTCAGGCTCTGCTAGTCTGGGATCTGGCCGATGCAGCCTGCCGCTCCGCGGCGCTTATTCCAGAGCGCGATGGTGAACGCATCACGAAACGACGTCCTTATCCTTGCCCTTTCAAATGGTGGCGACGGATCAGCAGATGCGGACACTGATCGGACCGTTTGCCACTGCGGAGGGACGACGATGCGCGACGTGCGTGACGCCAAACTGATGGCCAGATCGCTAAAGGCGGAGCTGGCCAAGAGCAATCTCGAGATCAGCCACTCCCAGGCTCTGGAACTCGTCGCAAGACAGCTGGGCTTCGAACAATGGAACATCCTAGCGGCCCGGATTGAGGCTGGAGAGACGCCGCCGGCCAAGATCTCTTTCGAGCCGCCTATCCCGATTTTCCGCATTTTCGATGTCGACAAGGCGATGGAATTCTACCGCGACTATCTCGGCTTCACCGTCGACTTCGAACATCGCTTCGGCGAGAATTATCCGCTCTACTGCCAGGTGTCGCGTGGCGCTTGCGTGCTGCACCTGTCGGAGCACGCGGGTGATGCCTCGCCCGGCGCCAAGGCCTTCACCTGGATGCGGGGCGTGAAGAGCTTCCATGCGGATCTGACGGTCAAGGACTATCGCTACCTCAAACCGGGGCTGGAGGACGCGCCATGGGGGCTCCAGATGACGGTAACGGATCCATTCAGCAACCGCATTGCCTTTTGCGAGCGGGTGTGAGGGGCAGAGAGCGCGCCCCTACCTTGACCGCGTCGCCGCCTCTTCCCATCTCCGCTCTAACCACAGATGGAGGATCACAATGGGTTTGTTCGACGGATTGCTGGGCCATGGATCGAGCGTTGATCCTTCCGATCTCGCCAAACGGCTGGATGGCGTATTGATCGACGGCGAGCGGGTTTCGCTCGCTTTCCGTGTCATCCGCGACGTGTTTGTCTTCACTGACAAGCGGCTGATCCTGATCGACGTGCAGGGCATTACCGGCTCGAAGGTCGACTACATGTCCGTCCCCTACCGCGCCATCACCCGCTTTTCCGTCGAAACCGCGGGCACCTTCGACCTCGACAGCGAGCTGAAGATCTGGGTGTCGGGCAGCCATGAACCGGTGACCAAGACCTTGAAGAAGGGCACAGATGTGAGAGGCATCCAGCGAGCGCTGGCGGCGGGGGTGTTGCGGTAGGCGAACGGGAGCTCGGACCTTTATTCACCAAGCTGTCTACCAGCGCCCGTATCTTGTCTTCCTTCCAAGCAGAGACAGGTGCCGCCCCTCTCTAGCTCAGGCGGCGGATGAGCGGCCGAGAATGCTGAAGGACAGCAGACTCATATCTGCAGTTGCACTTCCTCACGACACATCTACACTGCTCATTGGCGGAATTGCTCATTGCCGGCCTGAGATCTATTGCACTAGGTGCTAGCTTATGACATCATATCGGGTGTTCAAGACGGCATGGTTTGCTAGAGCGGCACGGAAAGCCCGGATCGATGATTTGACTCTATGCCAAGCTGTTGTTCAGACCGTTCGCGGACAAGCCGATGATCTGGGCGGCGGCGTATTCAAGAAGCGGTTGGACGACAACAGGCAACGCGCAATTCTTCTGACCAAGGCGGGCGAATTCTGGGTGTTCGCCTACCTGTTTGCGAAGCAGGACAGGGCGAGCATCGATGACGACGAGCTCAAGGCTTTTCGTTCACTGGCCATGCTTTACCGCCGCAAGACGACGGACGATATAGCAGCGGAATTGGAGAGCGGTGCAATAACGGAGATCTGCAATGACAGCTAAAGCGGACTATAAGTCTGACGCATTCGAGGCGATTCACAGCGCCGTTGCAGGCATGCTGGAAGCAGGCACCATTGACAAGCAGACGATGCGCCGATTTGACGAGACCTGCCTCGTTGTTCCGGACGCCATGTCGCCGGATGCCATCAAGGCGCTGCGCGAGCGCAACCATGTAAGCCAACCGGTTTTTGCCCGTTATCTCAACATCAGCCCCTCTACCGTGCAGAAATGGGAAAATGGCTCGAAACGCCCCAGTGGCCCGGCCCTGAAGCTTCTCGCAATCGTAGAGAAGCACGGGATTGGAGTTCTGGTGTGACAGTAAGCGTTCCGAACTGAGGGGACGAAAGACACTCGGTGCGACGTGCAGCAACGGCTGTGTCAAGTTCCGCTCCCCCCTGCCCTCAAACTTCCCTCACTCCCGAATCAGTGATACCCCTCGGGCACTGCCGCCCGGCGCGAATGCGCCTGCATTGCCGAAGGTCTCGACCCGCCCGTGTTTCGTGTTCCCCTCATCGTCGCCACTGCGCTCGTCATCGCCTTCGGAGGCGGGATCCTGTCGGCGTTGTCGATGTTGAACGCCTCCGTCGGGTTCGGGGCAATCGAGGTGGCGGGATGGCGGGCGTTTCCGGCGGCGCAGACGGCGTCTGCCGATCCTTACGCCAAGGCGCACCGGGCCAAGGGCGGGCGGCTGCTTTACGGGTCTGCCGAGGGGCTGCAGTTCACCGCCTCTCGCGACAAGGACGGGTTGACGCTGACGGGGACCTGCTCCTACCGGATGAGCGGGCGCACACCCACGGCGAGGCTGTGGACGCTTTATGCCGCCGATGCCGACGGCAATCCCTTGGATGCAGGTCCCGAACTTCCGGCGGCGAAGAATTCCCAGACGGTTCTGAGGCGCCGTGACGGGACATTCGACATCACGATCTCGCGCACGGCAAAATCCGGAAACTGGCTCGCAATCCCCGATGCCGGCTCATTCCAGCTGGTGCTGACACTGCTCGACACCCCGGCGGCCGCCTCGACGGGCCTGTCCGGTCTTGCCATGCCGGTCATCGAGCAGATCGGATGTGGCCAATGAGCAAGCTTCTCTATGCCATCCTGACCGGTTTCTTCGGTGCGGTGCTCCTGCACATCATCATCATTCTCGGCGTGCCGCATTTCACAGGGCGCGACGCCTATACAAGGGTGACAGCCGAAGGCACACCCTTTGTCTTCCACCCGCTGTCAGCTGCGCCCGATGCGGTGGGCCTGTCGAACCTCGATCCTTATCTTCGGGTCGCGGTCTGCCATTTCGACATTGCCCGCCAGCCGCTATCCCTCATTGCCCTTGGCGGCGGCGTCGATTTCTGGTCGGTCGCGATCTACGACCGGGACGCCAACGAAGTCTTCTCGATGAACGACCGCACCTCCGTTGCCGGCGATCTCGACGTGCTGGTCGCGACCCCGGTGCAGGTGGCGCAGCTCCGCAAGACGCCGATCGCGGCGCTCGCCGAAACCATCCTGGTCGAGCATCCGGGCATGGAAGGCTATGTGGTTCTGCGGGTACTGGCGCCGCAGGCAAGCTATGAGGCGGATGCCACGGCGTTTCTCGCCGATGCGGAATGCATGCCGTTTACCGGGCGCTGAACAAGTCTTAGCCGATCGGCCCGTCGCTGAGCACGCTGCCCAAACGGATGACCATCTTGCGATCGAAATGATGGGGACGGGCAAACATCCAGTCGAGCGCCTGTGATGTCGACCAGGGACGCTTGTAGGGACGCACGGATGTCAGGGCCTCGAAGACATCGCAGACCGCGCTCAGTTGAACGGGCAGGCTCAAGTCCTTCTGCTTCAGACCGAGCGGATAGCCGGAGCCATCGAGAACCTCATGATGCAGGCGGCAGACGTCGAGAACAACTTGCGGGATCTCCGGATAGGACTTCAGAAGCTGGTAACCCGCCTCCGGGTGGCTGCGGATGACCACGCGCTCGCGGTCCGTCAGATTGCCGGGCTTGTTGAGGATTTCGTTCGGGATCAGCAGCTTGCCGATATCGTGCATCATGCCGGCGACACCGAGGATGCGCACCGTTTCATCGTCCATCTGCAATGAGCGTCCGAGAAGCGTCATCAAACCGCTGACGGCGAGCGAGTGGACATAGGTGGTCTCGTCCTTGCTCTTGAGGCGGGTCACCTCCAGAGCGATCGCGGTGCTGTCGGACCAGAGTTCGCCATTGTCATCTGCGGCGCGTGACAGCTCGGACATGTCGAGGGAGCGGCCGGACACGATATCGCCGAGGCTGGAGCGCAGCATCTTTGCACATTGGCTGACCGTTCCGCGCACGGCTTCCCTGCGGGCGCGATCGCCTGTTGCGGATTTGGCCGCTGCAGGGGCGACAGCGGGTTTGCGTCCGTCCAGATCAACACCAAGGCTCAGATTGATCGATACGTTGGTCGCGGAGGAGGCGAGGATCGCGGCGATGTCCTTGTCCGTTTTCAGGACGAAGCGGCGTCTTGGGAATTCCTGGCTGGGGCACGCGACGCTTTCAATGAACATTCCCTTGCGAATGCGATCCTTGGCAATCTTCATCAGCATGGGCCGTCGACCTGGCTCCGCAATAGGCGCCCGTACCGAGGGGCAGCGGTTGATCGCGGCGTCCTGCCACGACTTCTTATTTTATCTTATCCTACTTAAACGATTTACAACCGATGAATCGCTGGAATCGGATTGACGACTTGGCCTGGATCGCGGAACAGCGAACAGCCGCAGAAGGCCGGACGATGACCGGCAACGGCGAATGATGAGACGATGTTGCTCAGCAAGGCCGGCGGTCGGGTCCGAAAAAAGGTCCCTTTGGTGACGGTAGAGCCGGCAAGGTCGGCAATTCCACCCGTGGCCAGATGGCGTTGGGATCCAGCCGCTCGTAGCGGATGCCCGTGAAGAAGAGGATCTCCGCCTTATGCTCACGCGTGCCTGCCGAACGGCGCGAGGGGTTCAGCCGGTCCGAAATCCTGATGATATCCGCCATGCTCGTCTCCTTTCGAGAAGAAAGATCGAGAGGGTCGAGAGGGTCATCTCGCCCTGCCCTCCATTTACGAGGGCCGGCACAATCCGGTTCATGCTGCGGAAAGTCTCACACAAACCAGGGTCATCTGCGCCTTTCTCCGACGCGTTCCCCCTGTCGCGGTTCACCCCACGAAACGGGGTACGCATATGCCTAATATCAGAAACATGCGGCGAATCTTCTGACTTGACCATCCGCCTGTCCACAAGAAGCCATAGGTTAGTTAACAGCTTGCTAACAAATTCGTTCTAATCTCGCACACATCTGTATTGCGTTGGAGTGGGTAGTCGTGAGCGAACAGTTCAGGGAGCTTGAAAGGCCAGCCGGCGCGCGGAACAAGGATGTCGTTCTGATGGCCACGGTCACGAGTTTCCAGGCGCTCTCCTTTCCCGGCAAGTCGGAACTCCGACAATTTGCCGAGCTGTTTCAGCCACTGTTTGCCGGATCCTCTGCCGAAGCGCGTCGGGAAGCTGTCGCGGCCCTGTCACAGAGCCCGAACCTGCCGCTCTCGGTCGCCGCCTTCATCGCCTCTCAGCCGATTTCGGTCGCCGCCCCCTTTCTCGCCTCCTCTCCGGCACTCTCCGACGACATGCTGATCATGATCGCGCGCACGCAAGGCGCCGACCATGCCCGCGCCATCGTCAAGCGCGAGCGGCTGTCGCCGACGGTCATCGACGCGCTGGTGTCGCTGCGCCATGCCCTGCCGCCGCGGCCGGAAAAGGTGAAGGCAGATGAGCAGACGCCGGAAATGCAGCCTCTGCAGGCGGCCAAGATGCCGGCTTCGAGCTTCGACACCGTGATGGCAGATCTCGAGATGCGCGACCTGCCGGGCGCCGCATCAGACGCTGTGGCCGAGCCTGCAGCAGAGAGCCGCGAAGAGGCGCTGCGCCAGACGATCAAGCGCATGGCCGCTCAGCAGCGGCCGCCCCGCAGCGATCGGCTCGGCCGACGCCAGGCGACGCTGGTGCAGACCGCCCTGCTCGTCCGCTTTGCCCGCACCCATGACGGTGGCTTCTTTGCCACGACGCTCGCCGACATGCTGACCTCGAGCCGCTGGCTTGCCGAGCGCATCCTGCTCGACATTTCCGGGCGTCAGCTCGCAACGACGCTTGCCGGCGTTGCCATTGAGGATCGCGAGGCGATCTTCATCCTGGAGCACATCTACCCGCATCTCGCGCGTCGCGAGAATGGTGCAAGCCGGGCGGAGAGCATCCTGTTCGGCATTGACCCGGACCAGGCCGAAGCCCGGATCGACAGCTGGATCCGTGCCGACCGCTATACCTTTGCCGGCGACGAGATGCAGGCCGAGGTGCGTGACGGCGTTGAGCATCCGGCGGCACCGAGCAGTATCCCGCTCGTCGCGGCCAACCAGGCCGCCCCCAAGCGTCAGCCCGTGGGCGACGAGCATGGGCGGCAGGTGCTTAGGGCGCGCAAGCGGTAGACCCAGGACATAGGCGGTAGGCAGTAGGCAGCAGTCGTGCCTGTTGTGGGTTTTCGCAGCCGCCGTAGCCAGTGGTCACCCCACCCCGGCGCTTTGCGCCGACCCTCCCCTCAAGGGGAGGGTGAAGTGGCGCTTTGTTGGCCGCTCAATCCTTCGTATCCGCCAGTGTCAGGTATGTACCGAGATCCTCCACCTCGATCTCGACCAGCCAGAGGTCACTGTCGAACTTCTGTTCACGCGCGATCAGAGCCTCCACGGTCTCGGGTTCGGCACGAACGAGGCGGGGCTCGAACACGCGGTCGTCGCGTGTCTCGTCATCGATCATGGCCTGAGGGGCTGGGCCATACAGTGTCTCCAGACCATCGCGGAAGCGCTGGCGCACGAAGACCGCTCCCGAGGCCTCCGAGCCCTTGGCGACAACAGCGGCATAACCGCCGTCGGAGAAGACGCGACGGGTGAGTGCGGAGACGAAGATGTCGGAGCGAATGCGCATGGGCAAGGGTTTAGGGGATTGCGCGGGCGGCGTCGAGGGTTGGAAGGGGCTCAGGATTCGTTGACCGGCCTTATCAATTGCGCAAAGCGAGCGGCTGCCCCTTTGGCCTCTTTCAGGACCGCATCGAAATCGTCTGGCGGATGCCCATTGTCGAGCATGCCCTTGAAGACCGAATAGGCATCGGATCGACTGCCGTAGGCGCGAAGTGTATCTTCATCGTTGACCCAGACGAAAACGATGATCTTTCGGCTGCTGTCGAAGCGAAAGAACAGCCTGTATTGCTGGAAGAACTTTGCCCGGAACCAGTGTTTGCCGTGACTGCCCAGCGTGTCACCCTGACGGAATTGCGGGGCGCCCGGATCGGCCGGGATATCGGTCGTCACGAGCTTGAGGATGGCGGCCAGCCGTTTCGAGGCATTCTTCCGACGCCAAGTCTCCGGGTCACGGCGCTTGCGCACTTCGACTTCGTCCGTGAGGGTCATCAACTGATCGAGAAAGAGCGGGTGAGCATAGATGGCCCAGCCGTTGGCGGCGAAGGGCGCGCGGACTTCACTCATCTTCGGGCGACAGAGGCGCGTCGAGATCGACGGCGATATCTCCGACCAGCGCTCCGATCCGCTGCACCAGCGCTCCCTCCATCGGCTTCAGCCGTTCGGGATGATCCATCACATCTCGTTCCAGAAGATCCAGGAATGAGCCGAGGGCCGGATCGCGCTCCTCAGCCATGGCTTCGATATACACCCGACCGCTCGCATCGGTACGATAACGGATCTGGTCGCCCTTACGAAGCTGCAACTGCTTGCGCACTCCCGTCGGCACCGTCGTCTGGTACCGGTCGGTGAGCTTCGAAATCTCGTCGGGTCGCATAGTCATCGCCAGCCTCGCAGGAAACAAGGCTCAAAGTAATGCATCTGCATTGCCTGCGCAAGACAATGAAAAGGCGATCCGACTGAGAAGACCGATACGCTGCATCTACTTGGGTTTCCCTGGCCCAGGCACACGCCGATCTTGATCAATCGTTGCCAACTGCAATCGGACGATTACACCTTCACCGCCAGCCGCAGCCCACCCCAATGCCTTCCGGCGACGAAGATCGGGGCGGAGATGTCCTTCATCAGGACGAAATTGCCGCCGCCCATGTCGCGACGATAGGTCTGGACGAGGAAGGGGGCGGTGGAGCGGCCGGCGGCGAGGCCGACGCGGTCATTGAAGATGCGGCGGTTGCGGCAGTTGGCGGTGTTCCACACCGTGTCGCCCGGGCGCTGTGGCGCCGAGAACTTCTTGTTGTGGGTCGGCAGGTAGCCGTTTTCGTCGACGGCGGCACAGAAGCCGATACGGTCCGACGAGGCGGCAACCGGCTCGATGATTCCGGGCAGGACCTGGTCGGTGAAATCGGTGAAACCGGTCATCATCTGCACAGGATCAGTTCCCGGGATCGGACGATAATTGCGATCGAAAAGGTCGGCCGTACGGATCCGGCCGCTGTCGACGCCCTGCTGGAAGGCGTGGGAAATGCGGGCGGCAACATCGACGGCGGTGTCGATCCAGTCACTGTCGGCCGTGCGGATGCCGGCACTTGCGGTCAGCTGGATCAGCGTTTCCGAGAGAGCCACCACCTTGTCCACACGGCCTGCGGTCTGCTGCAGGTGATGGTCGGACTGGCGGACTTCGGCGGACATGTCGCTCAAGGTCGCGACGAATTCCGAGCACTGGCGATCGACCCGGTCGGTCGTCTGGGCCATCGCAGAGGAGCCGTCGAGAATGCGGGTGATGACCTGCTCCATGGCGGAGAAGGAGTGGTTCATCGCCTGGGAGGTCTCGCGCACGTCGCGGGCGCTGGCGGTCGCACCACGGCCGGCATCGTTCAGGCGGACGATCTTCTGGCGGATCTGGTTCAGGGTTTCCTGGATGGCACCGGTCGCCTGGGACGTCTGCAGCGCGAGCGCGCGGACTTCGGCTGCAACTACGGCAAAACCCTTGCCGGCTTCGCCCGCACGGGCAGCTTCGATCGCGGCATTCAGCGCCAGGAGATTGGTCTGCCGGGCGATCGTGCCGATCTCTTCGGCGACCTTGTCGACCTCGGCGAGCGACTGGGAGAAGCTGCCGATCTCTGTGCCGATTTCCTCTGATGTCTCGACCATGTGGTCGATCTTGTCGATGGCGCCGGTCAGGCGGGTCGCGCTGTCGGTCAGCATCCGGCGGGCTTCGCCCGCAGTCTGATCCGTTTCGCGCAGGGAGCTTGCGACATCGCGATTGGTTTCGGCGATCGACAGCGCTGTTCGGGTAATGCCGTCGAAGGTCACCGCATGGCGTTTGGAAATGCCGGCCACGTCCTGGATCGCTCCAGCGATATCAACGAGATCGACGCCGAGCGTCGAGGCCTCTTCGGCCAGGCGCTGGACTATGCCGCGCAAGGTGGCAGCATCGATTTCCGGTGGACGCGGGGTCTCCGCCACATCCTGCTGGTCATCATCGTAGCGCGCGTTCATCGCTGCAGTCATGGATCATCCTCCTCCAATCGACGGATGCTAACATCTGTATGATTAATGAGGCCTTTCTTTAGGCACCACGAGAACTCACCTAGACTAAAGTTTCAGGGAGCGCTGGTCGAAAGCCATCCGCACATGGCGTTGGAGAATTGTCGGACACCGATCCGGCATGCTAAATCACAGAAACGTGAACCAGGGCTGCCATGCACATTGTCCTCGCCACTCATACCCGCATTCCCGCGCTGCGTTACGGCGGGACGGAACGCATCATCGCCTGGCTTGGCCGCGCGCTTGCGGAAAAGGGTCATGTGATCGGGCTCCTGGGGCCGGCGGGCTCGACCTGGCACTATGGGCCACTCACCGTCATCGAGCCCGCTCGGCCGCTCGAGGCGCAGATCCCGCGTGAGGCGGATGTCTTTCACAGCCATATCGGGCTCGATCCGGATTTCGACGGCAAGGCCTGTCAGACGATCCATGGCAATGCGGCCGGTGCCCGGCTGCACCGCAACTCGATCTTCGTCTCTGCCGACCATGCCGCGCGCCATGGCGGCACGGCCTTCGTGCATAACGGGCTCGATCCGCGCGTCTATCCCGAGCCGGACCTTGGCCATGGCGGTAAGTCCCTCGCCTTTCTCGCCAAGGCGGCCTGGAAGGTGAAGAATGTGCGAGGCGCGATCCGGGTCGCCCGCAAGGCCGGGCGGCGGCTTGATGTGCTCGGAGGGTATCGCCTGAACCTGAGAATGGGGCTGCGCCTGACGCTCGATCCCAATGCTCGTTTCCACGGCATGGTCGATGATGCGGGCAAGGCTGACGTTCTCGGGCGATCTGCTGGCCTGCTCTTCCCGGTGCGCTGGCACGAACCTTTCGGGCTTGCGGTGATCGAGGCGATGTATTTCGGCCTGCCCGTCTTTGCCACGCCTTACGGTTCCCTGCCGGAACTGGTACCGCAGCATGTGGGTTGCCTGTCGGACAAGGGCGACGTGCTGGCGGAGGCAATACGGGATATCGGGCGGTTCGACCGCGCGGCGATCCATCAGCATTTCCAGGAGAACTTCACGGCGGAGCGCATGACCGCGCGCTATCTGTCTCTCTACGAACGCATCGAGGCGGGGGAGAGCCTGCATTCGACAAGCTTCACGGCGCCAGCCGCGCCACATCAGGGCTTGCTGCCGTGGACGGACTAAAGCCGCCGTCGCTTCAGGGGCACATGATCACAAGGCACCGATGGCCTTGAGCTTCTTCAGGACCGCCGCGCTCGGCTCGCCGGTTTCCGGCAGCTGGTAGTGGCGCTCGAAGCGTCGGATGGCGGCACGGGTGTCTTCGCCGGGCACGCCATCGATGCGGATGTTCTTGTAGGCCATGTTGGAGAGGCCACGCTGGATTTCCATGACGAGGCCCGGATCGAAGTTCGCTTGCTGGACCGGCGGCGGGGCCGTCGGTTCGACGGTTTTCGGTGGAACCGGCTGGGTGGCTGTCACCGGACGCCGCGGCGCGGTGACAACCTGGGTTTCAGCGCTGCGGATCGCGGCGGCAACCGGGTCTTCGCCTGGCGCATCTACATCCATCACCGGGCGCTGCGCCGGAACGGCGGCGGTGATGCCGCGATCAAGCGTCAGCGCCGCCAGGAGTTCCGGCGTCACGAGGCCGTTGGCCTCCATGCCGACGGTTTTCTGGAAGATGGCAATCGCGGTCTCGGTGCGCGGCCCGATGACACCGTCGGCATCGCCATCATAGAGGCCGCGGCGCAGGAGTTCACTCTGGACCTGGCGAATGAGACCCGCCGTTTCCGCGGCATTGGCGGGAAGGCTGGCGGGCACGGGAGAGACTGATGTCGCGGTTTGAGCCGGTGCGGTCGCCGGGCGGGCATTGGTCGTATCCGAGGGCGCCGCCTCGCTGCCCGGCTTTTCGCGTTCGATGCGGAAGGTGGTTACGTTTTCTGCGTCCTGCTCGCTCAACAGCGGGCTACGCGGCGTGCCGGCGAGTACGCTAAAATCGGCAGCATCGCGGGTGCGCAGGAATGGCGAGGGATGCTGGCCAGGCTGGTACCAGAGGGCATTGGCGGCGATCGTTCCGAAGACCAGCGTAAAGCAGAAGGCGCCACCCACGGCGCGCGGATGACGTCCGGCAAGCCGCGCAAGGGCGCCAGCGCCCGTCGAGAGAACCAGGAGGACCTTTGAGCCCGCCTTCTTCTTCTCAGGCGATTTTCGCTTTCGCTTCGTCATGCCCCGGTGCTTTCCCACCCCTTGTCAGATCACTCCCCGCTTCGGCAAGGCGCGGCGGGAATTCGACCATGTTCGTTTCACGGGCAGCCCTGGCGCCCGAACCGTCCGCCGGCAGCGTCACCATGACCACGGTGCCCTCGCCTGCTCGGCTTTCGATCCTGAACGTGCCGCCATGGAGAGCCGTCAATCCCTTTACCAGCGAAAGGCCAAGGCCGGAACCCTCGTAGTTGCGATTGAGATCGTTCTGCACTTGTGTAAACGGGCGACCGATCAGCGCCATCTTGTCCGGCGAGATGCCGATACCGGTATCGCTGATGCTGATCGTGACTTCGTTACCCTGTCTTGTGGCATCGATGTTCACGGCGCCACCGGCATCGGTGAACTTGATGGCATTGCCGACGAGGTTGATGACGATCTGGCGCAGTGCCCGGCCATCGGCCGAGATCTCGCCGAGGCCCTTGGGCAGACGGCTGCTCAGCTTGACGCCCTTGGTCTGGGCCTGCAGCGAAAGCATGCGTTCGCATTCGGTCAGCGACTGCGCGAGATCGACATCCTCGAGCATCAGTTCGTAGCGGCCGGCCTCGATCTTCGACATGTCGAGCATGGTGTTGACGACAGAGAGCAGGTGCGCGCCGGACTGGCGGATCAGCTGGACGTATTCGCGCTGGCGGTCGTTTTCGAGCTTGCCGAAATATTCACCGGCCAGGATATCGGAAAAGCCGAGGATGGCGTTGAGCGGTGTGCGCATCTCATGGCTGACGGCAGCGAGGAAGCGGCTCTTGATCTCGTGGGCGGCGCTTGCCTCTTCTTCCTTGCGGGCCACCTCGTCGCGCATCAGCATCTCGCCTTCGATATCGAGCATCTGGGCGCGGACACCGGCAAGCGTGCCATCGTCGGACCGGACGGCGGTCATGTCGAGACGGACATTGAGGAACTGTGCCTGATCGAGGCCGATCACCGGGCGATCGAGCCTGAGATCGGTTACTACGACATCGGCACCGAGGCGCAGCTCGTCGAGCGCCTGGACGAAGGCCAGACGGTCGGAGACATGCACCTGTTCGACAAAGGCACGCGACAGCGGCTCGCGCAGGAAAGACAGGAACATCTGGCGGTCACGACCACCGGCCGCGCGGACGATGCCGGTCGCGTCGAGTGTCAGGAACAGGCCGGGGCAGTATTCATAAGGGTCGGCCGTGGTGGTGGCGATCGCCGTCTCGGCCTCGTCCTGCTCGCTTCCGAGGCGAAGGCCCGAGACCAGCGCCAGGGCTGCGAGCAGATAAAGAGCGGTGACGAGGGCAAAACCGATCGGCAGGCCGGTCGCAACGCCAAAGACCAGAGTGAGGATGGCGGGCACGGCGACGACCGCGGGCAGAACAGCAAGGGTTAGGCGGCGCAAGGCGACGATCTCGGCCCGGTCGACCGGACGGCCGACAGCATGACGCACCAGAAGGCGGGCCAGGAGCCCGTCCATCTTTACCGTCAGTGCAGCCGACATTTTACGCAATACAACCACGCCAGAAATCCGCGACCGGTTCATCTGATTTATGGGTCTGAGGATAGGCCGACGCGCTTAAGGAATAGATAAGGCAGAGCCCCGGACGGGCCCCGGCCTAGCCGTTCTGACCCGAAACAGGACAGCCGAACGAGGCTTTCCAAATCATGGTTAACGGGGCGTAAGCACTGAAATCATTCAAGTTTTCTGATGACCGTTAAGATTTGTGTCTGCGTCACCAGGCCAAAAGCGGTGGATTGCGGGGCCAGCGCCACATTTATGCTTAACGGTGACCGCTAAAGTTTTGCCTAAGCGTCCCGAAATGGGGAGATCACTCAAATTTTAGTCGAATTCGCATCAAAACCGACCGTCTTTCGCAAATCGATTTTGGCGAATCAAACCTAGGGTGGAATTCACGAGTACGGGGAGAAACCCGGACCGTTCCGGCAAAGACCGGCAACAGGGATTTGGTGAAGACCATGTGGTTTCTGATCAAGGGAACTTTCTATTGTACCGCGACGCTTGTCGCACTGTCCTTCCTCGCGGCCCCGCCTGCAGAGGAAAAGGATGGCGCCAGCTTCGACATGGGTGCCGCCATCACCGCCGCAAGCGGTGCCTATGAGTATGTCACCTCGCTCTGCGTCGAGAAGCCCGAGGTTTGCGAAAAGGGTGCCCAGACTTTCCAGGCGCTCGGTCAGCGTGCCCGCGAAGGGGCGCTCGTCGCCTACCAGCTGCTCGACCAGCAGTTTACCGATGAGGGCACGGCAGTTGTGGCCGACGAGATCCTGACGCCGAAGAGTGGCGCAGTCGAGATCATCAGGCCTCACGTCGAGAGCCCGCAGCTCGTCAGTGCTGAAACCGAAGCGCCCGTTATCACCGGCACGGTGACACCGACGGAACGGCCGAAGCATCTGCCGAAACCCTACCAGCCGCCGAAGCCCTGAGGGCTTGAGGCGCATGACCGACGCTCACGCGGTCATCTGACGAAATCCGGGGCGGACAGCCGCCCCCTCCCCGCCTTGCAGCCGGTTCTGCCATAGACCGGATGCCTGTCTGCCTGTCCCTGACTGAATTCGGCATTTGCCGGGCCGCGTGGCGCAAGCTGCGCGGCTTTTTTCTTTTCCAGACCCCACGCCTGAAGCATCGACAGCTTTCATTGCCGCAGCCAGTTCAAAAGCCTGTCGGTCTCAACTATATGGGTCCGACGTAACAAGCGGGTGCAGCATGGCTAACTTGAACGAGATGATCGACGACTTCGGCTTCCTGGATGATTGGGAGGACCGGATGCGCTATGTCATCGAGCTCGGCAAGGCACTGCCGGATCTGCCCGACAGCGAGAAGTCCGCCGAGAACAAGGTGCAGGGCTGCGCGAGCCAGGTCTGGCTCTCGGTGTCCTCAAGCGACGGCGCCGATCCCGAAATGACCTTCCGTGGCGACAGCGACGCCTTCATCGTGCGCGGTCTCGTCGCGATCGTGCTTGCCGCCTATTCCGGCAAGAAGGCGTCCGACGTGGTCAGCTTCGATGCGCTCGACCTCTTCAAGCAGCTCGGCCTTCTCGAACACCTGACGGCGCAGCGCGCCAACGGTTTGCGCTCGATGATCCAGCGGATCCGCGAAGAGGCGGCGCGCCGGCTGGTGTGACTGTCCCTCAGCCGATCTCCGGCCGAAAGCCCTCGTCGCCCCAGTGGAGAGCGCGGGGCCGGACGGATGGCGGGGCGTAGTGGCGGGCGAGCGATAGCAAGGCGGTGCGCAGCATCAGCTTGGCGGAACGGGCCGGCCATTGGCGCTCGTGTTCGACCGTTTCCAGGCCCTTGCCGAAGCAGCAGACATCGAGCGCCACGCCTGAAAGCTCCGGCCCCATGGCCTGCACGGCACGATTGACGCGGGTGCGGGCCGAGAGCGTCGCATCGGCAAAGTCGGTTGCCGGCGGCGGTGCGCCCTTGTTGCGGGTCGCGAGCCGCGGCTGCCAGCTGGCGGTGATGCGCGGCTGCAGGCCGGCAAAGTCGAAATCGGCTGCCAGCCGCTCGCCGGCGGCAACGGCCTCCTCCGACAGAAACGGACGACCGTCCTTCTCCTTAAGGCGCAGCAGGGGAAAAAGGGGCGATTCCTGCAGGTTGCGGCGCACGGACTGGCGGCCCTGCGGCAGATCGAGCGTACCGACCTCGACCGTGCGGTGCTGAGCGGCATGGGCCTCGTCGGGCAGGTCGCAGAGATCGCGGCGAAGCCAGGCAGCTGTCTCGGCGGTGGGAGCAAGGCCGTCCTGGGTGCGGAGAAGCAAGCCGTCGGCCAACAGGCGGGCGAGGAGCGCGGGCGAAGCGTCGGCCGGCGACGCGGCGATCCGATCGGCATTGACGGGCGGAGGCTGTTCCAGAGGGCCGGCCAAAGCCCGTCGGAGGATCTGGCGGATCTGCTTTCGTTCGCTGCGGGTCATGATCTGCCCTCTCCTTCAGATGCGCTTGCCGGCGATGAGATGGACGGCGCTTGCCATGCGCTCGACGATCGCGACAAAGGTGTCGTAAGCGCGGTCGTCGCGGCGGTCTTCGACCATGCGGCAGGCATGTCCAACGGTGGTGCGATCGCGGCCAAAGGCCTGGGCGACCTCTCCCATGGGCATCGAATAGGCGACGTGGCAGACATACATCGCCACCTGGCGGACATGGCTCGTGGCCCGGCGGCCAGGCTCCTGATCATGTTCGAGGCCTGTGGCGCGCAGCAATTCCTCGGTCAATTGCCGGACAATCATGCAGAGCAGCCGTCGCTCGGGCGTCAGGGGACGCTCGGAGAAATCATCCGCCTCGGCTGCGGGCTGCCATTCAACCGATGGTGCGGCGGGAAGGATCGCGGGTGGCGGGCTGATGGGGTCGTCGGGGGTCATGGCGCGCTCCAAGAAAGGATTTTATTCCTATCAAAGCTAGCAGAGCCTGAGAGAATGTGAACCCCATGATTTTAGGGGCATCGCTGTGATCCCTCAAATCATCGAAAGGTGACTGCCGCCGCGGCGAGCATGGCAGCCGACAATTGGAAGAGGATCTTTTTCCTATCCGCCAATGCAAAAAAAGGCCGGTCGCGGGACCGGCCTGATCTTCCTCGCGTCGCGAGAAACCAAAGAAGGCTTACTTGGCGCGCTTGCGGCGCTGGCCGAGGCCCATTTCCTTTGCGAGACGCGAGCGCGCTTCGGCATAGGCCGGGGCAACCATCGGGTAGTCGGCCGGCAGGCCCCACTTCTCGCGGTACTCTTCCGGGGTCATGTTGTAGTGGGTCATCAGGTGTCGCTTCAGCGACTTGAACTTCTGGCCGTCTTCGAGGCAGATCAGATAATCATCCTCGATCGACTTGCGGATCGGAACAGGCGGCTTCGGCTTTTCGACGACCACGGGGGCTGGAACCGGCGAAGCGGTGTTGTTCAGGGCCATATGCACATCGGCAATCAGGTTGGTCAGGTCGCTGACCTGGACGACGTGGTTGCTGACATAGGCAGAGACGATGTCAGCGGTCAGTTCGACCAGCAACTGCTGGCTTGGGCCCTGCTGGGTTTCAGTCATTCAATTCTCCTGTTCAGATCCCGAAGGGGCCGCCGCCCCTGCAGACAATAGTTTACATGTCTTCCCGATCCGGCCGGACAGGGAAGGCGAAAGACACCCCCATGAAGATCACCAATTTGCCGGGTCGGCCCCAAACCGTCCGGCATTTTGCTACGCAGAATTCAGCCAAGATCACGTGTTAGACTTGCCAATAGCTGGCAGTTCACTTCGCCTACATACCACGAACGCAACAGACCAGCGCTCTCAAAAGTGAATTAACACCCCTGCCGCAAATGTCCACCTGATATTTCTACTAGATTTGACGGGTATAAATCTTTTCTATTTGCCGATCAGGCATTTTGCACTGGGCAGGATAGCTAGGATTTCAATAGAGACGCTCACTCAACCAGAAATATCAGCCGTTTCATCATGACATCATATCGTCATGTACCGATGCGGATGACAGCTTATAGCCAACCTTGTGGGCCGC
Organism: Rhizobium sp. AAP116; assembly: GCF_001295785.1. NCBI lineage: Bacteria > Pseudomonadati > Pseudomonadota > Alphaproteobacteria > Hyphomicrobiales > Rhizobiaceae > Rhizobium > Rhizobium sp. AAP116. Next base: position 32,966 of record NZ_LJIB01000018.1, read on the forward strand.
ACGGGCAAGAAGATGAGCGGAAATCGGGGCCGTCAGGACGAAAAAGATGATGCCGGCCAGGGCACGGCCGAAGGTCGCGACATCGGCCGCATGCAGGCCAACGGCGAGCAGCAGCAGGCCGGACCCGACCGTGCCGGCCTTGGAGGCCGCATGCATCCGCGTATAGAGATCCGGCAGGCGATTGAGGCCGATTGCGGCGATCAGGGAGAAGAGCGCGCCGCCGATGGTCAGAACGGCAATGGCGATGGCTGCGAGAAGCGACATCATTTTCCCTCCTTGCCGAGAGATCCGGCCGGTTTGCTTGCCTTGACGTTCTTTGCCGCCTTTGTCTTTGCCGGTTTCGACCGACCGAGACCAGCCTCAACCCGCTCCCCTTCCCCGACGCAGCCGCGCGCCAGGATGAAGCGGGCAAAGGCGACCGTTGCCAGGAAGCCGACAAGGCCGAGCGCAATCGCGATGTCGATATAGAGCGTATAGCCGGTTCTGAGCGCAATGACGGCGATGAAGCCGATGACGATGCCGACCAGCATGTCGAGGGCGATGACGCGGTCCGGCAGGGTCGGACCGACGACGACGCGGTAGACGGTCATCAACAGGGCAATCACGAGGATGACGATGGCGACGACGGATGCGAATTCGACGATGAGTTCAGGGGTCATCAGGCAAATGCCTCCATGATCTTCTTCTCGAAGCCCTCGGCGATGTCACGGCGGGCGGCCTCGACGTCGGAGCAGTCAATCGCGTGGATGTAAAGGGTTGTGCGGTCATCGGACACGTCGACCGAGAGCGTGCCCGGGGTCAGCGTGATGAGATTGGCGAGAAGCGAGATCTCCCAATCGCTCTTGACCGTCAGCGGAAAGGCGAAGATCCCGGGCTTCAGATCCATTTTCGGCTGTAGCACGAGCGTCGCGACACGCCAGGCGGACTTGGCCAGCTCGACGAGAAAGAGCAGGACCAGAGCCAGCACGCGGCGGAAGCGGCTCGTGTAGTCGCGACCGACGAAACGCTCGCGCAACAGGTAGAGCGTCAAGAGCGAGATGACGAAGCCGAAGATCAGATTGGGGACCGTGAAGCTGCCGGAGACGGTGGCCCAGATCACCGCCATCAGCATGCTAAGTGCATAAAGGCTCATCGGGCACCTCCTTCAGGGAAGACGGAGCGGATATAGGCGGTGGGATCCGAAAGACCGGCGGCGGCCTGCTGCGTGACGACGATCAAGCTGTCCGGGAAGAGGCCGAACCAGACCACGAAACCGGTCAGGATGACAATCGGCGTGAAACGCCAGCGTAGCGCACCCGTCGAGGCCGGGACAGCCGTAGGCTGCTCGCGGCCTGCGGCAGCGACCGGGCGCCAGAAGGAGAAGAGGAATACGCGGCCAAAGGCGATCGTCGTCAGGAAGCCGGAGACAAGGACCGATGCGGCCAGCCACCATGCACCAATGTCGATGGAGGCCTTGACGAGCAGCGCCTTTGGCCAGAAGCCGGAGAAGGGCGGAAGACCGCTTGCGGCGAAGAACAGCGCGAGCGAAATCGCGGCGAAGGCAGGTGCGGCCGTCCAGAGGCCTGCCACACGATCGAGACGGAAGCTGCCGCCGATGCGGCCGATCTCACCGGCGACCAGATAGAGCGCCGTCATCAGAAGGATGGAGTGCAGCGCATAGAAGATCGCAGCACCCACCGCCATGTCGCCGCCGATCGCGACGCCCGCCATCATGTTGCCGATACCGGCAATGACGACGAAGCCGAGGAAGCGGCGGATATCGTTCTGGGCGAGTGCGCCGATCGCGCCGAAGATCATGGTGAGTGCTGCGACGATCGCGATGACGAGGCTCAGCGCCTCACGTTCGACGGGGAAGAGCATGACCACGACGCGGAACAGCGCGTAGACACCGACCTTGGTAAGCAGGCCGGCAAACAGCGCCGACACGACGACACGCGGCGTGTGATAGGAGGCCGGCAGCCAGAAATTCACCGGGAAGGCCGCAGCCTTCATCGAGAAGGCCAGAATGAAGAGCGCCGTCAGCGTCATCAGCGGCGCGGTCTCGGCATATTGCGGTACCTTCATGGCGATGTCGGCCATGTTGAGCGTGCCGAAGATGGCGTAGAGATAGCCGACAGCGATCAGGAACAGCGTCGTCGCCATCAAGTTGAGGACAGCATATTTCAGCGCGCCATCGATCTGCTCCCGCTCGGACCCGAGGATCAAGAGACCGAAGGAGGAGATCAGCAGCACTTCGAACCAGACATAGAGGTTGAAGATGTCGCCGGTCAGGAAGGCACCGCAGACGCCGGCCATCAGCAGCATCAAAAGCGGGTAGAAGCCATAGCGGCGACCGCTGTTGTTGATCTCGACATGGGCGTAGAGCGCGCCGCAGAAGGCGACGATGGCGGCGGACAGCGCCAGCAATGCTCCGGAAAGATCGACTGTGATGGCAATGCCGAAGGGTGGCAGCCAGCGGCCCATCATCATGTTCAGAGGGCCGTCGGCCATGACCTTGGCGAGCAGCAGCCCGTTGTTGAGGACGAGCAGCGCCAGTCCCGTCAGTGCCACCGGCGGATGCCAGTGGGTGCGGTGGCGGATCATCATCAGGATCGCGCCGAAGGCAATGCAGAGCGCCATCGGCGTAACCGCGAGCCAGTCGGCAGCCGTCATCGGCTCCATGACATAGGCGGCGGCGTAGTCGGCAGGGGTCGTTGTGGGGGCAGCCATGTGGTCCTCGTGTCTCCCGCTCAGTAGCCGCTCGGCGGCAGCGGCTCGTCCATCGGCTCGGCGACACGCATTTCACCCGTGTCGTCGGTGCCAAGGTCCTGATAGGCGCGATAGCTCAGCACCAGCAGGAAGCAGAAGAAGGAGAAGGAAATGACGATCGCCGTCAGGATGAGAGCCTGCGGCAGCGGATTGGCGGTGCCAGCCGGCAGCACGTCAACGCCGCCCGGAATGATCGGCGGAATCGACGGGGTCAGTCGACCGGCGGTGAAGAGCAGCATGTTGACGGCATTGCCGAGCAATACGATGCCCAGCAGGATGCGGACGATCTTTTTCGACAGCATCAGGTATACGGCGGCGGCAAAGAAAATACCGACGACGAGCGAGAAGATGACTTCCATCAGCCGTCATCCCTTTCTTCGAGTGCAAGCGCGATCGAGGCGAAGGTGCCGACGACCACGAGATAGACGCCAATGTCGAAGGAAATCACCGTCGCCAGCGGCACTTCGACACCGAAGAGACTCGGATAGACCCAGATACCGGTCATGAAGGGGTAACCGAGCGGCGCGGAGATGAAGCCGGACAGGGTCGAGACCAGCAGGCCAAAGCCGGCGATCGACATCGGATGGAAAACCATGGCGCGGCGCACGGCCTGGACGCCGAAGGCGATGCCGTACATGGCAAAGGCCGCAGCGCCGATCAGCCCGCCGATAAAGCCACCACCGGGCTCGTTATGGCCGCGCAGCAGAACGAAGATCGAAAAGACCAGCATCAGCGCGGTGAGAAAGGGTGCGAAGGTTCGGAAGATCAGGGTGTTCATGAGCGCTTGCCACCTTTCGTCTTGCTCGGACGGGCCACCGCGGCGGAGGGGGTCGTCGGGGTCACGGCCGCAACTGCCGGAGCGCCACCCACCCGGATGCGGATCAAGGCCAGGATCGACAGGCCGGTGATCATCACGACAGCGATCTCACCCAGGGTATCAACACCGCGGTAATCGACGATGATGACGTTCACGACATTGGCGCCGTGGGCGATGATCTTGGAGTGCTCGCCAAAGAAGGCGGACAGCGAACCATCAAAGGGACCCGAAGTCGAGGCCACCAGCATCAGGCCGAAGCCGAGACCGCAGGCGATGGCCAGCGAACCATCGAACAGGCGCGCCGCCATCGGGCGATGGTCGGCGAGCGACAGCCTGAGGCGGGTCATGACCAGCGCCAGAATGATGACCGACAGGGTCTCGACCATGAACTGGGTGAAGGAGAGGTCCGGCGCGCCATACAGCAGGAAGATGACGGCGATGGCAAAGCCCTGGATGCCAAGGCAGACGATGGCGGTCAGGCGATCCTTGGCCGTGAGCACGGCAATGACGCCGATGACCGCGATCACCAGGATCGCCATTTCATGCAGATCGATTTCCGACGGTAGTGGAATCGCAGTCGGAAGTTCGCCGAACATCACCGGCGTCGCCAGAAGCACGACCGCAACGAAGATGAAGGAGAGAGTGACATAGGTTTCAAGCCGGCCGTTCTGGACGAAGCGCGTAACGCTGGTCGAGAAACGCACGAGGCCGGAGATGAAATGGTCGAAGCCGCGGTCGGGGCTGATGCCGAGGCCGATGACGAGACGATCGACGGCGGCCCTCAGGCGCTCGAGGCCGAGATAGAGCACGAGGCCGATCAGCACCGTCAGCACGGACAGCGCGAGGGCGGCCCCCAGCGAGGGGATCAGGCCGATGGTCACGGTCTGGATTTCACCATCGACGGCGCTAGCCATGGGCGACGAAATGAAGCGATGGGCAAGACCGGAGAAGAGCGCGCCGCCGAGCGACAGGAGGGCGAGCGTCAGCGGGCCGATCCACAGGAGCACGGGGCCCTCATGGGCATGTTTCGGGGTCTTGACTTCCTTGCCAATGAAGGGCTTGAGCCCGACGGCAAAGGCGATGACGAACATCAGCGCATTGCCGATGACGGCCACGGCCGTGAAGAGGATGGCGCGCGGCTCGGCGCCGGCGAGAGCATAATAGATCTCTTCTTTGGCGAGGAAGCCGAAGAGCGGCGGCAGGCCGGCCATGGAAACGCCGGAGAGAATGGCGGCGGCGAAGGTGATCGGCATCAGCTTGCCGAGGCCACCCAGTTTCGTGATGTCACGCGTGCCGGCCTCGTGATCGATCGCGCCCGCGACCATGAAGAGCGCGCCCTTGAACAGCGAATGGGCGACGAGATAGAGCACCGCCGCCTCGACCGCATGCTCGGTGTCGAAGCCGGTCAGCATGACGAGCAGGCCGAGCGAGGCGACCGTCGTGTAGGCAAGCATCAGCTTCAGATCCGTCTGGCGGACGGCGAGCACCGAGCCGACGATCAGGGTGATGCCCCCGAAGAAGGGCAGCAGGATTTCCCATGCGGGCGTTTCGCCCATGACCGGGTTCAAGCGCATCAGGAGATAGACGCCGGCCTTCACCATGGTGGCCGAATGCAGATAGGCGGAGACCGGGGTCGGCGCCTCCATGGCGTTGGGCAGCCAGAAATGGAAGGGGAACTGGGCCGACTTGGTGAAGGCGCCGCCGAGCACGAGCAACAGGGCTGCAAGATAGAAGGGACTTTCACGCAGCGCGTCACCAGTCGAGAGCAGCAACGACAGCTGGCTGACGCCGGTGATGTTCCAGATGAAGATCATGCCGGCCAAGAGGATCAGGCCGCCGCCGCCGGTGACGACCAGCGCCTGCAAGGCCGCACGGCGCGAGGCTTCACGCGTGTGGTCGAAGCCGATCAGCAGAAAGGAGGTGATCGAGGTCAGCTCCCAGAAGACGAAGAGCATCAGGAAGCTGTCGGAGACGACGAGGCCCAGCATGGCGCCCATGAAGAGCAGAATGAAGCCGATGAACCGGCCCTGCTGCGGATGGCCCTTCATGTAGCCGCCGGCATAGAGCACGATCAGCGTGCCGATGCCGGTGATCAGCAGCGCGAAGGTGAGCGACAGTCCGTCGATGAACCAGGAGAAGGAGAGGTTCAGGCTCGGCACCCAGGCATAACCGCCAGTCACCCGCTCGCCGTTGGCGATCTCGGTCAGGAAGCCGGCGAAATGGGCAAAGGCGAGCGCCGGCGCCAGCGCCAGGACCCAGGCGCCGTTTGCACCGAGACGGGAGACGATCCACGGCGCCAGAACGGCGGCGGCAAACGGCAACAGCATGGCGACCCAGGTCATGTCGCTCGTCATCTCAGGCATTCCATCTCCCCGTGGGCAACGATCAGCGCTCGATCATCAGTCGATACAAGGTGGCACGTGTTAGGACAAGCCAACCTTTGTCTCAAGCGAAAACGGAACCTTGTCCCTTCACGGACGCGTCAACCCACGATTCTGTGAGTTCCCGGTGAGGGGGTTCAGTTTCTCGTGAAAGAAACGGGAGGTGCGAACGACCAAAGCTCAGTGACAGACAATTGCCGCCTTGCCTCTGGCTCCCTATCTATCATGCAACACCCGCGAGGCTTTGCCCTGCCCCGCGCCTGGCCAAGGAGATCATCATGACCGCTTCCACAACTGCCCCGAAGATCGTCAAGTCGGATGCCGAATGGCGCGACCAGCTGACGCCGGAGCAATACCGGATCCTGCGCGAGCACGGCACCGAGCGCGCCTTTACCGGGCCATATTGGGACAATTTCGACAAGGGCCTTTATCGCTGTGCGGCCTGCGACGAACCGCTCTTCGTCTCCGACACCAAGTTCGACGCCGGTTGCGGCTGGCCGAGCTATTTCGAGCCGGTGAAGGCGGATGCCGTGACCGAGCATCGCGACACCGCCTTCGGCATGGTGCGCACGGAAATCCGCTGCGCCAATTGCGGCGGGCATCTGGGACACGTCTTTCCCGACGGCCCGAAGCCGACGGGCTTGCGCTACTGCATCAACGGCCATTCCATGGTGTTCACGCCGATCGAGTGATGGGCAAGCCGGCGCCGGAAGACGCGCCTGGCCGAACGGCCGGGCGGCTTCCAGTCCGGCAGGGCAGCTTTCGCGCGGCAGAAAATAGCCCGAGCGAGACCTGCTTGAAGACAAAGATCATCCTCTTTATCGGCGTCGCTGCCGTCGCCCTGGTCATCGGCTTTACGGCCGTCAGGTTCGCCGGAGGCGAAGCTCAGGCGACGTCATCGCTGCCGCACAAGCACTGCCCCGTGATCGGTTGCGCCTTGCCGTGAACGGCGGCCGACATGCGGCATGAAGTGCATTGCTGCCGTTCTTGGCTGTGGAAAGCCTCATCTTAAAGCTCAAGTTGCAATCTTTGCATTTGACCGGCAAACGCGATGATGGAACCCCATTCAGGTCAACAACCTGGGGGTATACCATGCATACCAAACTCGCGACCGTTCTCGGCCTCGCCGCCGTGCTCTCATCCTGCGCCAGCAAACCGCAGGACATCGAAGCGGCCTATGTCTCGCCGACACTCTATGAAAGCCTCTCCTGCGACCGGCTGCGGGAAGAAGCGACCGCCGTTTCGGCCCGTGCCATTGCGGCAAGCGGCGCGCAGCAGAAGAAGGCCGACAATGATGCGGTCGCCGTCGGGGTCGGCCTCGTTCTCTTCTGGCCGGCGCTGTTCTTCGCCAAGGGCGACGGCGCGTCGGCTGCGGAAGTCGCGCGGTTGAAGGGCGAGATGAAGGCGATCGAGGCTGCCTCGATCAAGAACAATTGCGGCATCCGCTTCGAGGACCCGACTGCGAAGCCGGCGGCCAAGAAAGCCTGACGCGGGCAACCACCCTCCCCGCTGCGGGGAGGGTCGGCCCTGCGGCGCGGTAGATTGCACCGAAGATCATCCGCTCGCTCTCATCAACCCTTGGGCGTTTTGAGGCCATCAGAACGGCAGGGTAGCCGAGCGCTGTCTCAGACCCTTGCCGCCAGCGCCTTCAGACACTGCTCGAAGGCAGTCAGATCGGTGAAGAGCTTTTCGGGTTCGGCCGCATGCACGGCCACTGGGCCGCCGCGGCGCTCAACGCCGCCATGCAGCATCAGGTTCTCGATCATGTCGAAGTCTTCAAGCGAGTGGCCGTCCGGCCCGCGCATTCGGCCTTCGGCGTCACGGCTGAGCTTGCCCTCATACCAGGCGAGTGTGCGCTGGTAATGGGTTTCGGCGACATTGGTGTAGCAGGCGACGATCTTGCCGGCGCCACACATGTAGCCAAGTTCGAAGACCGTGCCCGGATCAGCGGCAATGCCGCGAAAGGGGGTCAGGTTGGCGATCACGCCATCCGCCCGGTTCATGAAGCTCTCGTCGATCTCCGAAATGTTGAGCCCGAACTGACGTTTGGTCGGGGCCGGCGGGATGGCGAGGTCGCCGGGGCAGATCGGCTCGAAGCCATAGGCACGCGTCATCGCGGCCTTTTCATCGAGCACGGCGCGGGCATCCGGCAGGAAGACTTCCGGGCCGGCGAGGTAGAGTTTCAAGGGAGAGGACATCAGGGAATGGCAATCTTCTGGTCGTTGCGGAAATGGGTCGAAGGGAACATGGAGGCCCACGTCCTGCAAGGGCCTTTCGGCGCTGTGCACAGGCCTGGGCGATCCGCAGAGGCGCGACTCGGCCGGGGCTGAGACGCGGCCCGCCCGCCTGCGGCAGATCAGGCTCGGGCAAGACACTGCGGGTACTGCTGATCAAGCTAAAACTCCGGCGCCAAAGGGCACTCACGACCATGGAAGCGATTACAATAGGCAGCCCGCAATTCGTCCAATATATCGCAATGATCGTCAATGAGATGACCGGCAAGAAGCCGGGCGGCTCTTTCAATCTGGAATCCATCGCGAACCTCACCGCCGCAATTTCCTCTTCGCAGTATCTGTTCACGCGGATGACCGGTGCCAAGCGCCTGAACACGCCGACCGAGGTGCTGGATTATGCGCTGTCCTGTGCCACCGTTCCGGGGCTCTGTCTCGAATTCGGCGTCTTCTCGGGAAGGTCCATCAACCAGACTGCCCTGCAGCGGCCGGGTACCGTTTACGGCTTCGACAGCTTCGAAGGGCTGCCGGAGGGCTGGCGTGAGGGTTATGAAAAGGGCGCGTTTGCCCGCACCGACCTGCCGGCAGTGGAGCCGAATGTCGAGCTCGTCATCGGCTGGTTCGACCGCACGCTGCCGACCTTCCTCGACTCGCATCCGGGGCCGCTCTCCTTCCTGCATGTCGACTGCGATCTCTACTCGTCGACGCAGACCGTCTTCACGCAGCTGCGCGAGCGCATCGTGCCCGGCACGATCATCCTGTTCGACGAATACTTCAACTATCCCGGCTGGGAGCTGCATGAATTCAAGGCGTTCCAGGAATTCGCGGTGAGCACCGGTCTGCAATACGAATACATCGCACTGAACCTCAACCACCAGCAGGTGGCTGTGCGGGTCAACGGCTGCTTCAACCGCTGGGTTTAAACGGCGTTTCACCACGTTCATTGTAAGGGCGCCTTCTGGGCGCCCTTCTGCTTTGCTGTGGCCATCCCCTGCCCTCTCGGCTAAACCCTCTGATCATGCCGACTCACTCCCTTACCGATCCGCTCTTTTCCGCCCAGGCAGAGGAAGGCCCGCTTTCCGTTCTGAAGCGCGTCTATGGCTATTCCGCTTTCCGCGGGCGCCAGGCCGAAGTGGTCAGCCAGGTAGTGTCCGGCGGCGATGCCGTGGTGCTGTTTCCGACGGGGGCTGGCAAATCGCTCTGTTTTCAGGTGCCTGCACTCTGCCGGCAGGGTGTCGGCGTTGTCGTTTCGCCGCTGATTGCCCTGATGCGCGATCAGGTGGAGGCCTTGAAAGGCCTCGGCGTCAAGGCGGCGGCTCTCAACTCGACGCTGAGCCGCGAGGAGTATATCGAGATCCGCCGGGCGCTCGATCGCGGTGAGCTCGACTTTCTCTATGTGACACCGGAGCGGACCGCGACCCCAGGCTTCATCGAGATGATGCAAGGCGTGGAAATCGCGCTCTTTGCCATCGACGAGGCCCATTGCGTTTCGCAATGGGGGCATGATTTCCGGCCTGAATATCGCGAACTGGGCAAGCTTGCAGATCTCTTTCCAGGCGTGCCGCGACTGGCTTTGACGGCGACTGCCGATCCGCATACGCGCGAAGACATCATTGCCCGGCTGCGGCTAGAAGAGGCAGAAGTCTTTACCACCTCCTTCGATAGGCCGAACATCGCCTATGAGATCGTCGAGCGTGATCAGCCGCGCCAGCAGCTGCTCCGGTTTCTCTCGCGCCACAAGGGATCGAGCGGCATCGTCTATTGCCTCTCCCGCGCCAAGGTCGAGGAGACTGCCAGCTGGCTCGACGACCAGGGGATCCGGGCGCTTCCCTACCACGCCGGCATGGACCGGGCGATCCGGGATGCCAATCAGGATGCCTTCCTGAAAGAGGAAGACCTATGCCTGGTTGCCACGGTTGCGTTTGGGATGGGCATCGACAAGCCGAATGTGCGTTACGTCGCGCATCTGGATCTGCCGGGTTCGGTCGAGGCCTATTATCAGGAGACGGGGCGCGCGGGGCGTGACGGTCTGCCCTCCGAGGTGTGGATGGCCTATGGCATGGCCGATGTCATCCAGCGCGGGCGGATGATCGATGAGGGCGGGGCGGCCGACGACATCAAGCGGGTGGAACGGGCCAAGCTCAATGCGCTCTTGGCCATCTGCGAAACGCCCGGCTGCCGGCGCCAGGCGATCCTCAAGCATTTCGGCGAGAGCCACGCCGGCGGCTGCGGCAATTGCGATACCTGCCTGAAACCTGTCGAGACCTGGGACGGCTCCGAGGCGGCGATCAAGGCGCTGGCCGCCATCTACCGGACAGGCGAGCGCTTCGGCACCGGGCATCTGATCGACGTGCTCATGGGCAACGAAAACGACAAGACGATGCGTTTCGGCCATACGGACATGCCGGTCTTCGGCGCGGGCAAGGATCTATCCGCGAAGACCTGGCAATCGGTCTATCGCCAGCTGCTTGCCGCCGGATACATTCGCGTCGATCACACGGCCTTTGGTGCACTGACGCTCGAGGAAAGCGCACGCGCGGTCTTCAAGCGCGAGGTCGATGTGCGCTTCCGCAAGGACCGGCCGACCACGGGCAAGGCAGCGCGTGGCCAGTCCTCGCGCACGGCGCAGGCCAAGGCGGGGCTCGACCAGGCGGATCAGGAACTGTTCGAGGCCCTGCGCGCCAAGCGCATGGAGCTTGCAAAAGAACAAGGCGTGCCGCCTTACGTCATCTTCCCCGACACGACGCTGGTTGCGCTTGCCACCGAACGGCCGATGGACGAGGATGAGATGCTGTCGATTTCCGGCATCGGGCAATCGAAGCTGGAGCGTTACGGCGATGCGTTTCTTGAGGTGATCACGGCCTATTCGCGGTGAGTGCGTCAGTCTCCCCTTGAGGGGAATTGACCGCGACGATGGAGTACCCCCTCCTCTCCCCTCGGGGAGAGGGAAGCCGAGCGTAGCGGAGGCAGGGTGAGGGGGCGGACCGGCAAAGCGTTTTCCACATGGCGTTGCGCAATGCGCCCCCCCCCC
>NZ_LJIB01000019.1:0-118252 GCF_001295785.1 Rhizobium sp. AAP116
GGGGGGGGGGGGGGCCCGCTTGCGCTGACGCTAACCCCCTCATCCGGCGCTACGCGCCACCTTCTCCCCGCTGGGGAGAAGAGGTCCCGCCGGCGCTCTGCCCGTCAGTGTCATCACGTCATGCACGCTCTCCAGGAGGCCATCCATGCCCCTCGTTCCTGAAATCGACTACGGCACGCCCGCTTCGCGCTCGGAGAAACTGGTGACGCTGACCATCGACGGTCGCGCGATCACGGTTCCCGAGGGCACCTCGATCATGCGCGCCTCGATGGAGGCCGGCATTCAGGTGCCGAAACTCTGCGCCACCGACATGGTCGATGCCTTCGGTTCCTGCCGTCTCTGTCTGATCGAAGTGGAGGGCCGCAACGGCACGCCCGCCTCCTGCACCACGCCGGTCGCTCCCGGCATCGTCGTCCACACCCAGACGGAGCGGCTGAAAGCCATCCGCAAGGGCGTCATGGAGCTCTATATCTCCGACCACCCGCTGGATTGTCTCACCTGTGCTGCCAACGGCGACTGCGAGCTGCAGGACATGGCCGGTGCCGTGGGTCTGCGCGATGTGCGCTACGGCTATGAGGGCGAAAATCATGTGAAGGCGCGGTCTGCCGAGGGTGGCATCAATGCCCAGTGGATGCCGAAGGATGAGAGCAATCCCTATTTCACCTATGATCCGTCGAAATGCATCGTGTGTTCGCGTTGCGTGCGGGCCTGCGAAGAGGTGCAGGGTACGTTTGCGCTGACCATCGAGGGCCGCGGTTTCGACAGCCGTGTGTCACCCGGCGCGCACGAAGCGTTTCTCTCGTCGGAATGCGTCTCCTGTGGCGCCTGCGTTCAGGCCTGTCCGACTGCGACGCTGACGGAAAAGTCCGTCATCGCCATCGGCCAGCCGGAGCATTCGGCCGTCACCACCTGCGCCTATTGCGGCGTCGGGTGTTCCTTCAAGGCCGAAATGCGCGGCGAAGAGCTCGTGCGCATGGTGCCCTGGAAGGATGGCCAGGCCAATCGCGGCCATTCCTGCGTCAAGGGCCGCTTCGCCTATGGCTATGCCAGCCACAAGGACCGCATCCTCAAACCGATGATCCGCGAGAAGATCTCCGATCCCTGGCGGGAAGTGACCTGGGAAGAGGCCTATGCCCATGTCGCCTCCGAGTTCAAGCGCATCCAGTACCAGTATGGCCGTGAAGCCATCGGCGGCATCACCTCGTCGCGCTGCACCAATGAAGAGACCTATCTGGTCCAGAAGCTGATCCGCGCCGGCTTCGGCAACAATAATGTCGATACCTGCGCCCGCGTCTGCCACTCGCCGACCGGTTACGGTCTCGGCCAGGCTTTTGGCACGTCTGCCGGCACGCAGAACTTCGATTCGGTCGAGCATTCCGACGTCGTGGTCGTCATCGGCGCCAATCCGACCGATGGTCACCCCGTCTTCGGTTCGCGGCTGAAGAAGCGTCTCCGCCAGGGGGCGAAGCTGATCGTCATCGACCCGCGCCGCATCGATCTGGTTCGCACCCCGCATGTCGAGGCGGCCCACCATCTGCCTCTGAAGCCCGGCACCAATGTCGCCGTCTTGACGGCACTTGCTCATGTCATCGTCACCGAAGGCCTGTTCGACGAGCGCTTCATCCGCGAGCGCTGCGACTGGTCGGAGTTCGAGGACTGGGCCGGTTTCGTCTCCGACCCAGCACATTCGCCGGAGGAAACGGAAAAGTTCACCGGAGTACCCGCGGCAGAGCTGCGGAGTGCCGCCCGCCTGTTTGCCACCGGCGGCAATGGCGCGATCTATTATGGCCTTGGTGTCACCGAACACAGCCAGGGCTCGACGACCGTCATGGCGATTGCCAACCTTGCGATGGTCACCGGCAATATCGGTCGTCCCGGCGTCGGCGTGAACCCGCTGCGCGGCCAGAACAATGTCCAGGGCTCCTGCGACATGGGCTCCTTCCCGCATGAACTGCCCGGCTATCGCCACGTGTCCGACGATGCGACGCGCGAGACCTTCGAAAAGCTCTGGGGCGTCGAGCTCAGCAACGAGCCGGGCCTGCGCATCCCCAACATGCTGGATGCCGCCGTCGATGGCTCGTTCAAGGGCATCTATATCCAGGGCGAGGACATCCTGCAGTCCGACCCCGACACGAAGCACGTCTCGGCAGGACTTGCCGCCATGGAATGCGTCGTCGTGCACGACCTCTTCCTCAACGAAACGGCGAACTACGCCCATGTCTTCCTGCCGGGCTCGACCTTCCTCGAAAAGGACGGGACCTTCACCAATGCAGAGCGCCGCATCAACCGCGTGCGCAAAGTGATGAGCCCGAAGAATGGCTATGCGGATTGGGAAGTGACACAGAAGCTCGCCCAGGCCATGGGGCTTTCGTGGAACTATAGCCATCCGTCTCAGATCATGGACGAGATCGCCGCAACCACGCCGAGCTTTGCCGGTGTCTCCTACGACTATCTCGAAAAGATGGGTTCGGTGCAGTGGCCCTGCAACGAGAAATTCCCTGTGGGATCGCCGATCATGCATGTCGACGGCTTCGTGCGCGGCAAGGGCAAGTTCATCCGCACGGAATATGTGCCAACGGACGAGCGCACCGGCCCGCGCTTCCCGCTGCTTTTGACCACCGGTCGCGTTCTCTCGCAATACAATGTCGGCGCACAGACGCGGCGCACGGAAAACAGTGTCTGGCATGAGGAAGACCGGCTGGAGATCCATCCGCATGATGCCGAACAGCGCGGCATCAAGGATGGTGACTGGATCAAGCTTGCCAGCCGTTCCGGCGACACCACGTTGCGCGCACTGATCACCGATCGCGTGGCCCCGGGCGTGGTCTACACGACCTTCCATCACCCCAATACGCAGGCCAATGTCATCACGACCGACTTCTCCGACTGGGCGACCAATTGCCCGGAATACAAGGTGACCGCCGTGCAGGTTTCGCCGTCGAACGGCCCGACCGAATGGCAGGAAGAATATGAAGAACTGTCGCGCCAGTCGCGGCGGATCGTCGGCAAGCTGGAAGCGGCGGAATGAGTGATCTGATCGGCTCCACGGCGCGCCTCGTCGGCGGGCTGAAGGCGAGCCACGGGCGCGTCTCGGCCAGCAGCCGGCTGGTGCCCGAGGAGGTGCCGATCGCATTCTCCTACGCGGGCTCCACCCATGCGGTGATGATGGCGACGCCCGATGATCTCGAAGACTTTGCCGTCGGCTTCTCGCTTGCCGAGGGCATCATCGCGGGTGCCGAGGATGTGGTCGCCATCGACGCCATCGAGGCGGGCGAGGGGATCGACGTGCAGGTGACGCTGAGGGAGATGACGGCGCAAGCGCTGATCGACCGGCGCAGGCGCATGGCCGGGCCCGTCGGTTGCGGGCTCTGCGGCATCGAGTCGATCGAACAGGCAAGCCGTGCCGTCAAGCCGGTTGCTGCCGAGGGTTTCAGTCTGTCCGCCCGTGACGTTGCCCAGGCCATGGCGCAGCTGACGGCGCGGCAGGATCTGAACCGCCAGACGCGCGCCGTCCACGCTGCCGGCTTCTACAGCCTGAAGCAAGGGCTTGTCGCGATCCGTGAAGATGTCGGTCGCCACAATGCGCTGGACAAGCTCGTCGGTGCCGTTGTCATCGGCGGCTGGGATCCTGCCCAGGGTGCGGTCGTGGTAACGAGCCGTCTGTCCGTCGAGATGGTGCAGAAGACGGCAGCGCTCGGTGCGCCCGTGCTGATTGCCATTTCCGCGCCGACAGCGCTTGCCATTCGCACGGCCGCGCAGGCCGGGATCACCTTGATCGGCATTGCGCGCGACGAGGATTTCGAGATTTTCACCCGGCCCGACCGGGTGGCCGAGGGAGTACCGCTGCATGTCTGAAACCGGCACCGACGCCAAGCTGATCCGCATGGCGAACCAGATCGCCACCTTTTTCCTGTCGCAGCCGGAAGAGGTGCGTGCGGAGGGGGTGGCTACGCATATCAACAAGTTCTGGGAGGTCCGCATGCGCCGCCGCTTCCATGAGTTGGTGGCGGTCCCCGATGCCGGTTTTCTGCCGCTGGTGGTCGAGGCCGCCAGCAGCATCAAGCGCCCCGGCGCGTCTGATGCCACCGCCGTCGGTCTTGGTCAGGAGGCTGCTGTTGGTGCACCCTTCGGCAAAGGGGTAGCCGCAGGCGAGTCGCTGTCGGAGCCGAGCATCCCGGAGACGACGCCCTGAGCCCAGACGGAAGTGCCGTCAGTTTAGCCAGAGATGGATGAGTGCTGTTTCCGGCGTCTCGGTGCCGCCGTTTTCGATACCCGTGCTCCAGAGGCCGGTACCGGCCGCATAGGCGCCGGGTGACAGGCCGCCTGCCTCGCACTGGCTCACCGCCCGCAGCCGCTTTCCACTCTTCACTGCTTCGGCGAGCACCGACAGCAGGACGGTATCGTTCATCGCTGTGCCGGCGCCGAAAATACGCAGCACCGCACCGTCCAGTCTTTCTAGCATCGCCTTCACAGCTTCTGCCGGAATTCCTGGGGAGAGCGTCAGGATCGCGAGCTTTCGGTCCTCAAAAGTCCGACGCTGCGGCACGTCGGGTGTCGCCTGCGGCTGCGCGCGAAACGCATCCGCTTCGTGGCTGTCATGTTTCACCAGGCCGTCAGCCGCGAGAAGTTTGCCGGCGAAGGCAAGGAAAACGCCGGGCTCTTTGCTTGCCGTAGCCGAGATCGCGAGATCGAGATTGCTCTCGGCATCGCCCTGATGCCCGAGTGGCAGCATGGAGCCGCAGAGGATCACGCGGCGGTTCTCCTCCGCCAGAGCCTGGCTCAGCGCTGCACCGGAAAAGGCCATGGTGTCGGTGCCGTGGGTGATGATCACGGCTGCATCCGGATGGCGGCAGATCGTTTCCAGCATTCTGTTCCAGTGGGCAGGACCCACATCGGCGCTGTCGAGCAAGGGATCGAAGACGTCAGCGGTCAAAACCGCGCCGGCGGGCAGGCGTGCCGCAATCGCTTCTTCCACGAGCCCCTTGAGGGGTGCCAGCCCTTCCGGCGTCTCGGCCATCCCGATCGTTCCACCCGTGTGGATCAGCAGCAGTTTCATTGTCTCGCCTCCCAGATTCGTTGCCGTCTGGTAGGGCAGTGCGAAGTGGAGATCAACCGGGTCCTGGAACGCGAAAAGGCAGCGCCTGACAGCGCTGCCCCTTCAAAATCAGTCAACTGTCGCCGTGATCAGGCGGCCAGATCTTCCAGGTCGCTACCCTTGAACATCTTGGCGAGGTTCAGGAAGCAGATCATGCCGTTCTCGTTGGCAATGATGCCTTCAGAGAAGGTCTTGTCGAAGGAAGCGGAAACTTCCGGAACCGGCTGAACCTGGCTCGACGGGATGGTCAGGATGTCCGAAACGCGGTCGACCAGCATGCCGATGACCATGTTGTGGACTTCGGCCACGACGATCGCCGAACGCTCATTGGCAACCGTGCTCTTCATGCCCAGCTTGTAGGCGAGGTCGATGATCGGGATGACCGAGCCGCGCAGGTTCATGACACCGATGACATCGGCCGGCGCATGCGGGATCGGCGTCGACGGGGCCCAGCCGCGGATTTCGCGAATGGTCGTGGTCTTGACGCAGAATTCCTGATCATGAAGCCGGAAGGCGATGATCTCGAGGGTCTCACTGCCGAAGCTGGTGGAGCTGATAGTTGCCATTAGAAATCTTCCCAACCTTCCTGTACCTTGGCAGCGGCTGCGCCACCTGCGGCGCGAGCGACACTCGCCATGAGTTTGCGTGCCGGTGATGCCACAGGTGAAGCATCGGGACGCGCTTCCATGACTTTATGCGAAGAGTGTTGCCCAATTCTAAACTGTGACACCAGTTCGCGCAGGGATGCCGCCTGTTTTGCGAGGCTATGGCTCGCGGCAGTCGATTCTTCGACCATGGCGGCATTCTGCTGGGTGTTCTGGTCCATGGCGTTGACCGCCTTGTTGATCTCCGACAGGCCGGTCGACTGTTCGCGCGAGGCTTCGACGATCGCTACGACGTTGGTGTTGATGTCCTTGACCTCAATGACGATCTGCTCGAGCGCCTTGCCCGTCTCGCCCACCAGCTGGACACCTGTCTTCACCTGATCCGAGGAGGTGTTGATGAGCGCCTTGATCTCCTTGGCGGCCGTTGCCGAACGCTGCGCCAGTTCACGTACTTCCTGGGCAACCACGGCAAAGCCCTTGCCGGCTTCACCTGCGCGCGCAGCCTCGACACCCGCATTCAGAGCCAGGAGGTTCGTCTGGAAGGCGATGTCGTCGATTACGCCGATGATGTTGGAGATCTCCTTCGAGGAGTTCTCAATCTGGCCCATGGCCTGGATCGCGTTCTTCACCACCAAGCCGGACTTTTCAGCCCCTTCCTTGGTGCGCGCCACAAGCTGCCCGGCTTCGTTTGCTCGCTTCGAGCTATCGGCGACCGTCTGGGTGATCTGTTCGAGCGCGGCAGCCGTTTCCTCGACGGCCGCTGCCTGCTGTTCGGTGCGCTTGGCGAGATTGTCCGATGCTTCGCGGATCTGCGATGAGCCGGAGGCAATAGCATCCGTATTGTAGCTGACACCCTGCATCGCGGCTGCGATGCGTGTCATAGCGGCATTGAAGTCGGTGCGGATCTGCTCCAGCGACGGGATGAAGGGCTTATCGATGGTCGCCGTCAGGTCACCATTGGCGAGCGCCGTCAAACCCTTGGCGATTTCGTCGACGGCGTTGACGCGGCCGGTAATGTCGGTTGCGTATTTCACCACCTTGAAGACGCGGCCGCTGGCATCGAGGATCGGATTGTAGGATGCCTGGATCCAGACGATCTTGCCGCCCTTGCCGATGCGCTTGAACTCCTCAGAGACGAATTGTCCAGACGCGAGTTTTTTCCAGAACTCGCGATAGACGTCGGTGCGCGCGTAATCCGCCTCGCAAAACATGGAATGATGCTTACCGGTGATCTCGCCGAGCGTGTAGCCGAGGGTCGAGAGGAAGTTTTCGTTGGCCGTCAGTATCTCGCCCGTGGGCGTGAATTCGATCGTTGCCTGGACACGGGAGATCGCTTCGAGCTTGCCGGAGTCTTCCGCACTCTTCTGCTTTGCCGCCGTGATGTCGCTCGCGAATTTGACGATCTTCCACAGCTTTCCGTTCTTGAAAACGGGATTGTAGGAGGCCTGGATCCAGATCTCGCTGCCGTCTTTCTTAAGACGCTTGTATTCGCGGCTCTCGAATTTCCCGGAATTGAGCATCGCCCAGAATTCTTGGTAGTCAGCGGTGGCGGTGTAGGCAGGATCACAGAAGATGCGGTGGTGCTTGCCCTTGATCTCTTCAAGGCTATAGCCGAGCGCCCGACAGAAATTTTCGTTCGCTGTGATGATCGTACCGTCGAGCTTGAATTCGATGACTGCCTGTGACCTCCCCAATGACTCAAGGATCGCCTTTGACTCCGCCCCAGGCAACGCTATCAATCCCATCTGTATTCCCCCTCACAAGGATCCCTGCATGCACCGCTGACCAGTGCTACCATGTGAATATTAGCCTTGTGGGTTTAAGCAATCGTCAATGTTCAACGATTTTCTGAGGTGTCAGTGAGCGAAATTCGGTCATTTACCCTAAGAATTTGGGGGCTCTGAATTGACAAAAGGCAATCTTGAATCGAAAAATGCGCATATTATAATGCTATAATGTTGAATGCGTGGCTGGTGGGAGTCATCCGCCACGGGTCGGACGGTCCAGAATGCGGCGGCCGAAGAGGCTCGCAGCCAGTTCCACCATGACGCGGGCGCTGCGGCCTCGGTCATCGAGAAACGGGTTGAGTTCGACGAGGTCGAGGGATGAGACAAGCCCGCTGTCGTGCAAGAGCTCCATGATCAGATGCGCCTCGCGGAAGGTCGCGCCGCCCGGAACCGTGGTGCCAACGCCGGGTGCAACGTCGGGATCGAGGAAGTCGACATCGAGGCTGACATGCAGCAGCGCGTTGGCCTCGCGGACATCGGCCAGGATGCGTTTGACGATGCTGCCCATCCCCTCTTCATCAATGGCGCGCATGTCATAGACATTGACGGCATTCTCCGAGATCAGCCGGCGTTCCTCCTCGTCGACCGAACGGATGCCGACCTGGTAGACATGCCGTGGATCGACGAATGGCCGCTCGCTCGGAAGGATCGGGGCAAATTCAGCCTTGCCGCAGAAGAACGCGACGGGCATGCCGTGGATATTACCCGACGGGGAGGTTTCGGGCGCATTGAAGTCCGAATGGGCATCCAGCCAGAGCACGTAGAGCGGTCGACCCACCACACTTGCATAACGCGCCATGCCGGAAACGCTGCCCATGGAGAGGCTGTGGTCACCGCCGAGCAGGATCGGGACGGCACCGCCGGCTGCCGCCTCGTAGGTGGCAGTCTCGATTGCGCGGGTGAAGGCTCCGACGACAGGCAGGTTCTTGGCACGCGGCATGTCCGCTAGATCCGATGCCGGCTCCGGCCGAAGATCGCCGCGATCCTCGACCGTATAGCCGAGGTCACGCATGGCCGGACCGATCCCGGCAATGCGATAGGCTGCAGGCCCCATGGCACACCCGCCGCGGCCCGATCCTTCCTCGAGCGGTACCCCGATGAGGGCGACAGTCTTCTGTTGCATGGCCATGTCTCGTCCTTCTCTTTATTGACCCGCATGATCGGGCAAAGCGACGTTCTCAAAAAGGTGGAACTTCGTCACAAAGCGCTATAGTTTGCGCAGATCGCAACCATCATGTGACAGTTTGTAAAATGGACGACCTCGATCGCACGATCCTCGGCGCATTACGCCAGAACGCCCGCCTGCCCGTCGCTTCGCTAGCGGCTATGAGCGGGGCTTCGCGCGCGACGATTTCGGCCCGTATCGACCGGCTGGTGGCGAACGGAACGATCGCGGCCTTCACCATCCTGACCGGCAGCGAGATCCAGCCCAGCGGTGTCAGGGCGATCATCATGATTGAAGTGGTCGGGAAGTTTCACGACCGGGTGGCCCATCAGTTGCGCGGCATGCCACAGGTGCGTTCCCTGCACAGCACGAACGGCAAGTGGGACTTCATTGCCGAGCTGGAGGAGCGGGATCTCGCGAGTTTCGACGAAACGCTCAGACGGATCCGGCTGATCGAGGGTATCAATTTCACCGAAACCAATATTCTCCTGAAGACCAGCAAGGTCGCCTGACGGTTTCGACCGGCGACCGGCTCAGTATTCCTTTTCATAGAAGATGCCGCCGCCGGCTCCCGATCCGCCGGCTTCACCCTTCAGCTTCAATCCCCGGCCGATATCCAGGTTGATCGTCGCCTTGGCGCCGCCGGTGCCGCCCTGTTCCAGCTCGATATAGGTCCGGTCGTTCAGGTACTTGCCGGCACTGATGCTGGTTCCCCCGGTCTCATCAGTAGAGATGTCGAGATCATCGATGCCGAGTGTGTTGCGCAGCGACTGGAAGAGCGAGGTGCCCTGTCCGCCGGCCAGTTGCGCAGCCGCATCGGCAAGCTGGGCGATCTGCAGCGGCGACAGGCGCGACAGGGACTGGCCGAAGATCAGCTGGGCCAGAATTTCGTCCTGGGGCAGGGCAGGGGTGGAGCTGAAGGTCACTTGCGGATTGCTGGCCAGCCCAGTCAGCAGGATGACGATCGTGGCGTTGCCGGATGTGGTTGTTGCTTCCAGATCGAGCAATGGCACGAGATCGCCGCCAAAGGTGATGGTGGCGCGGGTGATGTCCAGCCGCTTGGTCAGGATCTGCATGCGACCGCGCCTGAGTTCGAACGCGCCCGAGACGACCGGGGCGGCAGCGCTGCCGGTCAGGTTGATTGTTCCGCCGAGTTCCGCGTCGATACCGCGACCCCGGATGAAGGTCTGGGACGGCGAGGAAATGGTGAGGTCGAGTGCGATGGGGGCGCTTGCAGAGCGGCCCTCCGCCGGCGTCTGATCAGGTTGCTGCCGCAAGATTGCCGGCGGTGCATGGCGGTGTTCGATATCCAACGCCTCGAGGCTGGCAGGGCGGCTCTCGGAGAGGGTGATCGACGTGCGTGAAAGGTTGATCGCGCCGGCGAGTGTCGGGCCGTTCAGCAATTGCCCCGTGAGCGTGAGCCGGCCATCCGCCGTGCTGGTCACCGTATTGCCATCGACATAGACGGCCTGGTCCAGGTTGATCGTCAGGTCTGCCGGCAGCCCCGGATTTGCGATGTCGATGAAACCGCTTGCCGATATCCGTCCGCCGGTCGCGAGGTTTCCGGTGAGGCTCCCGATTTCGGCGCGCGTCCCGGTGAGGTTCACGGTCGTTGCAATCTGTTCAATCGCGAGGTTGCGTCTCACGTCGACGATACGGGCGCCGCTGGTGGACACGGTGCCAGTGATGTTCAGCTGTGCGCCGGTTCCCCCGATCGTCAGGTTGACGCTGGCATTGCCCTCGGCGACGAAACCCTGGGCGGCCAGCTGGCCGTTGGCCGCGGACAGGGGGACATCACCCTGGACCTGGATATCGAGGCCAGGACCGCTCTGCAACGAGACCGCGCCGCCCGCCGTGAGGCCGATGCCAGCGCCATTGATGCGGCTGTCCAGGGTCAGGTTCTGGTTTTCGAACCGGCCGTTTGCCGTGATGCTGAGCGGAGGCACCCCAGCGCCCCGCGTCTGGGCGATTGCCGCGTTCTGCCAGTCGAGGCGATAATCCGCAACGGGCGCCGCTGCCGTGCCACGCACCGTGATCGTGCCGGAAATCGTGCCTTCCGGCGCGATGTCGGGTGCAAGCGCTGCTGCGAGCGAGGCGGGAAGGGCGGTGATGTCGGCTGCGAGATCCAGCCTTTCACCCACGGTTCCAGACAGTGCAATCCGGCCCGAACCTGCGGAAATGACGGTCTCGGCGATCGAGACCTGCCCGTCCGCGACGCGAACCGAGGTGGGGGATGCCAACGCGAGCGCAATGCCACGCGGTGCAGCGTTCAGTTCTTCGATCGCGACAGCGAGGCCTGCATCTCCCTGGTTCAGCGCGCCCCGGAGGAGCACAGGGGCATTGTCATAACGTCCGGTGATGTCGAAATCCGTGTCGGTGCCCGATCGCGTGAAGGCTAGTGTCACCGTATCCAGGCGGTTGGCGCCGGATGCAATACTCGCGGCGCGCACCGTGCCCTCGACCGCAAGGGCCATCACGTCGGACAGCCGAAGATCGATGGTCGGCTCCGCAATCGTCAGCGCACCTTGCCGGATTGCCGCGCCGGAAGCCTGAACGTCAGCCGCGAGCCTGCCCTCGCGAGATGCGAGCGTCACCTCTCCCTTGAGATCGCCCGCGACGGTCTGGCCGGCAAGTGCGGCAAGCAGGCTCAGATCCGGAAAGTCGAATGCAATGTCGCCGCTTGGCAGCATGTCCGGGCCGAGATCGAGCGCGCCGGTCAGCCGGTTCGGACCGATGGCCAGATCGAGTGCGTCGACCCGCGTCACGCCATCGGCGCTGACGACCTGCGCCTTCGCATCGACCGGTTTCCCATCGATCTGGCCGCTTGCCATGAGGTTGGCGGAGGGCGCCTCGCGGTTTGCCACGCCGTCGAGCTGGAGCGTCAGATCGTCAATACGATAACCGGCGGCTTGACCCTCCTCGACCACAAGGGTGACGGATGCCTCGATCGCATCGAGTGGGCCGGACGCCGACAGGTTGAAGGAGGCAGGTGCTTCAAGTCGTTCGACGAAAAGTCCGATGTCCCGCAGCTGGCCGGTCAGGTCGGTGGCGATCATGCCGTCCTGATCGAGGGAGAGGGAGCCTTCGGCCTGGGCAATGTCACTCGTCAGCACGATCTCCCGCAGCGCCACCGCACTCGGGGCGACGAAATCGACCCGGGCGGACAGATCGACAGGACCGTTGAGCCGGCTTGAAAGTGCGGGAGGCAGCAGGTCGGGTTCGGCCCGAACGGCAAGACGCCCGGAAAATCCGTTGCTCGCCAGCGTGTATTCGCCGGAGCCTTGCAGATCGAGACCGTTGCTGTCGAAAACCAGTTGCTCGAAGGCGATCGTCTCCGAGCTCACGGTGAGCGGCGCTGTCAGCGTCAGCGGGCCCCTGACATAAGGGCGAACGGACTCGTCGCGGATGTCTGTTTCCTTGACCGATGCCTGGAGGTTGACCGGTCCCGCACGGTTTGCAAGGTCGAAGCTGTCACTGTCGGCCGACAGCGTCAGATCCGAGAAGCTGCCCTGGGGAACGGTCATTTCTGCCAGATCGGCGCGCAACGAAAGGCTTGCGGCCGGTGCCTGTCCGGTCACGGCAAGATCGAGGCTCCGCAGCCTCACGCCGCCGGTGAAATCTGATGACTGCGAGGTGATGCCGACCGGCTCACCGGTTGCACGGGCCGCCAGCCTGAGATCGTTTTGACCGTTCGGATCGTAAAGACCGGCGGCCTCGACTTCGGCCGTAGCGGTGGCAAACCGGCCCCGTTCGATGGCAACCGATCCGTCTGCACCCAGTCGGGCCGCGACATCGATCGCCGTTTCCCCGGCCAGGACGTCTCGCAGTTCGGGTGGAACGAGCCCGGCAAAAAGGCCGCCGCCATTTGCGGTCAGCACTCGCGTTCCGTCCTCGGCGAGTTTGTGGCTGACGTCGACTGTAATCGTGCGTTCGCCGTCGAGCGACGCCATGACTTCGCCTGCCCAGTCATCGAGCGGTCCGTCGCCGTCCACCTTGATCGCCAGCGCCGGGAGACCGGGCAGCTGCAGCCTTTCGCCGAGAAGACCTGCCGCCGGCTCCTGATAGTCCAGGTTGATGCGCAACTGGTTGTCGTTCGGTGCATAGAGCAGGTCGACCACGGCACTATTGCCGGGATCGTCCAGCCGTGTTGCGGTCAGTCGGCTTGCGATGGTTTCGCCGACGATCGTCAGTGACCCCAGTGCCGAAAGGTCAAGATCGCGCTCTGCGAGGGCCGCCCCGATTTCAATCGAGGGGAGGTCGATCGAGGCGACATCTATCTCGACCGGCAACGAGAAAGGCTCTTCCGTTTGTGGCGTCTCTGCGGACGGAAGCGGTGCGCGCTCGACAGTCACCTGTCGTGCCGTGATGCGTTCGGCCGTGAAACGCTTGCGGATGAGATCGCGCGGTGTCCAGTCGAGCGAAAGATCATCTATGGTCGCATAGATGCCCTGACTGTCCGCCACCGTAATCTGATCGACGGAAAACTGGCTGCTGAGCAGTGGTCCGGTGCCGGTCAAAGTGATCTGCTGATTGTCGGTCGAGATGAGCTTGGCAATCTGGTCGGCGAGAAACTGGCTTCCCGTGCGCGACAAGCCGCCGACGAGAATGACCACCACAAAGAGCGCGATCAGCGCGGCCAACAGGCCGCCCAGCAGGCGAATCGTCCAGGTCAGGATGCGCTTCAACCAGATCATGTTCACTATCGTCCTGTCTTGCCCGGTCAGAAGCTCTGGCCGATGCCGGCATAGATTGCATAACGGCTGCCGCCATCATTCGGGTCCAGGGGAACCGCTACATCGAGCCGCAAAGGCCCGAAGGGCGTCGTGTAGCGCAGGCCGACCCCTGCGCCCATCTTGATATCCGAGAAATCGGGCACTGTGGTGTCGGTGACCGTGCCGATGTCGAGAAAGGGCACGATGCCAATCGTGTCGGTCACACCGATACGGGCTTCGAGATTGGCCGTCACATAGGATCGGCCGCCAGTGCCCTCGTCAGACGCCGTCCGCGGCGTGATCTCCTGGAAGGAATAACCGCGCACCGAGCCACCACCGCCGGCGAAGAAGCGTCGGGTCGCGGGGATTGCGGAGAGATCGCCACCGCCAACAAGCGTGCCCGCGTTCAGGCGACCGGCAAGTACGAAGCGTTCCTCCTCGCCGAAGCCGAGATAGGTCGAAATCGAGCCCTCGAGCGAAGTGAAGAAGGTCTGGCCGAAGAAATCGTAGCTCGGTGTCAGCGAGATGGTGCCGTAATGGCCCTCGGTGGCGTTCAGCCGGTTGTCCCGCGTGTCCCTGATGTAGCCGAGCGGTACGCCGAAGGTCAGGTATTCATTACCATCGCCGAAGGCGTCGTCGATGCTGTCATAAGCCAGGGATATACCGGCATTGACGATGTCGGTGTCGGTCAGTTCATAGGCATAGGATACCTTGCCCGTCACCGTTGCGGCATCATAGTAATC
Organism: Rhizobium sp. AAP116; assembly: GCF_001295785.1. NCBI lineage: Bacteria > Pseudomonadati > Pseudomonadota > Alphaproteobacteria > Hyphomicrobiales > Rhizobiaceae > Rhizobium > Rhizobium sp. AAP116. Next base: position 14,108 of record NZ_LJIB01000019.1, read on the forward strand.
GGTTTCGAGCGTGCTGCCCTTGATGCTCGCCTCGAGCGTTCCCGAGGGGACGAAGGCGCCCGGCTTGATGAAGGTGATGCCGGCCGTGTAGTCGAGCGAGGTGACGTCGCTGACGTCCTTCAATTCTCCAAGTCCACGCACCGCGCCTTCGATCCTGAGCGATTCCGCCTGGCCGAACAGATTGCGATGGCCCCAATAGCCTTCGATGCCGCCGCCATCGAGCGAAGAGTAACTCGCGCCGATGCCGAAGTAGCGGTGTTTGCCTTCGGAGACGGTGATGCCGATCGGCAGGGATCCGCTCGGGTCCAGCCCGTCCGCTTCGTTGACGGTGACCGAGGAGAAGACGCCGAGTGTGCGCAGTCTCTCGCCTGCCTTTCGCAGCTGCTCGGGCGAATAGGTCTGGCCCGGCCTCAGCCGCGAGTAGTAGGCGATGAAGTCCGAATCGACTGCCCGAGCGCCCTTGACGGTGACGGCGCCGAGCGGCGCGACGGGGCCTGCTTCAACGGCGATGGTCACATCGACAGTATTCGTCTCGTGGTCGGCGACGACTTGACGGCGGGTCACGTTCGTTAGAGGTCTGCCTTCGTCCTTGAGGCGCTCGGCCATCTGTTCCGCTGCGCGCAGGATCACCAGCGAGCCCGCATTGCCGCCCGGGGCAAGATTGAATTCTTCCGGGTCGAGACGCGCCGCATCTCCCTCGAGGCTGATATCGCCGAGTTCAAATGTCGGACCGGGCTGCACGGAGATGGCGACCGGGACGGGGCGTGAGCGGTCGAAGACCGGGTTCGGCGGCAGACTGTCGATGTCGCGACCGTCGATCGTCACGGTGACAATGCCGCCATAGAGCGCGTTTTCATAGAGTGTCGCAATAAGGCGATCACGATCGTCACGCGCCTTGATGACCAGGCCAAGATCGCCGGATACCGGCTGATCTTCGTCAGCAATCAGCAACGATGTACGTTCCAGAGATTTCTTCAGGGCGCGATCGGCGTCCCCGGTGTCAAGGGCAATGCTGAAATCGACGGGATCGATGATGTCGCGGTCGGCTTCGTCGCTGCCGAATAGACGTATTCCAAATAGCTCGAAAGCGTAGGCTTGCGAGGTTATGCCGACGGACAGGGGGCTCGCGACGGTCAGTAACAGCCCGAGCCGGAACGCATGACTAAATTTCGGCAATGTCCATCCACTCGGTCTCGGCATGTCGCTTTCATCGCGATCCGTCAGGCACTCCCCACCCGGCGGACAACTTAGGCGGAAATGCGCCTCATAGCATACCCCCTTTTTAAGCACTCATGAAAAAAGGCGGGAAGTGTTGCTTCCCGCCCTGTCTCGTTTGCGGCAAATGCGTCAGTAGCTGCGCGGGCAGGCGTCGATGTAACGGTTGCCGTAGCGGTCGCGGTAGTAGCACTGGCCCGGCTGTTCCGAGACGCGACCGATCACGGCACCTGCAACGCCGCCGATGGCCGCACCTACAGCGGCACCCCGGACGTTGCCCGTGGCAATGCCACCGATGATGGCGCCAGAGGCAGCGCCGATGCCGGCACCTCGTTCCGTCTGGCTGCAGCCTGCGACCGAAAGGCCGACCAGCATCAGCACAAGAGCTTTCTTCATCTTCATCTCTCCAAGTTCCACGCGTCCGGTCGATCCGGTCTTGTTTTGACACTTTGCCCCGCCGCTCGAGCACTCCCCACGCGGCTTCAGGCTTTCATCAGCATAGCCCCGACTCTTGGAAAGTCCATGGTCGTGGCTCACACCCTCGCGGGTGGTTCCATTACATGAGACACCGAAGATGAACCCAGGATTTACAGCCGGTTTAATGCTGCAATGCGTCACAGAATTTTTCGTTTGCGACCTTCTGGACAGTTGCACATGTCACATAAAACTCACACCATGCTCCCCGTGTCCGGGAGAGACACGAGGAGGAACAACATGGCTAAAGTGACACTGACGGTGAATGGCCGGACAGTGAGCGGAGAGTGCGAGGATCGCACCCTGCTCGTGCATTTCATTCGCGAAAAACTTGGTCTGACGGGAACGCATGTGGGCTGCGATACCACGCAATGCGGCACCTGCGTCGTTCACATGGACGGCAAGTCGATCAAGAGCTGTTCGATCCTGGCCGTTCAGGCGTCGGGATCCTCGATCACCACGATCGAGGGCCTTTCTTCCGGTGGCGAGCTGCATCCGGTGCAGGCTGCCTTCAAGGAGCATCATGGTCTGCAATGCGGCTTCTGTACGCCGGGCATGGTGATGACGGCGCTGGACATGATCTGTCGTCACAATGGCGCGCTCGACGAGGCCACCGTCCGCCATGAGCTTGAAGGCAATATCTGTCGCTGCACGGGCTACCACAACATCGTCAAGGCCGTGCTCTCGGCCAACGAAGCGATGACCGCCGGCCGTCAGGCCGCCGAGTGACGTCCAAGCGATTAGGGAACAGTGAGTAGCGAAGAGAGCGTCGCGCCGCGACGCTAACTGAACGCACTCCGTACTCTATTCGCCATTCGCTATTCGCTCACTTCTGGAGGAGAAGACAATGGGTGTTGAAGGAATCGGCGCGCGTGTGGCGCGCAAGGAAGACAAACGTTTCCTGACCGGCAAGGGCCGGTATACGGACGACATGGTCGTCCCAGGCATGAAATATGCCTATTTCGTCCGTTCGCCTTATGCACATGCCAAGATCAAGTCGATCGATGTCGCCGCCGCCAAGGCCATGCCCGGTGTCATCGACGTGCTCGACGGCAAGCAGCTGCTCGCCGACGGTATCGGCAACCTGATCTGTGGCTGGATGATCCATTCGAAGGACGGCACGCCGATGAAGATGGGCGCCTGGCGTCCACTGGCACATGAAACCGTTCGCTACGTCGGTGACGCGGTCGCCATCGTTGTTGCCGACAGCATCGGCGAGGCACGTGATGCCTCGGAGGCCGTTTCGGTCGAGTATGAAGAACTGCCCGTCGTCACCGGTGCGGTCGACGCTCTGAAGTCCGGCGCGCCGCAGCTGCATCCGGAAGCCCCTGGCAACCTGATCTTCGACTGGGAGATCGGTGACAGCGCTGCGGCCGATGCCGCGATCGCCAGTGCCGCGCATGTCACGGAAATCGACATCTTCAATAACCGTCTCTCGCCGAACCCGATGGAGCCGCGCGCGACGCTCGGCATCTACGACACGGCGGAAGATCACTTCACCTGCTACACGACCTCGCAGAACCCGCATGTCGCGCGTCTCGTGATGAGCGCCTTCTACAATGTGGCGCCCGAGCACAAGCTGCGTGTGATCGCACCTGACGTCGGCGGCGGCTTCGGCTCGAAGATCTATATCTATCCGGAAGAGGTGGTCTGTCTCTGGGCCTCCAAGAAGACGGGGGTCCCGGTCAAGTGGACTTCGGATCGCACCGAGGCCTTCCTCACGGACGCCCACGGTCGCGATCATGTGTCCAAGGTCAAGATGGCATTTGACAAGGACAACAATATCATCGGGTTGAAGGTCGACACGATCGCCAATCTCGGCGCCTATATGTCGCTCTTCTCGTCCTCGGTGCCTACCTATCTCTACGCGACGCTGCTGTCTGGCCAGTATGCGATCCCGGCGATCCACGCCAATGTCCGCACCGTCTATACCAATACTGTGCCGGTCGATGCCTATCGTGGTGCCGGTCGCCCAGAGGCGACTTATCTCCTCGAACGTACCGTCGAAACGGCAGCCCGCGAACTCGGCATCTCGCCGGCAGAACTGCGCCGCAAGAACTTCGTGCGCACCTTCCCATACCAGACGCCTGTGATCATGTGCTACGACGCCGGTGACTACGACGCCTCGCTGGAGGCGGCGATGTCTGCAGCCGATTGGAACGGTTTCCCCGCTCGCAAGGCCGAAGCCGCAGGGCGTGGCAAGCTGCGCGGCATCGGCATGAGCTGCTACATCGAGGCCTGCGGCATTGCGCCGTCGGCGGCGGTCGGCTCGCTCGGGGCAGGCGTGGGTCTCTGGGAATCCGCCGAAGTCCGCGTCAATGCGGTCGGCACGGTCGAAGTGCTCACCGGCTCGCATAGCCACGGCCAGGGTCACGAGACCACCTTCGCCCAGCTTGTCTCCGAACGCTTCGGCCTGCCGATCGACAATGTCTCGATCGTGCATGGTGACACCGACAAGGTGCAGATGGGCATGGGCACCTATGGTTCCCGTTCCGGTGCCGTCGGCATGTCGGCCATCGTCAAGGCGCTCGACAAGGTCGAGGCGAAAGCCAAGAAGATCGCGGCGCATCTGATGGAAGCTGACGAGAGCGATATCGTCATCGACAATGGCGAACTGAAGGTCGCCGGGACCGACAAGTCTGTGCCGTGGTTCCAAGTGGCGCTTGCAGCCTATACCGCCCACAACCTGCCGTCGGGCATGGAGCCCGGACTGAAGGAGGGCGCCTTCTACGATCCCTCAAACTTCACCTTCCCCGCCGGCTGCTACATCGCGGAAGTCGAGGTCGATCCGGAAACCGGCAAGACCGAGATCGTGCAGTTCGTCGCAGCCGACGACTTCGGCAATATCATCAATCCGATGATCGTCGAGGGACAGGTGCATGGCGGTATCGCGCAGGGCATTGGCCAGGCGCTGCTGGAAAGCGTGCATTACGATCCGCAGACCGGGCAGCTTCTGACCGCGAGCTACATGGATTATGCCATGCCGCGCGCCGACGACCTGCCGTCGTTCAATGTTTCGCACCAGAACACGCCTTGCCCGGGCAATCCGCTCGGCATCAAGGGCTGCGGCGAGGCAGGCGCCATCGGGTCTCCGCCGGCACTGATCAACGCGATCACCGACGCGATCGGCAATAACGACCTCAACATGCCGGCGACGCCGCTTGCCGTCTGGAGTGCGCTCCAGGCCAATGCGACCCGCCAGGCTGCCGAATAAGGAAGGAGAGAATCATGCAGCTCTATTCCACCAGCTATCACCGCGCCTCGTCGATCGAGGATGCCGGAAAACTTCTTTCCGGTGCCGAAGACGGCAAGTTTATCGCCGGCGGACAGACACTGATCGCGGCGCTCAAGCAGCGTCTCGCGCAGCCGTCGGATCTTGTCGATCTCAGGCACATCGATGCCCTCAAGGGCATCAAGGTGGACGGTCGCCGCGTCACGATCGGCGCTGCCGCCACTCATGCCGAGGTCGCCTCTTCGGCGGCCATCCGCGCGGTGTGCCCGGCGATTTGCCATCTCGCCTCGATGATCGGCGATCCGCATGTGCGCCACATGGGCACGATCGGCGGCTCTGTCGCCAATGACGATCCGGCTGCCGACTATCCGTCGGCCGTGCTCGGCCTCGGGGCGACTGTCGTCACCAACACGCGCGAGATCGCGGCTGACGACTTCTTCGTCGGCCTGTTCGAAACAGCGCTTGCCGAAGACGAGATCATCACGGCGATCCGTTTCGACGCTCCGGAAAAGGCAGGCTATGCGAAGTTCGCCAATCCGGCCTCGCGCTATGCGATGACCGGTGTCTTCGTGTCGAAAGGTGCAGGGGGCGTTCGTGTCGCCGTGACCGGTGCCGGATCGTCAGGCGTCTTCCGCCATGCCGGACTTGAAACCGCACTCTCGGCCAACTGGTCACCGGAGGCTGTCGCAGGTGTCGATATCGATTCGTCGGAGCTGATGTCGGACCTGCATTGCACGGCCGAATACCGGGCAAACCTCATCCGGGTCATGGCCAAGCGCGCCGTCCAGGCATCTTGATGCCTGGCGTCTCATCAAAAACTGAAAAGGACGGCCTCGGTCGTCCTTTTTCTCTGCGGCTTGACGCAGATCAAGTTTCGCCAGCTGCAATCCATTAGGATTTACGTGAGAAAGTTCTGAAATTCGCGCCTTTTGTCGCAGTTTAGAATGAATATACACAAGCAGGGTTGACCGGAACCGCGGACGGACCCAAAAGAGGCTGAAAGACTGGAGTGACAGGCATGGATTTCGAGGCGTTTTTCAAGGATCAGCTCGCGGGGCTTCACGAGGAAGGCCGATACCGCGTCTTCGCTGATTTGGAACGCCAGCGCGGCAACTTCCCGCGCGCGACCCGCTACACCGAAAACGGCACCCAGGAAGTCACCGTCTGGTGTTCCAACGACTATCTCGGCATGGGCCAGAACCAGCTTGTCATCGATGCCATGAAGCAGGCGATCGACGACTGTGGTGCCGGTGCCGGCGGCACCCGCAACATTTCCGGCACCAATCATTACCATGTCCTGCTTGAGCGCGAACTCGCTGATCTGCACGGCAAGGAATCGGCGCTGATCTTCACTTCGGGTTACGTCTCGAATTGGGCAGCGCTCGGGACGCTCGGCGCCAAGATCCCGGGTCTCATCATCTTCTCCGACGCCCTCAACCATGCCTCGATGATCGAAGGCATTCGCCACTCCAAGGCTGAACGCGTCATCTGGAAGCACAACGACGTCAAGGATCTGGAAGCGAAGCTTGCTGCCGCCGATCCCAAGGCGCCGAAGATGATCGCGTTTGAATCCGTCTACTCGATGGATGGCGATATCGCGCCGATCAAGGAAATCTGTGATCTCGCCGATAAATACGGCGCGATGACCTATCTCGACGAAGTCCATGCGGTCGGCATGTACGGCGCCCATGGCGGCGGTATTGCTGAACGCGAGGGCCTGATGGATCGCCTGACGATCATCGAAGGCACGCTTGGCAAGGCCTTCGGCGTCATGGGTGGCTATATCGCTGCCTCGACCGCGCTTTGCGATTTTGTCCGCTCGTTTGCTTCGGGCTTCATCTTCACGACGGCGCTTCCGCCGGCGCTCGCTGCCGGCGCTGTCGCCTCGATCCGCCATCTGAAGACCAGCCAGGTAGAGCGCTTCGCCCATCAGGAGCGCGTGCGTCGCCTGCGTGCCATGCTCGACAAGGCTGGCATTCCGCATATGCCGAACCCGAGCCATATCGTGCCGGTCATGGTCGGCGATGCCGCCAAGTGCAAGTGGATCTCCGATCTGCTGCTCGATAACTGTTCCATCTATGTGCAGCCGATCAACTATCCAACGGTCCCGAAAAAGACCGAGCGGCTGCGCATCACCCCGACGCCTCTGCATTCGGACGCCGATCTCGAACATCTGGTCGGTTCGCTCCACCAGCTCTGGTCGCGCTGCGCCCTGGCGCGTGCGGTGGCTTGATCGACCCTAGCAGATCTTCATAAAAATGCGGGTTCCGGAAACGGAGCCCGCATTTTTCTTTGGGAGGTTTTAGGAACGTGAGTATTGCCGCGCGCGTGAATACCCTGGTCGACAGGGTGATCGAGGACGAACGCATCACGGGTGCTGTGGTGCTGGTGTGCCAGGATGGCGAACCGATCCTGGAAAAGGCGGCGGGTTTTGCCGACCGCGAGGCCGGCTTGTCTGCCCGTCTCGATACCATCTTCCGCTATGCCTCCGTCACCAAGCCGATCGTTGCGGTGACGGCCCTTGCGATGATCGAGAAAGGGCTGCTCAAGCTCGACGATCGCGTCTCGCAATACCTGCCCTGGTTCAGGCCGAAGGCGCCTGATGGTCGCGAAGGCGCGATCACCATCCGCCAACTCCTCACCCACACATCCGGCCTGCTCTATGATCCGGCACTGGAGCTCCTGCCCGAAGGACAGAGCATGACGCTCGGCCTCGGCAATACGGATCTCAGCCTCGAAGACAATTTCAGCCGCCACAATGCTATCCCGCTCGCCTTCGAGCCGGGCAGTCGCTGGGCCTATTCCTTCGCCACCGACATTCTCGGCGGTGTCCTTGCTGCCCTCCATGGTGGGACGCTTGAAGATGCCGTCGTCCATCATGTTGTAGGCCCGCTTGGCATGGTCGATGCCCGCTTTCACGTCACGGACCTCGCACGGCTTGCGGTAGCCTATGCCGATCATCTGGATCGACCCGTTCGCATGCCGGACCCCTGGGTCAGCGGCGACGAGGATAACTGGCGGACCGTCTTTTCACCGTGTCGCATTTTCAATGCGAGAGCTTTCCAGTCAGGCGGTGCTGGCATGGCGGGCACGGCGAAGGACGTCTTGCGTCTCCTGGAAATGCTGCGGACCGGTGGCGGCAGTCTGCTCTCGCCCGAAATGGCGCATGCCGCACTCTCCAATCAGATCGGCGACATCGAAGGCGAACCCGGCTATCGCTTTACTTTCGTCGGCGGCCTGGTCACCGATCCCGTCGCTGCGATGACGGCGCTCCCGAAAGGGGCGATCCAGTGGGGCGGTGTCTACGGGAATACCTGGTTCATCGATCCGGCCGAGCGCCTCACCGTCGTCAGCCTCACCAACAACGCGCTCGAAGGCTGCAACGGCGCCTATCCGGAAATGCTGCGCGCGGCGGTGTATGATCGATAGTCCAGAAGTTACCTGGCTGCGACAACCTCAGCCGCCTTGCGCCGCGCTTCCTTATCCGCCGCATAGACGTCGGCAATCGTATCCGCCGGCACGCCCTCGACCATGGCATCCATCACCGTCTCCACCACGTCGGCCATGTCGAGGAAGCGGATCTTATCCTCGACGAAGGCGTTGAAGGCGGTTTCTTCGGCGGCGTTGAGGATCGCGCCCTGCAGGCCGCCACGCTCCAGCGCCGTGCGGGCAAGCCGCAGGGCCGGGAAGCGCGTTTCGTCGGGCGCCTCGAAATCGAGCCTTGCCAACTTGGCAAAATCGAGCCGGTCGACATTGAGCGCCGGACGCTTCGGATAGGTGAGCGCATAGCCGATGGCGGTGCGCATATCCGGCACGCCAAGCTGGGCGATGACGGAGCCGTCGGTGTAACCCACCATCGAATGGATGATCGACTGGGGATGCACGACAACCTCGATCTGGTCTGGGCGGACATCGAAGAGGTGCTTTGCCTCGATCATCTCCAGCGCCTTGTTGAACATCGAGGCGCTGCCGACGGAGATCTTCAGGCCCATCGACCAGTTGGGATGGGTGCGCGCCGTCTGCACGGTGACATTGGCCATCTGCTCTCGCGTGTGGGTGCGGAAGGGACCGCCGGATGCTGTCAGCACGATCCGCTCCAGCGCGTGGCGCTGGTCAGCTTCCAGGCACTGGAAGATTGCGGAGTGTTCGCTGTCGACCGGGATCAGCCGTCCACCGCCATGTCTCACAGCATCGACGAAGAGGTGGCCGGCAGAGACGAGGCATTCCTTGTTGGCAAGTGCGATATCGGCGCCGCGGGCGGCAGCCTTCAGGGTCGGCGCGAGGCCGGCGGTGCCGACGATGGCTGCCATGACCCAGCCGGCCTCCATGTCGGCGGCTTCCTCAAGCCCGCTTGCGCCCGCGGCGACGTCCGTGCCGGTGCCCGCCAGCAGGTCCTTCAGCGTCCTATACTGGCTTTCGTCGGCGGTGACGGCCAGCTTTGCCCCCGTGCGGCGCGCCTGTTCGGCCAGCAGATCGAGATTGCCGTTGCCGGTCAGCGCCATCACTTCGAAGCTGTCGCGACCGCCGAGCTGCTCGATCACGTCGAGCGTGTTGACGCCGATCGAGCCGGTCGAGCCGAGGACTGAAAGGCGCCGGGGCCGGGCATTGTCGATCATGCTGCTTACGTCCGATTGCTTCATGCTTAGAAGGCTCTACAAGGGAAAGGGAAGACCAGCAAGAGAGGTCGATCCCGACCCCTCGCCAGCCCGCTTGGGAATATGAGAATGCCGGACATTTTGCAGTCGACACGTTTGCGTGAGAGCCTGCCGGTCCTGCTCGCGGCGCTTGCCTTTCTCTGTCTTACCGGCGGCGGCATTCTTGCGTTGACGGATTATCCCGAGCTTGCGCGTCAGGTCTGGCTGGTCGGTGCTGGTTCCGTCTTCATCGTCCTCGTCATCGATATCCTGCGGGCGCTTCTCAACGGCCGGATGGGCGTCGATGCCATCGCTGCGCTTTCGATCGGTGTTGGCCTCGCGCTCGGAGAGAACCTTGCCGCGGCCATCGTCGCTGTGATGTATGCCGGCGGCCAATTGCTCGAAAGCTTCGCCGAGGGCCGCGCCCGACGCGACATGACGGCGCTGCTCGGTCGTGTCTCGCGTACGGCCATGCTCTATCGTGGCGATGCGCTCGAAAGCGTGGCGATCGAAGCGCTCAAGCCGCAGGACCGAATACTCGTGCGCAAGGGTGAGGTCGTGCCGGTCGACGGGCGCCTGCTGGCCGCGACTGCCGTCCTTGATCTTTCGGCGCTGACGGGCGAATCGCTGCCCGTCCCCATCCAGATGGGCCATGAAGTGCCGAGCGGCTGCACGGTGCTTGGCGACGCCTTCGATCTTCTGGTGCTGCGCGAATCCAAAGCAAGCACCTATGCCGGTATCGTCCGCCTCGTCGAACAGGCGCAGGCCAGCCGGGCGCCGATGGCGCGGCTTGCGGATCGTTATGCCCTCGTCTTCCTCGGCATCACGCTTCTGCTCGCCGGTGGCGCCTGGTGGTGGAGCGGAGAGGCAACGCGGGCGCTTGCCGTGCTCGTCGTCGCCACCCCCTGTCCGCTGATCCTTGCCGTGCCGGTTGCCGTCATCGCCGGCATGTCGCGGGCTGCGTCGCTTGGCGTGCTGGTCAAGACGGCCGGCGCGCTCGAGGCGCTGGCTGCGGTGACCACCGTCGTTGTCGACAAGACGGGGACCGTGACATCCGCACGACCCGAAGTGTCCGAGGTCCGGCCGCAACCGGGCTTCACGTCTGATCAGGTGCTGGCGCTGGCTGCCTCTCTCGATCAGGCCTCCGGCCATGTCGCGGCAGAAGCGCTTGTACGCGCCGCCACCGCGCGGGGTCTCGGCCTGACCCTGCCACAGGGCGTCATCGAAGAGGCGGGGCGGGGGCTCTCCGGCTTGGTCGGAGGTGTCAAGGTGGTGCTCGGTGGCAGCGGCTATGTCCGCTCGCAGTTGGTTGCCGGCGAGGATTTCGCCAGAGGCGGCATCGAAGGCGGCACGGCAGTGGTCGCCGTCGGCATTGATGGGCGGGCAGCTGGCCTCATTCTCCTCTCCGATCCGTTGCGTGCGGATGCCGGGGCAGCAATCTCCGCCTTTCGGGCCGGTGGTATCAGTCGGATCGTCATGGCCTCCGGGGACCGCAGCGATGTGGCGGAAAAGGCCTCGGCCAGTCTCAGCCTTGATGCTGTCGCCGGGGATCTCACGCCTGAAGGCAAGGTCGATCTCATTCGCAGGGAACGCGCCGGTGGCGTGGTGATGATGGTGGGAGACGGGGTCAATGATGCCCCGGCGCTGGCGCTTGCCGATGTCGGCGTGGCGATCGGTGCGCGGGGTTCGGCGGCTTCGTCGGAAGCGGCGGATGTCGTGTTGCTGGCGGACGATCTTTCGCGGTTGCCGCTTGCCTGCGGGATCGCCAGACGTTCCCGCAACATTGCCCGGCAAAGTGCGATTGCCGGGCTGCTGCTCTCTTTCGGCGCTATGGTCTTTGCCGCCTTCGGTTATCTGTCGCCCGTTCAGGGCGCGCTGCTTCAAGAGGTCATCGACGTTGCCGTCATCCTCAACGCCTTGCGCTCTCTTCGGGGCTAGCTGCACCTCAGGCCTGCGTCATGACGCTGCCTTCGCCAGAAATCCGCACACGCAGATTGTTCTGCACATGGGTGACACCGCTGACGCGATCGGCGCAGTCTTCGGCGCGGCGCTTTTCCCAGCGATCCGTCACATGACCGGATAGGGTCACCTCGGCGTCCTTCACCGTCACCTCGATATCGGAGGCATCGACGGCGGGGTCGTCGGCCAAGCGGTCGTTGGTGTCCTCGAGAATGCGCGCATCCGAGCGGCGATAGCCCTTGGGGCCCTTGCCGCGGTGGTTGTCCATCTCGCGACGCCGAGCGGCCTCCTCGTCGCCGAACCAGGATGCGACCTCGTCGCTGGCACGGTCGACAAAGCCACGATCGTCATCATGGTCGCGACTGCTGCGGCCATAACCACCGCGATAGGATGGTTTGTCGGACGGGTGGGAGCCTCGTCCGCCACCCCGGGCATAGCGGCGTTCGTCGTCTCCGTATCCACGGTCGCTCAGGTCGCCGTAGTAGCCCAGATCATCCGTCGTCCAGTCGGAGCGCCCCGTGCGGGGATAACGCGACCCGCTGGCTCTGTCACCGCCGTCCATGCCGTGGTCGCGCTGGCGCATGGCGTCGTAGCGATCAGCGTCCGGTCGGTCGTCGCCATAGCCGCGGACGAAGCCGCTGTCGCCGGGGCCGTAGTTACCGGTCGGGCTGCGGCGCGTGTTGCGGTTTCGGCCGTCTCCGGCATCCCAGTTGTCGTTGCGATTGACCATTGTTTCCTCCTTCGGGTCTGGAGGGTGGCGTGCTGCGCCACCTGCAAAACTAACCCTGCGGAGCCCTTGATCGTTCCAGTCGGCGCGACAAAAACAAGTCAGGAACAAAGCGCCATCCGGCCGGTTCTTTTCTCGCCACAACCGATAACCGAGGAGATACCGACAATGGCTACCAAGACACTCGAAGACCTGTTCCACGAGACCCTCAAGGATATCTACTACGCCGAACGGAAGATCCTGAAGGCACTGCCAAAAATGGCGCGTGGCGCTCAGGACGAGAAGCTGAAGGCTGCCTTCCTGCAGCACAAGGAAGAAACCGAAGGCCAGGTCGAGCGCCTGCAGCAGGTGTTCGAGATCATCGGCAAGCGTCCGCGCGCCAAGACCTGCCCCGCCATTGACGGCATCGTCGAAGAGGGTGAGGAGATCATGGAAGAGTTCAAGGGCTCGCCCGCCCTCGACGCCGGCCTGCTTGCCGCCGCCCAGGCAGTCGAGCACTACGAAATCAGCCGCTATGGCACGCTGCGCGCCTGGGCTCAGCAGCTCGGCTACAAGGATGCGGTCAAGCTGCTCGACGAGACGCTGGCGGAAGAATCCAAGACCGACGAAGCGCTGACCAAGCTTGCCGAAAAGGCGGTCAATGCCGCAGCCCAGAAGAAGGCGGCCTGATAGCAGTTGCTTGCCAATTCAAGGAAGGGGCCGGATCTGTCCGGCCCCTTTTCCGTGCCTTTTGTCCTGCCGGACGCACTCAGTCGTTGTCTTCATCCTTCCGGGCATAATGAGCCTGGAGAAAGGTCATGAGCCTGTTCTCGTCGGCGCGGAGCAGGGCGCGGGCAGGTGCCGTCCGCACCAGTTCGCGCACCGCATCAAGGTCCGTGTTCTTGTCGGCCAGGTTGAGGATCGCCGGATGCACATAGCTCGAGCGGCAGATCGTCGGCGTGTTGTGCAGGCGGTCGGAGGCGATCTGGCACATCTGCCGGATTGTCGGACGTCCCGAAGCCTCAATGTGCTTCCAGGCTTCGGCGAATGCGGCGACAGATCCGCCCCAGGTGCGGAAGGTCTTGGCCGAGAGCCGTCTGCTGGTGATCTCCGTGAGGTAGGTGTTGAGCCGGCCCGAATCGATGCGATGCAACTGCCCCTCCTGATCCCGCCAGGAAAAAAGATCGCGCCCGGGCAGATCGGCAATCTCTTCGAGGATCTTCTGCAGTTTCGGATGACGAAGCTTTCGGCGCACCCGCTTGCCGCCCTTGGCGATGAAGCTCAGCCGGATGCCATCCGGCTCCAAGGTCAGATGGCGCTTCTGAAGTGTGGTTGCGCCATAGGTCTTGTTTTCCTGCGCATAAGCGCGGTTGCCGACGCGCATGTAGGTCACGTCCAGCAGGCTGATCAGGGCTGAGAGCAGGAAATAACTTGAATCGGCGTGTTCGGCGATGTCGCGGGCGATCCTCCGCCGGATGGTCGGCAGAGCCTCACCGAAGCCGATGAGTTCGTCGAACTTGCGCTCGCTGCGCCAGGATGCCCAGTCGACATGGTAGCGATACTGCTTGCGCCCCCTTGCATCGTAACCCGTCGCCTGCAGGTGGCTGTGGGGCTCAAGGCTGATCCAGACGCGTTCATAGGCCGGCGGCAGCGCGAGCCTGCGGATGCGTGTGAGGAGGGGCTGATCAGCGATGACGGTGCCGTCTGGAAGGTGATAGGAAAAGCCCTTGCCGCGGCGGCGGCGACTGATGCCGGGCTCCGCATCGGTGCCGTAGACCAGACCGATCTCGGTCAGCTCAGGCACATCGTCCGTCGAAGGCGGAGGTCCCGCACTCGCGTCTGCATCCCCGCTGTCGGTCTTGCTCATCCGACGGGACTGTCCGTCCCGGTTTCACCGAGTTCACGGCGCAATTGCTGGCGCGCGCGGCTCAGGCGGCTTTTGACCGTGCCCACGGCACAGCCACAGATTTCGGCTGCATCTTCGTAGCGTTCGCCGAGCATGACGATGAGGACCAGCATTTCCCGGTGATGTTCGGGCAATCGGTTCAGAGCCCTGCGGACCTCGTCGGCCTGCACGGTCCACTCCTGGCTCGCCTCGCTGGTCAGTCGCGAGGTTATCCCCTCGGGCAAGCCCACGGTTTCGCGGCTGCTCTTCTTGAAGCGCGTGCAGAAAGTGTTGCGCATGATCGTGAAGAGCCAGGACTTCAGGCGTGTTCCGGGCTCGAATTTGTCGAGGTTGGCCAGCGCCTTGGTCAGCGTCTCCTGGACAAGATCATCCGCCTCTTCAGGCTTATGGCAAAAGGTCCGCGCAAAGGCGCGCAATGCCGGTATCAACTCGACCACTTCAGACTGTGCGGCAAGCTCGGCTCTACGGGTCGTCAAGATCGCCATCCTCCGATGTCTGTGGTACCAGGCTGAACGACGCAAAAACGCGCGTCATTTACCTTGGTTCCCGAAATTGTGAGTGGTCAGCCAGGCCGGCGACCATGTCAGCTACGGCTTACAAACTTGCTGAAGCGGCTCAGTTCGCCGTCGGCGGTTTTGTCCTGGTGGAGAAAGGCGAGATCGTTCTTTTCAAAGATCTGAAAGAATTCCTCCCACTCAATCTCCTCCAGCGCCTCCTCCGGCTTGCCGAAATCCACTCTCAGGATACCGCCTTCGCCGCTGTCCTTGACCCGCGTCGGCATGCCATCCCGCTCCTCGATCCAGCGGCGTATCTCATCATGGTCCGTCGTTTGACGCGCACTGCTCATGGTGTGTCTCGCTCGTTCTCATTCCTCCCCTTGACCCGTTGATTGAACGCCTCTGTCAGACAGTGGTTCCCGCGGCTGCACCGCTTTTTCCGACGGAACAGAGAGCGTCTCCGGATGTTCTCTTTTGCGAGAGATCCGCAAGCGAGAGTGAGAAACATGACACATGTGCAGAATGTTGACGGCCAGGGACAGTTGCTGATCGGCGATCGCGTATCGCCCATCAGCTATCACGTCGCAGTCGCGCGACGGGGTGAAGGCTATACTGCAAAGGTCGAGATCCAGGCGCCGCGCGACTGGCTACTCCGCCAGGGCTTCGAGACACGCGCCACTCTGGTGTTTGCCTCGGGAGAGCGAGCCGAACTCGAGCACGACGGCCGGCTCGACGTATCCGAAAGCATCAGTGTGATCCTTCAGGCCGAGCCGCTTGAATACAAGGATCTTCAGAAGCTGATCGAAGCCTTTCCCGAAGCGGACGGGGGCGTCAACTGATCACGGCGGTTGATGTCGGTAAAAAAGACTGATCCGAGATGGTCCGGATGACGTAAGTGAAACATCATGCACTAATCAAACTCAACCTGCCAGCAATGCCCTCAAGTCGGAGGTCCACATGGAAGAACTGAAAATCGCATTTCCAGAGACGCGACGCGACAGGACGGGCGGCATCGTACGCGACAAGCTGGACCTGTTGATGCACGAGACGCGCCGTGAAGCAGTGCCTGAGTACCTGATCGTCCTTGCTGAAGAGTTGCAGTCGGCTCTCGATCAAAAGGTCGCGCCCTCCAAGACGTCGACCTGATACCTCCCGGAACCTTTTCCTCCCGCGATTGGTTGCACTTTTCATTGCGCATCCAGATTCGAGGAAAGGGTGTTTCATGATCAACTATTTATGGTTGTTTGTCGTCGCGCTCGGGCCGATCCTGCTCGGCGGCGCCGTCTTCTATGCCATCATGCGGCAGAGACGGCTTACCCGCCGCGAGCGCATCAATCAGGATGCTGCCACGCGAGAGCTCTACGAAAAAGATGAAACAGCCGATACCAGCCCTTATGGCGGCAACCGATAGAGATCGGCGCGGCATTCGTCTTTACAGGAAACTGCCGTTGTTCGGGTCGTAACGCTTCCCGTTCGCAATGCTTGCCAGTTCGACGAGATCGTCTTCGTCACGAATGCCGCTCTTCACAAGATAGCTGACTAGCGCTTCGGCATTTTCCTGCACATGTCTGTCGGCATGCTTGCGATCGTACAGTCGCCGTACGGCCCGCTCCACGATCGCATGTTCGTCACTGTTCTTGCCCGGGGGTCTTGGCGCCATGGCATTCCCTCCGTTCGAGGCCGACGATAAAAAGAATAAGCACCCGTCGGCGTGGCATGGAACCATCATGCCGTAGAACGGCACGAACGCAACCCTAGATTCGTAATGGCAAGATGTGGGCGGTGAGAGGATGGTGATCCCGACGTGATTCGAACACGTGACCCTCAGATTAGGAATCTGATGCTCTATCCTGCTGAGCTACGGGACCACTTCCTCCTCCATACAAAAGCAGAGCCTTCAAGCCAAGCGGTTTTGCATGGTCGAAATTCAGTGTTCAGCGCGGCAGGCGTTGCTCGGCCAGACGCACCCAATAGGATATCCCCGCCGCGATTGCCTCGTCGTTGAAGTCGTAAGCCGGATTGTGCAGGCCCGCCGTTTCCCCATTGCCGATCATGATGTAGGCGCCGGGGCGCGACTGGAGCATGAAGGCGAAATCCTCGCCGGCCATGCTCGGATCCACTTCGGTGTCGACATTGTCAGGGCCGACCACGTCGATCGCTGCGCGCGCGGCATAATCCGTCTCGGCGGGATGGTTGACGGTGACGGGGCAGGCGCGCTCGTATTCGTATTCGATGGTCGCGCCATGGGCGGCCGCAATGCCGGTTGCGATCTCGCCGATGCGCCGCTCCGCCAGATCGCGCACGCCTTCGTCCAGCGACCGTACTGTGCCGGAGATGAAGGCTTCTTCGGGAATGATGTTATGGGTCGTGCCGGCATGAAACTGGGTGACGGAGACCACGACCGAGCGTAGCGGATTGGCGTTGCGAGCAGCAATGGTCTGAAGGGCGCCGACGATCTGGGCCCCGATGACGATCGTGTCTGCCGTGTTGTGCGGTTCGGCAGCATGGCCGCCGACGCCGGTCAGCTTGAGCTGGAACTTGTCCGGAGCCGCCATGATGCCACCCTTGCGGATGGCGAACGTGCCGACAGGTTTTCCGGGCATGTTGTGCATGCCGTAGATCTCGTCGATGCCAAAGCGCTCCATCATTCCGTCTTCGACCATGGCGAGCGCCCCGCGCCCACCTTCTTCGGCCGGCTGGAAGACAACGGCAACGCTGCCGGAAAAATTGCGGGTTTCCGCGAGGTACTTGGCCGCGCCCAGCAACATGGCGGTGTGACCGTCATGGCCGCAGGCATGCATGCGGCCTGCAATGGTCGAAGCCCAGGGCTTGCCCGTGATTTCGTCGAGGGGAAGCGCATCCATGTCGGCGCGCAGGCCGATGGTCCTGCCTTCGCCGCCAGAGCCCTTGATGATCCCGACGACGCCCGTGCGCCCGAGGCCGGTTGCGATCTCGTCAACGCCGAATTCCCGCAGCTTTGCCTCGACAAAGGCTGCTGTGTTTTCAACGTCGTAAAGGATTTCCGGATTGGCATGCAGATGGCGGCGCCATTCGGTGGCTTCCGACTGGAGTTCGGAAGCTCGGTTCAGAAGCGGCATTCTCTCGTCCTGCGTTCACTCTTGATCACGGTCGCGGGGATCACGTGATTGTCGGCATGAATGTGCGCCTTTCAATTGACGTATTCAATGGGCTTTGCCATTCCTTCCCTACATAAGATCTCGTCATGCGTTGACGAGAGCCCAGCCGAACAAGAGGATCGAAGTCGTGTTTGCGAAACGTCCCCGCATGGTGTCTTCAACCGGATCCGTCCGCCGAGTGGCGGTCGCCGTCTCGCTGGTGGCGATGGTTCTGCCGGGTCTGGCTGCCGCCAATCCGATGATGGTGGTCGATGTCGGCAGTGGCCGGGTCATCGCCCATGAAGAAGCCTTTCGCAAATGGTATCCGGCTTCGCTGACCAAGCTGATGACGGCCTACACGACCTTCCGCTCTATGCGCTCAGGCGAGCTTTCGCCGGAGACCGTGGTCGTCATGAGCAAACATGCCGCCGATCAGCCGGCGAGCAAGATGTATTTCAGGCCGGGCTCCAAGCTGACGCTCGACAGTGCCTTGAAGCTTCTGATCATCAAGTCTGCCAACGACGTCGCGGTGGCCATCGGCGAGACGGTCAGCGGCAGCGAAGCGGCCTTCGTGCAGCGCATGAACCAGGAAGCCGCCCGGCTCGGCATGACGTCGACGCGGTTCGTCAATCCGAATGGTCTGCCGGGCAAGGGGCAGTATACGACTGCCCGCGACATGGCCGTGCTTGCGACGACCATCCGGCGTGAATTCCCTGAATATGCGGGTTATTTCGCGCTGGAAGGCGTGACGACCGGCAAGAAGGATTATCCGAATTTCAACCTGCTCGTCGGCCGCTTCCCAGGCGCTGATGGCATGAAGACCGGCTATGTCTGTGCCTCCGGCTTCAACCAGGTCTCGTCTGCCACGCGCAATGGACGCACCGTGATCTCCGTGGTGCTCGGTTCCGACAGCCTCGGCGCGCGCGCCGATCTTTCGGCCGAGTTGCTGCAGAAGGGGCTGACCACCTCGGTGGCCGGCAACCGGCTGGATCAGCTCGCGCCCTACGGCGAAGGGCAGGATCAGGTCACCGACATCAGCGCCGAGATCTGCAATCCGAAGGCGCGCCAGATCCGCAGCGAAGGCCGTGATGAGGCCGGGCGCATGAAGCTGACCTCTCCTTACATCCAGGAAATGGGCCGCCCGCCGGCGATGAGCTTTGCCGGGCTCATTCCCGGCAGTGAGCCGGTAGAGACAAAACAGGGCTCCGGCACGGGCGAGATCGCCAATGTGCCGATCCCGAGGCCCCGTCCCACATTCTGAGTATCGCAATGAGCCAGTCGCGCATTCCCGTCTCCATCCTCACCGGCTTCCTCGGGGCCGGCAAGTCGACGCTTCTCAACCGCCTGCTCAAGGATCCGGCGATGAAGGATGCGGCCGTCATCATCAACGAGTTCGGCGAAGTGGGTATCGATCATCTGCTGGTCGGGACCTCGAACGACGCGGTGGTGGAACTCGCCGACGGTTGCCTTTGCTGCACGGTGCGGGGCGAACTGGTCGATACGCTGGCGGAACTGATCGACGGCATGCAGACCGGCAAGGTGAAGCCGCTGTCGCGCGTCGTCATCGAGACGACGGGCCTTGCCGATCCAGCACCCGTGATGCAGTCGGTCATGGGTCATCCGTCGATCGCCCAGCATTTCGATCTCGATGGTGTCGTGACGGTCGTCGACGCGGTCAATGGCCTCTCGACCATCGATACCTTTCCGGAGGCCTACAAGCAGGTCGCGGTCGCCGATCGGCTGATCCTGACCAAGAAGACACTCGCTGACGAGGCCGCCGTCTCTGCCATCACGCAGCGCCTGCGCTCGCTCAATCCCCGCGCGCCGATCACCGATGGCGACGCTGATGATGCGGGCTCTGCCGCCATGCTGATCAACGGGCTCTACGATGCCTCAACCAAGATCGCCGATGTCGATCGCTGGCTGAAGGACGAAATGGCGGCGGCCGGCGATCACCATCACCACAGCCACTCCCATGGTCACGGCCACCATCACCATCATGATGTGAACCGACACGGTGCTTCGATCCGCTCCTATTCCATCCTCCATGACGAGCCGATCGATCCGATGGCGATCAACATGTTCATCGATCTCCTGCGCTCCACGCATGGCGAGAAGCTTCTCAGGATGAAGGCGATCGTGGCGCTCACCGACCGGCCGGACAAGCCGCTGGTGCTGCATGGCGTGCAGTCGATCTTTCATCCGCCCGTGCGCCTGCCGGCTTGGCCTGAAGGGTCCGACCGCAAGACGCGGCTGGTGCTGATCACCAGGGATTTGTCGGAAAGTTATGTGCGGGACCTGTTCGGTGCTTTCACCGGCAAGGTGGCGATCGACCGCCCGGATCGCGCGGCGATGATGGACAATCCGCTGTCGGTTCCCGGCCTCAAGTTCTAGCCGAGCGTCACGCCGCCCTTGCGGATGTGAAAGCGGTGACCGGCGTCGAGCCGTTCCTGCGCGACCAGTTCATGGCCGTCCTCGTTGCAGAAATGCGGAATGTCGATGCCGGCGAGCGGATCGCTGGTCTCCACCACGAGTTCGTCACCGGCCTTCATGTCGGCCATACGCCGACGGGTCTTCAAAACGGGAAGGGGGCATTTCAGCCCCCTCAGGTCGTAGATCACCGTCTCGGCCATGCCCTTACCAGAGCTTCCAGAAGGGCTTCTTGTCGGCCGGTGCCGGAGCTGCAATGGCCGCCTCGGCCGTCTGGGGGGCAAGCGGATTGGGCTGCGGCACCGGGACGGCGTTGGTGGCCGGCGCGGCGGGTGCGGCCGTCGTCGTCTGTGCAGCCTGTGCCTGCGGGTCACCGTTCGGGTTGGTCGCCATCTGGTTGACGGCAGCCGTGCCGTTGGCGGCAGGCAGCCTGGCCGGATCGACGTCGTCGAGGTCGAGCAGCCTGCCCGCCTTCAAGGCCGAACCCGTGGGCGCGAAAGCGAGGTCGTGCGAGCGCGACTTGCGCAGATCCGCCACCAGCGCCTTGCGCTCGGCTTCCGTCGGGTCGTACCAAATCTTGCCGTCGTATTTTTTCATCGCCTTGGCATAGGCGGCATCATAGGCCTCGTTGAAGCCGTTAAGCGCGACCGAGAGTGCAGGGGGCGTGCTCATCGGTGGGCACGAGGCCTGCGGATTGAAGCTCGATCCGGCCGGGACCGACTGGTTGAAGACGTATTTCTTCTCGCAGACATTGACTTCGGGTGGTCGCTTGGTGACCTCGAAATTGTCGTAGCCGACCTTCAGCATTTTCCAGAAATCGAAGTGCGGGCTATGGCGATGACGCGCCATGTTTTCAGCGGTCATGCGGAAGGGGAAGGCCTGCAATTGCACCGCCTGCTGGCCGCCCTTGAAGGCGTCCCGGGCAAAGGCGTAGATCTCCAGCATCTGGGCATCGGTCATCGAATAGCAGCCTGACGAAGAGCAGGCGCCGTGGATCATCAGGTGTGAGCCTGTGCGGCCGTTCGCCCGGTCGAACTGGTTCGGAAAGCCGGTGTTGATCGCCAGGAAATACTTGGAATTCGGGTTCAGGTGATACGGCGTCAGCGGGTAGAAGCCTTCCGGCGCCTGGCGGTCACCTTCCTTCACCTTCGGGCCGAGGCGACCCGACCAGGCGCAGATATCGTATTCCACGACCTTGTCGAAGCGGCCGTTGGTCTTGGCCTTCCAGACCTCGAGCTTGCCCTCTTCCTTGAAGATGCGGATCATGATCGGCGAATTGCGATCCATGCCCTTCTTCTGGATTTCGGCAACGAGGCGCGCCGGCAGCGGCTGCTGGACCTTGTTGGAAACCCGCGGCGTGTCATAGGCCGCGCTCTCGAGCGCGTCATTGCAGCCTGCCAGAGCCGCAGCGAAAACCAGAACCAGGGCCGTTGATGTCAAACGCATGCGCGAAGGCTCTTTCCAGAAACACATGTTGGTGGCTCAAACCGAGCCGATCATGCGTAGTTTAGAACTGCTTTCTTCACAAATTATAAACCAATGGCCGTCGATTTCGCCATCCGTCTTCCGCCGCTACCGCTGCAAAGCGGCGGAGTGATGGCAAATTGCCGCAGTCGCAACCTTCAATCTCAGAGGTTGCGGCCGATATCGAGGAATTTCTGGCGTCGATCGGCGCGCAGCTTGTCGCCCGGAAGCGGCGTCAGTTCGGCCAGTGCGCTGGCGATCACGTCGCCGGTCATGCCGATGACCCGGTCTGGTGCGCGATGGGCGCCGCCGACGGGCTCGGGGATGATGGCGTCAATGATGCCGAGCCCCTTCAGGTCCTCCGCCGTGATCTTCATGTTGGTCGCGGCTTCCTTGGCGCGGGTGGAATCGCGCCAGAGAATGGAGGCGGCGCCTTCCGGCGAGATCACCGAATAGATCGCATGCTCGAGCATGTAGACGCGGTTGCCGGTGGCAATCGCGATCGCGCCACCCGAGCCGCCTTCGCCGATGACGACGGAGACCATCGGCACCTTGAGGCCGAGGCACATCTCGGTGGAGCGGGCAATGGCTTCCGCCTGGCCGCGTTCTTCTGCTCCAACGCCCGGATAGGCGCCGGCCGTATCGATCAGTGTGATGACTGGCAGGCCGAAGCGGTCGGCCATTTCCATGACGCGGATCGCCTTGCGATAGCCTTCAGGGCGCGGGCTGCCGAAGTTGTGCTTGATGCGCGACTTGGTGTCGTTGCCCTTTTCCTGGCCGATCACGGCGACAGGCTGGCCGCGGAAGCGGGCGAGGCCGGCCTGGATGGCGGCGTCCTCGGCAAACTTGCGGTCACCGGCCAGCGGTGTGAATTCTGTGAACAGCGCTTCGGCATAGTCGACGAAATGCGGACGCTGCGGATGCCGCGCGACCTGCGTCTTCTGCCAGGCGTTGAGCTTCGAATAGATCTCCACCATCGCCTCATCGACGCGGCTTTCCAGCCGGCTGATCTCTTCCGAGGTGTCGATGCTCTCGTCCTCTTCCGCGATCTTCTTCAGTTCGCGGATCTTGGCCTCGAGGTCGGAGATGGGCTTTTCGAAGTCGAGATAGTTGTGCATGAACTCCGTTCCGATCGTTCGTTCCTGGCGCTCGCCGCCCGCAGGAACCGGCTTTGCCGGTCCTAATCGGGGTTTTTGGCCTGTTTTGCAAGGGGGTGATGCGTATGCACCAGTTGCTGCAGGCGCTCGTCGAGCACATGCGTATAGATTTGTGTCGTTGAGATGTCGCTGTGGCCGAGCAGTTCCTGCACGGCGCGAAGGTCCGCACCATTGCCGAGAAGGTGGCTGGCAAAGGCATGTCGCAGAACATGTGGAGACACGGCATTCGCCGATAACCCCGCCCGGATGGCGAGATCCTTGAGTTCACGGGCGAAGACCTGGCGGGGCAGATGGCCTTCCTTGCTGGCGGCTGGAAACAGAAAGGGGCTGTCCGCGTGAACAGGATCGGCCCCGCGAATTTTACCGTATCGCGCCAGGGCTTCGATCGCTGTCCTCGACAGGGGGACGAGCCTTTCCTTGTTGCCCTTGCCGCGCACCAGAAGGAAACGGCCCTCCTGCGTCAGCACCTTTACCGGCAGCGATACGAGTTCGCTGACGCGCATGCCGGTCGCATAGAGAAGCTCGATCAGCGCCAGTCGCCGGATCCGTGCTCCCTGATCCGGTCCTTCGAGGTTTGCTTCGTGCTCGGCGAGCGACAGAAGCCCCGTGACATCCTCGACGGTCAGCACCTTGGGCAGGGGGCGGGTCTTCTTCGGCGCGTCGAGGATCGCGGTCGGATCATCGCCCCGCAGCCCTTCCGCATAGAGAAACTTGTAGAACTGGCGCATCGCCGACAGGCGTCTTGCCTGGGACGTCGGCTGGAAGCCGCGTCGCGCGAGATCGGAGAGATAGGCGGCGAGATCTTCCCGTGTCGCTGCACCCAGGGTCACCTTGCGGCCGGAAAGAAAATCGGCGAGGTCGTCGAGGTCCCGCTCATAGGAGATGAGCGTGTTCTGGGCTGCTCCGCGCTCGGCGCTCAGCATTTCCAGAAAGGCTTCGACGCGAGCCCGGCTCAGATCCGACATGTCCTGTTTCCCGCTATTGCTCGACCGGATTGATCCGCTCGGAAGGAATGCGCACCGTCACGTCGCGTTCCCGCGGTTCGACGAAGACGGCAAAGGACCACATGGTGACATAGACCAGACCGACGATGGTCCCGCAGATGAACAGGAAGCGAAACAGAGTGGGCATGGTCGGTCCTTCACCGGTTCCGAGAATAAATAGGTAGAAACATGGAGTTTACCAAGGCCGGGACAGGCCTTGCGGAAATGCTGCCATGGCTTGACGCTAGCCCTCTATATGTCAATAGGTCATGAAACAGTCGTGAACAGGCCGATGACCGATACGATCCTCAACCTTGCTCCCAGTCTGGGTGTGCGTGCCAAGACGGCGCTCGGCAAACGCAATCTTGTTCTCGTTGGTCTGATGGGGGCCGGCAAGTCGGCGATCGGTCGGATTGTCGCGCAGCAACTCGGTCTGCCCTTCGTCGATACCGATACGGAGATCGAGCGGGTGTCGCGGATGACCATCGCCGAACTCTTTGCCGCCTATGGCGAAGAGGAGTTCCGCGCGCTCGAAACCCGTGTCATCAAGCGCCTGTTGCGGACGGGGCCGCGGGTCGTGTCGACCGGCGGCGGCGCCTTCATCAACGAGAGGACCCGCAAGCAGATCGAGCGTGGCGGGCTTTCGGTGTGGCTCAATGCCGATCTCGACGTTCTCTGGGAGCGGGTGAACAAGCGCGATCACCGGCCCCTGCTGAAGACCGAGAACCCGAAGCAGACGCTGAAGGATCTGATGGACAAGCGATATCCGATCTATGCACTGGCGGATATCGCTGTCCAGTCGCGTGACGTGCGTAAGGAAGTGATCGCCAACGAGGTCTTGACCTCTGTGATCGAACATATCGGCAAGGACAAGACGCAATGACGAAGCTCGAGACATCGGAACGCCTGGTGCATGTGCCGCTGGGCGAGCGCTCCTATGACATCCTCATCGGGCCTGGCCTGATGGCGCGTGCCGGCGGCGAAATCTCGACCCGCATCAAGGGTCGCCGTGCGGCCATCGTCACCGACGAGAATGTCGGTGCGCGCTATCTCGACGGCCTGATGGACAGCCTCCAGACCGATGGCATCGAGGCAGTCTCGGTCACGCTTCCCGCCGGCGAGAAGACCAAGAGCTTCGACTATCTCACCAAGGTCTGCGACGTGCTGCTTGAAGCGCGCATCGAGCGCAACGACACGGTGATTGCGCTCGGCGGCGGCGTTATCGGCGATCTCACCGGTTTTGCCGCCGGCATCGTCCGGCGTGGTGTTCGCTTCGTGCAGATCCCGACCTCGCTGCTCTCGCAGGTCGACAGTTCGGTCGGCGGCAAGACCGGCATCAATGCGCGGCAGGGCAAGAACCTCGTCGGCATCTTCAATCAGCCGGATCTGGTGCTCGCCGATACCGACGTGCTCGACACGCTGTCGGAGCGAGAATTCCGCGCCGGCTATGCGGAAGTGGCAAAATACGGCCTGATCGACAAGCCAGACTTTTTTGAATGGCTGGAGACGAACTGGCGCGAGGTGTTTGCGGGCGGTGCGGCCCGTATCGAAGCGATCGCCGTCTCCTGTCAGGCCAAGGCCGACGTGGTCGCCGCCGACGAGCGGGAGAACGGCCGTCGTGCTCTGCTCAACCTCGGCCACACCTTCGGGCATGCACTCGAAGCCGCAACACAGTATGACAGCAGCCGGCTCGTGCATGGCGAGGGGGTCTCGATCGGCATGGTGCTTGCGCATCGCTTCTCTGCGCGCATGAACCTGGTCAGTCCAGATCTCGCGGATCGCGTCGAGGCCCATCTGAAGGCCGTCGGCCTGCCGACGCGCATGGATCAGATCCCCGGCGAATTGCCGCCGACCGGTGTCCTGATGGATGCCATCGCCCAGGACAAGAAGGTCAAGAGCGGTCAGCTCACCTTCATCCTCACCCGTGGTCTCGGCCAATCCTTCGTCGCAGACGATGTGCCGGCATCCGAAGTTCAGCGTTTCATTGAGGAGATGCGCCCATCATGATCGAGCAAATCCTTGCCGGCCTCGCCGAGTATTGGCTGACGCTGGTCGCCATACTGTTGTTGATCTGCTGTTCTGGTTTCTTCTCCGGCTCCGAGACAGCGCTGACCGCAACGTCGCGTGCGCGCATGCACACATTGGAGGTCAATGGCGACGACCGCGCCGGGGTGGTCAACATCCTGATCGAACGGCGCGACCGGCTGATCGGCGCTCTGCTGATCGGCAACAACCTGGTCAACATTCTCGCCTCGTCACTGACGACCAGCCTGTTTCTCGGCCTTTTCGGCGATTCCGGCGTGGCGATCGCCACGCTCTTGATGACCGTTCTGCTCGTCATCTTCTCGGAAGTCCTGCCGAAGAGCTGGGCGATTTCTGCGCCGGAACGTTTCGCGCTGTTTGTTGCCCCGCTCGTTCGCCCGTTCGTCGCCGTGGTTGGGCCGCTTTCCAGCCTTGTCAACTGGATCGTGCGCAAGCTGCTTGGCATGTTCGGTGTTTCGATCTCCGGCGAAGCGTCGATGCTTTCTGCGCATGAGGAACTGCGCGGCGCAGTCGCCCTCCTGCATCGCGAGGGATCGGTGATCAAGGCCGACCGCGACCGCCTCGGGGGTGTCCTCGATCTGGGCGAACTCGAAGTGTCAGATATCATGATCCATCGCACGGCCATGCGGGCGGTCAATGCCGACGAGGCGCCGGAGACCGCGATCCGCAACATTCTCGAAAGTCCTTACACCCGCATGCCGGTCTGGCGTGGCGCGACCGACAACATCATCGGCGTGATCCATGCCAAGGATCTGATCCGCGCGCTCGCCGAGCCGAATGTCGAGCCGCAGGACATCGACATCGTCAAGATTGCCCAGAAGCCGTGGTTCGTGCCTGACACCACCAACCTCAAGGACCAGCTCAACGCCTTCCTGCGACGCAAGACCCATTTTGCCGTGGTCGTCGACGAATATGGTGAAGTGCAGGGTGTGGTGACGCTGGAAGATATCCTGGAGGAGATCGTCGGCGATATCTCCGACGAACATGATCTGGAGATCCAGGGTGTGCGTCAGGACAGCGACGGGTCGATCGTCGTCGATGGCGGCGTGCCGATCCGCGACCTCAACCGTGCCATGGACTGGCTGCTGCCGGATGAGGAGGCAACGACGATTGCCGGTCTCGTCATCCACGAGTCGAAGTCGATCCCCGAGGAGCGCCAGGCCTTTACCTTCTACGGCAAGCGCTTCATCGTATTGAAGCGGGAGAAGAACCGCATCACGCGTCTGCGCATCCGGCCGATCGATGCGGCCGAGCCGGAGGTCTGATTTTAGACGAAAACTACCAGCGCGTGGGCTCGCCGGGGGCGGCGGGCTCGATGGCCAGCGCATGCAGGCCGGCGTCCAGTTCGGGTTTCAGCAGATCGGTCACGGCCCGGTGGCGCGCAAGCCGCGTCATGCCCTCAAAGGCGGATGCGACGATGCGAACACGCATATGTGTTTCACCCGTGCCGGTGATGTCGGGCTGGTGGCCGGCATGGTGCTGGCTCTCGTCGATCACGACGAGCCGTTCGGGGCTGAAAGCCTCCGTCAGACGGGTCTCGATCCGGCTCTTTACCGACATGGTCTTACCTCTTTCTGCTGCTTCGCAAAACGCCCCACAAAGCGCGCAACAAACCGGTTTGTCAATTCTTGTCCGACCCCTTCCTGAGCCCCATAATTAGCGCATGAAACTCGACTCGAAATATTTCGACGGGATACGTACCCGGCGAAAGCGGGCAGCGGAGCCCGAACCATCCAATCCTGTGTGCCAATGGGACGGCTGTGAAAAGCCGGGGGCCCATCGCGCGCCTGTGGGTCGGCATGCCGAGGGCCAGTTCTTCCTGTTCTGCTTCGAGCACGTGAAGGACTACAACAAGGGCTATAACTACTTCTCCGGCCTCTCGGACACCGAGATCGCGCGTTACCAGAAGGAGGCAATCACCGGTCATCGCCCGACCTGGACCGTGGGAGTCAACAAGGCGGCGAAGGCGAGCCCGCTTCACTCCACCATGCGTTCCGGTTCGGCTGCGTCACAGGCGCGCATGAAGGACCCGTTCGGCTTCGTACAGCAAGGCCGCGGCGGTGCGTCGCGCTATCAGGCGGCGGATCGAAAACTCAAGGCCCTTGAGGCAAAAGCGCTTGATACGCTTGGACTTACCGTCAGCTCCACGCCGACCGACATCAAGACCCGCTACAAGGAGCTTGTAAAAAAACACCATCCCGACGCAAATGGCGGAGACAGGGCTTCGGAAGAGCGTTTTCGCGCTGTTATTGAAGCCTACAAATTGTTAAAGCAGGCCGGTTTCTGTTAATCCGAACACACAGCAGCGATGAGATGCGGCCGGTCGGTGGCGCCCGGCATGGAGAAACGATGAGCAAAATTGATCTTGATATTACCAATCTCCCCGACACCACCGTGTCGGTGCGCGAAGTGTTTGGTATCGACAGTGACATCCGGGTGCCGGCCTATTCCAAGGGTGACGCCTATGTGCCGGACCTCGATCCGGACTATCTTTTCGACCGTGAAACCACGCTCGCCATCCTCGCCGGCTTTGCCCACAATCGCCGCGTCATGGTCTCCGGCTTCCACGGCACGGGCAAGTCGACGCATATCGAACAGGTTGCGGCCCGCCTCAACTGGCCTTGCGTGCGCGTCAACCTCGACAGCCATGTCAGCCGTATCGATCTCGTCGGCAAGGACGCCATCGTCCTCAAGGACGGCAAGCAGATCACCGAATTCAAGGACGGCATCCTGCCCTGGGCCTATCAGCACAATGTCGCGCTCGTCTTCGACGAATACGACGCAGGCCGCCCGGATGTCATGTTCGTCATCCAGCGCGTGCTGGAATCGGCCGGCCGCCTGACGCTGCTCGACCAGAGCCGCGTCATCCGCCCGCATCCCGCCTTCCGCATCTTCGCGACCGCCAACACGGTTGGCCTCGGCGACACGACGGGCCTCTATCACGGCACGCAGCAGATCAACCAGGCGCAGATGGACCGCTGGTCGATCGTGACGACGCTGAACTATCTGCCGCATGACAAGGAAGTCGATATCGTGTGCGCCAAGGTGAAGAGCTTCGGCTCGACCGCCGAAGGTCGCGACACCGTTTCGCGCATGGTCCGCCTTGCAGACCTGACGCGTGCTGCCTTCGTCAACGGCGATCTTTCGACCGTCATGAGCCCGCGTACCGTCATCACCTGGGCCGAGAACGCCGAGATTTTCGGCGATGTCGCCTTCGCCTTCCGGGTCACCTTCCTCAACAAGTGTGACGAACTTGAGCGCACGCTGGTGGCCGAGCAGTATCAGCGCGCCTTCGGCGTGGAACTCAAGGAAAGTGCGGCCAATATCGTACTCGGCGCATAAGGACTGAGAAGCATGGCAGGGCGCGGCGACAATTCGAAGGCGAGAGCCGGCGGTGGAGTAGACACGGAACCGATGCGCCGGGCCATCACGGGCTGCGTCCGTTCGATTGCGGGTGATCCGCA
This sequence comes from Rhizobium sp. AAP116, assembly GCF_001295785.1. Classification (NCBI taxonomy): domain Bacteria; kingdom Pseudomonadati; phylum Pseudomonadota; class Alphaproteobacteria; order Hyphomicrobiales; family Rhizobiaceae; genus Rhizobium; species Rhizobium sp. AAP116. Next base: position 43,388 of record NZ_LJIB01000019.1, read on the forward strand.
GGTCGAGGTCGCCTTCGCCAACGAGCGTCCTGGTCTTGCCGGCGAGCGGATCCGCCTGCCGGAACTCTCCAAGCGTCCGACCGCCCATGAGCTCGCCGTGACCCGCGGTCTCGGCGATTCCATGGCGCTCAGGCTCGCCTGCCACGACCAGAAGGTCCATGCGGCACTTGCACCGCAGGGTACAGATGCCCGCGCGATCTTCGATGCCGTAGAACAGGCTCGTGTGGAATCGCTCGGGTCGCTGCGCATGCCGGGTGTGGCTTCGAACATCCAGTCGATGAATACCGAGAAATATGCGAAAGCCAATTTCTCGACGATCAGCCGGCAGGAAGATGCGCCGATCGGCGAGGCCGTCGCCATGCTGGTGCGCGAAAAGCTCACCGGCCAGAAGGCGCCGGAAACGGCCGGCAAGGTGCTCGACCTCTGGCGTCCCTTCATCGAGGACAAGGCCGGTGCCGACCTCGACAATCTCTCGTCCGTCATCGAAGACCAGCAGGCCTTTTCCCGCGTGATCCGCCACATGCTGTCGGCCATGGACATGGCTGAGGACATGGGCGACGACCAGGAGCAGAGCGAGGACGAGCAGTCCACCGACGAGGAGCAGCCGCGCAGCGGCGAGCAGGACCAGGAAACGTCCGAAGACGAAGCCGGTCAGGATTCCGCGCCTGCGGAAGAAAGCGAAGCCTCGCAGGAACAGCTCGACGACGGCGAGATGGACGGTGCCGAAATCTCCGAAGAGGAGATGTCGGACGAAGGCGACGACGACAGCGAGACGCCCGGCGAAATGCGCCGTCCGGCGACCCCGTTCGACGATTTCAACGAGAAGGTCGACTACAAGATCTTCACCCAGGAATTCGACGAGGAGATCACGGCTGAAGAGCTTTGCGATGAGGCCGAGCTCGAGCGCCTGCGCGCTTTCCTCGACAAGCAGCTCGCGCACCTGCAGGGTGCCGTGGGCCGGCTCGCAAACCGCCTGCAGCGCCGCCTGATGGCGCAGCAGAACCGCTCCTGGGACTTCGATCTGGAAGAAGGTTATCTTGATCCGGCGCGTCTCACCCGCCTGATCATCGACCCCATGCAGCCGCTCTCCTTCAAGAAGGAGAAGGACACCAAGTTCCGCGATACCGTCGTGACGCTGGTCATCGACAATTCCGGCTCGATGCGCGGCCGTCCGATCACGGTTGCCGCCTCCTGTGCCGACATCCTTGCCCGCACGCTCGAGCGCTGCGGCGTCAAGGTCGAGATCCTCGGCTTCACCACCAAGGCCTGGAAGGGCGGACAGGGCCGAGAGAAGTGGCTTGCGAGCGGCAAGCCGCCAGCGCCCGGCCGCCTCAACGATTTGCGCCACATCATCTACAAGTCTGCCGACGCCCCCTGGCGCCGGTCGCGCCGCAATCTCGGCCTGATGATGCGCGAGGGCCTGCTCAAGGAAAACATCGACGGCGAAGCGCTGATGTGGGCGCATAACCGCCTGATCGGGCGGCGCGAGCAGCGCAAGATCCTGATGATGATCTCGGATGGTGCTCCGGTCGACGATTCGACGCTGTCGGTGAACCCGGGCAACTATCTCGAGCGCCATTTGCGCGCCGTCATCGAGCAGATCGAGACGCGGTCTCCGGTTGAGCTTCTGGCGATCGGCATCGGCCACGATGTCACGCGCTACTATCGCCGCGCTGTCACCATCGTGGACGCTGACGAACTGGCCGGCGCCATGACCGAACAGCTCGCCTCGCTCTTCGAGGAAAAGCCCTCCGGTGGCACCGGCCGGGCGCGCCTGCGTGCCTGAGCGATCGACCTATCGGCGGCGTCTTGGCCTGAGCTCTGCGCTGGCAGGCCTGCTTGCGCTCTCCGCCTGTACGCCTTCGGTCATCCCGCCCGGTCAGACCTTGTCCATCCCGGTCGACAGCGACATGTTCACTGAACTCGGCGGCAATCCGACCATCGCGCCCGGACTGACATTCCTCGGCGGTGTCGAGCTGTCCTCATCCGAGCCGCTGTTTGGCGCCTTCTCGTCGATCCGGTTCCTGGACGACAGCCGCTTCCTTGGCGTGTTCGACACGGGCTACTGGATCGAGGGAGAGATCAGGCGCGATGCCGAGGGCCGACTCGCTGGTGTCGACGCCGTCAAACTTGCGCCGTTGCTGGACGCGTCGGGGCAAGAGAGCCCGAGCAAGTTCTTTGTCGATGCCGAAAGCCTTGCCGTCGATGGCAACAGTGCCTTCGTGGGTTTCGAACAGCGTCACCGCGTCGTGTCCTACGCTCCTCTGTCCGACCTCGGCAAGGCAGTGCCGTCTGAACCGCTCGCCTTCCCCTTCGATCTCGACGTCCTGCGCAGCAATGGCGGTTTGGAGGCGCTGGTGATCGCCGAAAAGGACGGACCGCTCGGCGGGGCGCTGGTGGCGATTTCCGAAAAGAGCTTCGACGACAACGGCAATATCTATGCGGCGATCCTCGGTGGTCCGCTTGCCGGCGAATTTCGAGTGCGTCCGCGTGACGGTTTCGACATCACCGATGCGACTTTCCTGCCGGATGGGGATCTGCTGCTGCTCGAGCGCCGCTTCACCATCGCCAGAGGTGTGGGAATGCGTTTGCGCCGCGTCGACGGGGGCAGCATTCGACCGGATGCTGTTCTCGATGGCGAGATCCTGTTCGAGGCCAATTACCGATCCCAGATCGACAATATGGAAGGCATCGACGCCATCCCCGAGCCCGACGGCTCCGTTCGGCTGATCGTCGTCTCCGACGACAACCATTCGATCCTGCAGCGGAACTTGATGCTGGAATTCCGGCTCTCCGCGCCTCAGTCCTGACGTCTTCACCTCTAGAGAACGAAACAGCCCCGGTTTCCCGAGGCTGTCTTTGATCGTTTGGTTTCGCTGCCGTCAGGCCGTGCGCGAGGCTGTCGGCATGGGGCGAACGACACTCATCAGCGCGCCGTAGGGCAGGAGCATGATGAAACCGATCAGCATCTTCACGCCGAAGTCGGCGATCGCCCAGGAGATCCAGCGTGGCGCTTCTGTCGACATCACGCCGAGGATCGGGGCTGCGGCAATCGCGAAGTCGTCGTTCGGGCCGATGAAGCCGAAGACGGGCGCGAAGGACAGCGAGAAGAAGATGATCGTGTCCAGCACGGAGCCGATCAGCGAGCCCATCAGCGGTGCCTTCCACCAGGTCTGCTGGCGCAGCCTGTTGAAAACCGAGATGTCGAGCAGCTGGCCGACGAGGAAGGCCGAGCCCGATGCGATCGCAATGCGCGGCGTGGCCAGCAGGATCGACAGGAGAACACCTGCGATGAAGCCGACGAGAACGACGCGGCGCGCAACCTGGGGGCCGAACTGACGGTTGGTCAGGTCGGTGACGAGGAAGGCGATCGGATAGGTGAAGGCGCCAAAGGTCAGGAGGTCGGCGAGATTAATGCCGGCCAGAACGCCGTTGACCGGGTGCTGGACGAGGAAGTTAGAGGCGACGACGATTGTCGTCATCAGCAGACTGTAGGCAAAGAAATAGCGCTTGTTCAGCATTTTTTTATCCTGGGTGATGCCACCAGTTGGAGGGACAAAAATGTAAGGGTAGGGCGGTATGCGAGGCTCTCGCCTCTCAGGATACCCCAAACGAAAAGGCTTGCCCGGCGTGCCGGTCAAGCCTTTCGAAAGTCTGGCCGGATGACGCTATCAAGCGGCTTCGGCGGTCTTCTTGACGATCTGGCGACGCAGCAGACGAGCGCGCATGCTCAGTTCGGTTTCGGAAGCCTTGATCAGGAAAGCATCGAGACCACCGCGATGCTCGACCGTGCGCAGGGCAGCAGCCGAAACGCGCAGGCGGAAGCGCTGGTTCAGAGCGTCCGAGATCAGCGTGACGTCGCACAGGTTCGGAAGGAACCGGCGCTTGGTCTTGTTGTTCGCGTGGCTCACGTTGTTGCCCGACTGGACGCCCTTGCCGGTCAATTCGCAACTGCGGGACATGGTACACCTATTGTTTTTCTAGGCCATCGCATCGCTTCCGGCCAAATGCCGGCGAGGCAATCCAACAGCGTCTGATTGGAAAGTTGCGGTTCTATAGTCAGTGAGAACCGGCGCGTCAAGCCAAACCTTGGATTTTCCGGGCGGCAGACCGGGTGTAGGATATTTTCTTGCCACAGTCCACGGCGAGACTGCATGTTCTAGACGCCGGCCCGCCGGCATTCCCATGATGGAGATGGCATTTGCGTCCGACCGGCTTCCTTACCGCCTTCCTCGTCCTTGCCGCCGGTGGTGCCGGGGCTGCCGATTATCGCTACGACACATCCTACAAGGTTTCTCTCGGTGTCTTGCCGATTGCGCGCATGACCTTTCAGACGGCCGTCAAAAACGACCGTTATACCATTTCCGGCCAGTTCCATTCGTCGAGCCTCGTGGACATCGTGCGCGAGGTGTCTGCCGACAGCAGCGTGTCCGGGCGCATGTCCGGCGGGAGCATGAACCCGGAGCGCTATGTGCTCGACTACAAGAGCGGCAAGCGGAAACATACCTACGAGGTGCTTTTTGCCGGTGGCAATGTGGTGGAAACCAGGGTCACGCCGGAGCGGCCGAAGCCGGACACCTGGGTGCCCGTCCAGCCGGGTGACCTGAAGTCGGTGCTTGATCCAATCGGTGCTCTCCTCATTCCCGGCAATGCCGATGTCTGCGGCCAGATACTGCCCGTCTATGACGGCGAAAGCCGGATGGATCTCGTTCTCTCCCCGAACCGCTCCGAGACCTTCTCCGCCGGCCGTGCCAAGGGCGAGGCCATCGTCTGTTCGGTTCGCTACGTGCCGAAGTCCGGATATCGCCAGGGCCGCAAGGACATCGAGTATCTGAAGTCGGTGACCGGCATGGAGATCTGGTTTGCCAAGACTGCGACGCTGCAGCTATATGCACCTGTCTATGCGAGAATCCCGACCCGCTACGGAACCGTGCATGTGACAGCAGAAAAGTTCGACGGCTAGTTTCAGCGGGCGAGCCCCGCATCAGGGGATTTCATGAAGACCAAGGCAACGCTGATCGGGTTCACCGCGATCCTGATGTGGTCCTTCCTCGCGCTGATGACAGCGGCTTCCGGCACCATGCCGCCCTTCCAGCTTTCGGCCATCACCTTTGCGATCGGCAGTCTTCCCGGCATCTTCATGTTCATCGCCCGGCCGGAGCGGTTGAAGGAGCTGCGCCAGCCGCCGAAGGTCTGGCTCGCCGGCGTCGGTGGCCTCTTCGGCTATCATTTTCTCTATTTCACCGCACTCCGGAATGCGCCGGCCGTCGAGGCCGGTCTGATCGCCTATCTCTGGCCGCTCCTGATTGTCGTCGGCTCGGCGCTCCTGCCAGGCGAACGGCTCGGTTGGCACCATATCGTCGGTGCGCTGTGCGGTCTCGCCGGCACTGCGCTCATTGTCGGCAAGAACGGTTTCGCTTTCGACCCGGCCTATAGCCTCGGCTATTTCACCGCCTTGCTCTGTGCCTTCACCTGGGCCGCCTATTCGCTTGTCAGCCGCAAGTTCGAGACGGTGTCGACCGATGTCGTCACTGGCTTCTGCCTTGCGACATCGGCTCTTTCACTTCTCTGCCATCTCGCGCTCGAAACCACCGTCTGGCCGGATACGACGGCGCAATGGGCCGCGGTGATCGGGCTCGGGCTGCTTCCGGTCGGGCTTGCCTTCTACGTCTGGGACTATGGGGTGAAGAACGGCGACATCCAGATCCTCGGCGTTTCCAGCTATGCCGCGCCGCTTCTGTCCACGCTGATCCTGATTATTTTTGGCTTTGGCGAGATTAGCGTCAGAATTGGCCTTTCATGCCTGCTTATCACAGGTGGCGCTGTGCTCGCGGCTCGCGATATGGTTTTCCGCAAATCGGAGCGCGCGACCTGACGGGAGATTGAATGGCCACTGCGACCGGCATCCTCTGGCTTTCGGTCGCGCTCGGTACCAGCTATCTCTGGATCCTGCCGCGGGAAAAAACCGTGTTCCGGGCCGTCTGGAAGACGTTGCCTGTCCTGCTGCTTGCTCTGTATGCCTATGCCGTCGGCGCCCATCCGCTGCTGGTTGCCGCCCTTTTGTTCGGAGCCCTTGGCGACTGGTCACTCGCCTTTGAAGGAGACCGAGCCTTTGTCGGCGGTGTCGCCGCCTTTCTCTCGGCTCATATCGCCTATGTGGCCTTGCTCGCGACCCTTACCGACCTGGAGATCGCCTTTGCCGAACCCTGGCGGGTGATCGCCGGCGCGCTTGTCGCGATCCTGACCTTCGGCGTGCTTATGCGCATCTGGAAGCCTGCCGGACGATTGGCGCTGCCCATAGGCATCTATGTCTTCTTGTTCATGGTCCTGGTCTGGTTGACGCTCGGTCTCGCCAATCCGATCGCCTTTGTCGGCGCGACGCTCTTCATTCTCTCGGATATCGTGCTGACGATCCGGAAATATTGGACGGGCCCCGATCACCCGATCGATGGCATGGCCGCTTACTTCGTCTGGGCGACCTATTATGCAGCGCAGGTGATCCTGACGGTGACGCTGTCCGAGGTCTGAATCGCGGGCTTATGCGCCCGGTGCCCAGCCTGGCGGCGCCATTTCGAAGGCGGAAAAGTCGAAGCCGGGCGCTACGGTACAGCCGACCAGCGTGAATTCGCCGAGACTTTCCGCCGCCTGCCACTCATCGGCATCAATGATTGCCTGAGGACGCTGACCGGCCGCGAGATCGAGCCCCAGAACGACCATCTCCTGCGTCACGCCGTCCTTCGAACGGTGCAGGGCAAGCGGCGCACCGGCATAGTAGTGCCAGGCCTCGGCGGCATCCTTGACCTTGTGCCAGTGAGACCGTTCGCCGGCCTGCAGGAGATAGTAGATCGCCGTCGAATGGCCGCGGGGCCCGCCGTGTTCGTCCCGATAGGTTTCCACATACCAGCCGCCCTCGGGATGGCGCTGCATGCCGAGGGTTTCGATGATATCTGCTGCCTGCATCAGAAGGAGTCCTTGCGCTTGCGGATTTCCGCGAAGACCTCATCATTCGTCGCGCCCTCCATGCCGAGCGTGCGGCGGATATCCGGGTCGCCGGCGCGCAGGAAGGGATTGGTTTCCTTCTCCAGTCCGATCGTCGTCGGAATGGTGAAATCGCCGCGCTTGCGCTGCATTTCGATCAGTTCGACGCGGGATCTGAGCCGGGCATTCTCCGGATCGACCGTCAGTGCGAAGCGGGCATTCGAGAGTGTGTATTCATGGCCGAAATAGACGATGGTCTCATCGGGCAGCGCCGCAAGCTTCTGCAGGGAATGCCACATGTCCAGCGCGGATCGTTCGAAGAGGCGCCCGCAGCCGAGGGCGAAGAGCGTGTCGGCGGCAAAGAGCAGCATATCCTCGGGCAGGTAGTAGCAAATATGCCCCGCAGTGTGGCCCGGCGTCTCGATTACCCGCACTGGCCGCTTGGCGAAGGTGAACTCGTCGCCGTCGCCTACCGTCCGGTCGATGCCGGGAATCGCCGCCGCCTCGTTGCGCGGGCCGATGATCTCGCAGCCGTATTTTTCCTTCAGTGCCAGATTGGCATCGACATGGTCACCGTGGTGGTGGGTCGTGAAGACATGGGTGATCGCCCAGCCCCGCTTCTCCGCGGCCGCCACGATCGGATCGAGTTCCGGTGCGTCGATCGACGCCGTCTCGCCGGTTTCCGGGCAATGGAGGAGGACGCCGAAGTTGTCACTTCGGCAGAGGAATACCTCGATCTGCAGTGATTTCATTGTTGACCCGCTTTTTTATGTCCCGCCTCGTTGGCGCGAATGTATCCTCTTGCAGCTTGAAGTCCAAGGATGGGCTGCTAACAATAAGTTCATGCATGTCGATATCGTGGATCTGAGGCAGTTTTATTATACGATGCTCGGCCGAGTGGCGGAGCAGTCGGTCGCGCTGGCAATATCCTCGGTCTGGGCGCGCCTGCCACAGGAACGGCTTGTCGGCCTTGGTTACTGTATTCCCTTTCTCGAACGCTTCCGTGCCGACACCGAGCGTACCATGGCCTTCATGCCGGCAGGGCAGGGGGCGGTGAACTGGCCTGTCGGCGAACCCTCGGCCACGACGCTCGTCTTCGACGAGGAGCTGCCGCTGCCGGACAGTTCCGTCGACCGCGTGCTGATGGTGCATTCACTCGAATTCGCCGAGAACCCGCGGGAGACGCTGAAGGAAGTCTGGCGGGTGCTCGCCCCCGGCGGCCGCCTCGTCATCGTCGTGCCCAACCGTCGTGGTGTGTGGGCGCGCATGGAGCACACGCCCTTCGGTTCGGGCCGTCCCTATTCGCGTGGCCAGCTCACGGCGCTGCTGCGCGAGACCAACTTCACACCCGGTGCCTCGGCAGAGGCCTTGTTCTTCCCGCCGTCGAAGATCCGTGCAGTCCTCCGCCTTCGCCGAGGCTTCGAGCGGCTTGGTAAGGTACTCTGGCCGGCCTTTTCCGGCGTCATCGTCGTCGAGGCGCAGAAACGGCTCTATCAGGGACTGCCCGTTGCCGCGCGTGCCTCCCGCCGCGTCTTTGCGCCGGTGCTCGCACCGCAGGGCGTGCCGACGACCCGCAATCGGTCTCCCGAGGTCTGAAAAGCGTGTTGTGTCGGGCGTCCCATTGCCAGGCTGCGGCGCTCGCCCGCCTCGACAAAGCGCGTTTTCCGCAGTAATCCCAATCCCATGTGAAGGGATGGCCTCTTGCCATCCAATGGCCGGGAATGCGCCTCATGAACGCCTCGACGAAGCCGACACCCCGTGCCGGGGTCATGGAGATCGCCGCCTATGTTCCTGGCAAGGACCATGCGGGCGGGGTTTCCCGCGTCTTCAAGCTGTCGTCCAATGAAACGCCGGTTGGTCCAAGCCCGAAGGCCATGGACGCCTTCCGCATGGCGGCCGAAACGCTCGAGATCTATCCCGATGGACAGGCGCGTGTGCTGCGTGATGCGATTGCCGAGGTGCATGGGTTGAACCTGGCCAACATCCTCTGCGGCAATGGTTCGGGCGAGTTGCTGGCCCTGCTCGCCAACATCTATGTCGGGCCCGGCGACGAAGCCATCATCACCGAACATGGCTTCCTGCTCTATCGGATCCAGATCCTGGCGGCCGGCGGCACGCCCGTGACGGTCAAGGAAGCCGATCGGCGCGTCGACGTGGATGCAATCCTTGCCGCCGTGACCGAGCGGACGAAAATCGTCTTCCTCACCAATCCCGGCAATCCGACTGGCACCTATGTGCCCTATGCCGAGATCAAGCGACTGCATGCGGCCTTGCCTGCGCATGTCATCCTCGTGCTCGACGCCGCCTATGCGGAATATGTCCGCCGAAACGATTATGAGGCCGGTATCGCGCTCGTGTCTGCCAACCGCAACGTTGTGATGACCCGGACCTTCGCCAAGGTCTACGGGCTGGCTGCTCTGCGCATCGGCTGGATCTATGGCCCCGCCGAGATCATCGACACGTTGAACCGGGTGCGCGGGCCGTTCAACATCAACACGCCGGCACTTCTCGCCGGGGCTGCCGCCATGCACGACCAGGCGCATGTGGCGAAAGCCGTCGAGCATAACCAGGTCTGGCTCGCCCGGGTCTCGGAAGCGCTCACCGCCCTTGGCCTCGAGGTCACGCCCTCGGTCACCAATTTCATCCTGATCCACTTCCCTGACCAGGACGGAAAGCGCGCGTCTGATGCCGATGCCTTCCTGACTTCGTGCGGCTTCGTCTTGCGCGCCGTCTCGTCCTATGGTTTTCCCAATGCACTCCGCATGACGATCGGCAGCGAGGAGGCCAATACCGGCGTCATCACTGCCCTCACCGAATTCATGGAACGCACCTGATGTCTGAAATCCTGTTCGACCGCATCGCCCTGATCGGTATCGGCCTCATCGGCTCGTCGATCGCCCGCGACGTGAAGAAGCTTGGGCTGGCTAAAGAGGTCGTCATCTCGACCCGCAGCGCCGAGACGCTGAAGCGGGCAGAAGAACTGGAGCTCGGTACTGCTTATGTCGAGTCTGCCGCCGAGGCGGTCAAGGATGCCGATCTCGTCATCGTCTCCGTTCCCGTCGGCGCTTCGGAAGCGGTCGCCAAACAGATCGCGCCCAACCTGAAGCTGGGCGCCATCGTCACCGATGTCGGCTCGACCAAGGCATCCGTCATCGCGCAGATGGCGCCGCATATGCCAGACGGTGTGCATTTCATTCCCGGTCATCCGCTGGCGGGTACGGAGAAGTCCGGTCCCGACGCCGGTTTTCCCGGCCTGTTCAAGGGCCGCTGGTGCATCTTCACGCCGCTCGAGGGTACGGACGGGCAGGCGATGGCCCGTCTGCGCGGCTTCTGGGAGGCGCTGGGATCGATGTGTGACGAGATGGATCCGCAGCACCACGACAAGGTGCTGGCCATCGTCTCGCATCTGCCGCATATCATCGCCTACAACATCGTCGGCACGGCGGACGATCTGGAGGCCGTGACGGAATCGGAAGTCATCAAGTATTCCGCTTCGGGTTTCCGCGACTTCACCCGTCTGGCCGCTTCCGATCCGACCATGTGGCGGGATGTCTGCCTGCACAACAAGGATGCGATCCTCGAAATGCTGGCACGGTTTTCGGAGGATCTCGCCTATCTACAGCGGGCGATCCGCTGGGGTGAGGGCGACAAGCTGTTCGAACTCTTCTCGCGCACCCGCACCATCCGCCGCTCGATCGTCCAGGCAGGCCAGGATGTCGATGTGCCGGACTTCGGCCGTCACGCGCTCGACAAGTGAGCCAATCCCGCCGCCTCAGAGGGGCGGGATCTGTCCAAGCGGGATGAAGCCGAGCGATGCCACGCCATTCTGGATGGTGATCTCGGCTTCGCTGTCGTCGCGGCCGAAGGCGAGTGCCCGCAGCACGTTGGCGACATTGTCGATCATGTCTGATTGCTCGGGATAAGCCGTCTTCACAGCATCGCGCCAGGCACGGATTTGCTCGACCTGCAACTTGATCCGCCCGGAGATCAGGCCGTCTTCACCCACCTCGAAGGGGCCACTCAGCGTCAGGACGCGGCCTTCACCCATGTCGATTACCATGCGATGAATTTCGCCCTTGGTGCCGTAGAGCTTCTGCTCCTGTGCCACACGCGGATCGAGCAATCCGCCCTTGTCGGCAAAGGTGGCGTCGAGGCTCGCCGCTACGGGTGGAAGCGCGATCTGGGTGCCGCCGATCGAGACCGAGACATCGCGCACCAGCGTCGCGTAGTCGAGATTGCCTTCGTTCTGGCGGACATGCGACTGGGCGCTCGGCGCCGTCATCTGCACCTGCAGGTTCGACACGGTGGACGTGACCGTCGCGCTGAGCCCTTCCATCATCAGCGAACTGCGCGACAGGCCTGATAGTCCGATGCGGAAGCTCGACTGCATGTTGGTCCAGTCCAGCGCCGTGTTGAAGCCGAGTGCCGAGCGGATTTCCGCCGGCCCGTCCAGTTCCCAGACGATATGGCCGGGATTGTAGATCTGGGCTGCGGCGCGCATCGGGCCGAAGGAGGCGGCCACACCCTGGAAGTGATCGTCGAAGGCAAGTCGCGTGCAATTCAGCCGGAAGCGGAAAGGATAGCCGCCAAGCGTCGCATCCTCGCAGGTCGCGGTCACGCCTGCCGGATTTCCGCCGCCGAAGAAGGTCAGAATGCGTTTCTTCAGAAATTCCGCAGCAAAATACCAGCCGACACTATAGACAGCGATGACGAGGACGATCAAAACGCCGAGCCGGACAACCTTTCGGCTGATCGTGCTTTCCGGCGCGGTCGACATGGCCATGGGATGCTCCTCGTTGCGATCACTTCACGTGTCTTGGATTGGCGTGCGATATGGACGAATTTTGGGTCTTTGGCTACGGATCGCTGATGTGGAATCCGGGCTTTCCCTATGAAGAAAGGGTGCTTGCCCGGCTCGGCGGCTATCGTCGTTCCCTCTGTGTCCGCTCCTATGTTCACCGCGGAACCGAAGAGCGCCCTGGACTGGTCCTCGGGCTCGACCGGGGCGGTTCCTGCAAGGGCGTCGCGTTCCGTGTCGCGCCATCTTCGTGGCAATCCACCGTTGACTATCTGCGCGAACGCGAACTCGTCACCAGCGTCTATCTTGAGCGCCACGTCCGCACCACGTTGGCCGACGGCCGCTCCGTCAGGGCACTCACCTACGTGATCGACCGGGCCCACCCGCAATATGCAGGCGCCGTCAAGGTCGAGGAGGCGGCGCAGATCGTCGAGGGCGCCGTCGGTCGCTCGGGTCCCAATCCGGTCTATGTCGCCAACACCGTCGCCCATCTCAGGGAAATCGGCATCCGTGACCACTGGCTCGAGAGCGTGGCTTCCGCCATCACCGCGAACGGAGCCTGAAGCCCCACACGTATTCCCGTGTTGAATGCGTTCAGAGTGCTCCGAGTTCCTTCAGCCTGTTCACGGCTGTGGGAGGCAGTGGCAGATGCGGGTTGTCCTTGGCCGTCTTGATCAGCAATTCGTCGCTTGCCGCCTCCAGGCGTTCCATCAGGGTTGCCTGCATGACATCGGGATCGAGACCCGGCTCGATCGGCGGCAGGATGCGGACGACGAAGTGACCCGGAAAACGCAGGAACTTGCGGCGCGGCCAGAAGAGGCCGGGATGCATGGCGACGGGCACGACGGGCACGTTGATGTCGCGGTAGAGACGGGCGATGCCATATTTGTATTCCGGCGGCGCACCCGGCGGACGGCGGGTGCCCTCGGGATAGATGATCAGCTGGCGGCCATTGGCCATTTCCACCTTGGTCCGCTCGATGACCTGCGCCATGACCTTGCCCTTGGCGCCGCGATTGACCGGGATCATCCGTTGCTTGGCGACATACCAGCCGAAGACCGGGATCCACATCAGCTCGCGCTTCAGGATGTAGACCGGATCATCCAGCCAGGGCAGCAGCGCATAGGTGTCCCAGAAGGACTGGTGCTTCGGCGCCAGGATGTAGCCGCCGCTCTTCGGAATGTTCTCCAGCCCCTCGACCGTAAACGTCGTGCCGACGATCTTCTCCATCAGCCAGTGATTGGCGCGCGCCCAGTCCTTCGGCACGAAGAAGGCCTTCTTGCGCGGCAAGAGGAAGTAGATCGGAAACAGCACGATCATCCGGATGATGATGTTCGCGTAGAAGGCGATGTTGAAGATGATGGAACGCAGGGCAATCATGATCTGGAGCTCTCGAGGGCGGGCGAAACCGTCATTAGAGCAAAAGTCCCGCCAGCAAAAGCGCTAGCTTCTTCTTGCTGGTCAGGATGTGCGGCCAGATTCGGTGATTTCGCCGTCCGGGCGCAGGCCCTGATCCCGGCTCCATCCGGTCACGCCCCTGACATAGGCAATCACCGTCTTTCCGTATTCGGCCAGCATGGTGCGCATCGCATCCGGCTCGCTGTACCAGGCGCGCGTCTTCAGATCGGCATTGACCACGGGATAGCCGATGAATTCGGTGTGCGGATCGCTGCGGCGCAACTCCATCAGGCTGCGGGAGAGATGGTAGTTACTGGTGACGACCAGGATGGAGCGATAGCCCTTGTCGCGGATCCAGATCGCCGTCTCGTTGGCATTGCCGATCGTGTCGATCGCGGCGTAACCGATGTCGACGCAGCATTCGAAGATGTCAGGCGAGGTGCGCGTCGCCTTGCGGATCTGCCCTGCGGTGGTCGAGGGATTGACCCCCGAGATCAGAAGTCTTTCGCCGTAGCCGCGCTTCAGAAGATCGATCGCCTGCTCGATGCGCTGGTAACCTCCGGTCAGAACGACGATCGCATCCGCCTTCACCGTCTCGGGCGGACGCATGTTGCTCACCGAATCAGCGAAGATCAGAAAACCGGCCACCAGCACCGCCGCGCTGAGGATCATGAGCATCCCGCCGTAGCGCAAAGCCCGGCGTATCAGGCCTTTGCGCGCAAAGAGGCCGTCTCCGGAAGGAGGGCGGCCGCCGTCACGCAGCGGTTGATTCGAGGTCATCCGATCCATGCTCATAGCCTGTGAATAGCCGGGATTTCCCACAGCGAACAGGCGGCTTTAAGGCAAGTCAACATGCGAGATTTCGTCAATCGTCGAGAAGGCCGTCCGTGCGGGCCGGATCGGAGCGAATGAGATCGATTTCATAGATCGTGCGCATGACCGTCAGGCGCGCGGTAATGGTGGTCAGAAGCGCAATCACGATCATCGTCGCGAAGATGCCGAGATAGCCACCCCAGCCGATCGTGAAGGTGCCGAACAGTGCCGTCGCCTGGTCGCTTTCCGGGGTTGCCAGCGAGCGGCTTTGCCAGAAACTGGCAAGCGCAAAAAAGCTTGCTGCCAGCACCGCCCCGACGGCGGCGCCCTTTAGGCTGATCTTCAGAAAGTGTTTCTGAAATTCCTGGGCGACGAAGCTGCCCTCGGCGCCGACGAAATGCAGCACTTCGATGATGTGGCGGTTGCCTGACAAAGCGCCGCGCGTCGCAAAAACCACCGTCAGCACCATGGCCGTGAAGACGAGGATCAGGATGCCCGAGCCGATCAGCACCGTCGTGCGGGCCATCTGCACCAGACGGTCCACCCAGGTGCGGTGGTCGTCGAGGAAGGCCTGAGGCACTTCTTCATTCAGGAGCGCGCGCATGGCGTCGAAGTCGGGCGGATTGGTCTCGTCGATGGTAATGACGATCAGCCGAGGAACGGGGAGGTCTTCGAGGTTGAGTCCCGTGCCGAGCCAGGGTTCGAGCAGGCGCGCGGTCGCTCCGTCGTCCATGATCTGGCCGTCGCGGGTTCCAACGAAGGTGAGCGCCAGATCGCGCGCCTTGACGAGGGCGGCCCCCATGTCGAGGCCTTCTTCGGGTTTGATCTGGATGGTGATCTCGCGAGAGATCTGGCTCTGCCAGCCGGCGGCCGTTGCGCGGACCATGGAAACGCCGCCCAGCGTCAGGCAGGCGAGAAAGGCCATGATGGCGATCACCACCATCAGGGCATTGCCCTGGATGTTGGATGGCGGCAGGATCGGGCCTGTCGGCCTCACCGTCATCTCGACGCGGCGCTTCTTCTGACCAGGGGTCTGGTTTGCGTTCTGATTTGGGTTCTGGGGGATCTCATTCATAGATGTCGAGCCGCCCGTCGGTCAGGATCATCCGGCGCGCATCCACCTGGTCCATCAATGCGAGATCGTGGGTGGCGATCACCACCGCGGTGCCGAGACGGTTGAGTTCCAGGAAAAGGCTCAAGAGCCTGCGTGCCATCGGCGGGTCTACATTGCCCGTCGGCTCGTCGGCGAGCAGGATTTCCGGCCGGTCGATCAGAGCGCGGGCGATCGCCACGCGCTGCTTCTCGCCGCCCGAGAGCACCGGCGGCAGCACATTGATGCGCTCGCCGAGGCCCACCCATTTCAAGAGTTCGATGACATCCTGCTTGTAGGTCTGTTCGGCCTTGCCGCGTACGCGCAAGGGAAGCGCCACGTTCTCATAGGTCGTCAGGTGGTCGAGCAGGCGGAAATCCTGAAAGACGATGCCGACGCGACGGCGCAGCATCGGCAGCTCATTGCGGGGTATGCTGGTGATGTCGCGGCCGAAGCTCTTGATCAGTCCGCGCGTCGGCTGCAGCGACATGAAGAGCAGGCGCAGAAGCGTCGTCTTGCCGGCGCCCGACGGCCCGGTCAGGAACTGGAAGGATCCCTTCGGCAGGTCGAAGGTCAGGTCGCGGAGGATCTCCGGTCCCATCCCATAGCGCAGGCCGACATTTTCGAAATGGATCAAAGGGGGCCCAGTCTGACGTGTCCGAGGTCTGGGGCGCGTAAACGACGATCGTAAACGGCCGGTAAACATGCCCCGGGGCGCCGGGCTTTCTCAGCCGTCTTTCCGAAGCATTAACCAATTGAATTTACGACTGGTGAGGATTCGTTTCAACCGCCGACTTTCGGGGTATCCGATTTTGGCTGTGCGAAAGGTCCGCACGCATGAGTGCTTTCCGTTACCAGAAGCAGGCCGCCGCCGCGGACCTCGATCTCCTGCCGCCGGATCGTGCCCGTCGACGGATCGATCACCAGCACCAGCGTGCCGCTCGTTACGAAGTCGTCGATGCGCAGTTCGTCACGGTCCGTGAGCCGCCCAAGACGTCGCCGCGCCCGGATGCGTCCGCGTCTTCCGCAGCCGTTGCCCCTGACCTGCGTGCTATCCTCCGTCATGCGACCGATGCCGTCGAACAGCGCCTGCAACGGCTGTCGGACGTCGCCTTTTCGCTGCTTGTGGCGATTGCCTTTGTCTCCATCTTCTCGCTTGCCGGACAATTGGTCTTCGGCGGTGGCGAGCATCCGGAGATTGCCGCCAAGCCGCTTGACTTCACGCATGTCAATCTGACGCCACAGGACCGCAATGGAATGCGTGTTCTTCTGCTCAATGCCATCGTCGAGAACCGCACCGCCCGGGAAGTGTCGCTGCCGAAGCTCAGGGCCGATCTTCTCATCGACGGGCAGGTGATCGCCAGCACCTATATCGAGCCGCCGGTCGCGAGCCTGGATGGCGGCGAGAGCCGCGGCATCGTCACCCGTCTCCAGCATCCCGGTGGAAAAACGCCGGAAGTCCGGCTTTCCTTCGAAGAGTCGGGTGCCTAAGCCCTTGCCAGTGTGCTAAGGCCCTTGCCTTTCCGGCATGCCGCCGGCCAAGGACCTGAGGTCGACAAGCAAGGAGTTCCCCATGCCCGTAGTTCGCGGAAAGAACATCGAACCGCTCTTTACCGCCGAGCAGATCCGGCAGCGTAATCTCGAACTCGCCCAGGATATCATCAAGGGTCCCTGCGACGACCTTCTGGTCATTTCGGTACTGAAGGGCTCATTCATCTTCGCCGCCGACCTCATTCGTGCGTTGCATGACGTCGGTCTTGCCCCGGAAGTCGAGTTCATCACCCTGTCCAGCTATGGCACAGGCACGGTCTCCCAGGGCGTGAAGATCATCAAGGACATCGATAGCGACGTGAAGGGGCGCAACATCCTTCTGATCGACGATATTCTCGAGTCCGGCCGCACCCTGCTTTTCGCCAAGGAACTGATGTTCGAGCGGGGTGCCGCCAATGTCACCATCGCCGTGCTTCTCGACAAGAAAGTGAAGCGAAAAGAACAGTTTGAGGCTGATTATGTCGGCTTCGAATGCCCCGACTATTTCGTCGTGGGCTACGGCATGGATGTGGCCTATGCCTTCCGCGAACTGCCCTTCGTCGGCGTCGTCACAGGCGACGCGTGAGCTGTTTCGAAATGGAACATCTCGCCATCTGATGGCAGTGACCTGTTAACCATCGCGCCGGACGACCTGTCCGGCGTTTACCACTCGACAAGGAAAGTCTGGTGATTTGCCTCTCGCAAGGCTCAAATGACGCGGGAGAAAACTTCAACCATGGCGAGAATCCTCATCACCGAAGACGAAGACTCCCTGCGTTCGTTCGTGGCCAGGGCGCTCCGCCTCGACGGTCACGAGACGCATGAAGCCGCCGATGGCGCGGAAGGTCTCGAAAAGCTCTCCGAAGGCGCCTTTGACCTGCTTCTGTCGGATATCCGCATGCCCGTCATGGACGGCATCGAGCTTGCGCATCGCGCCCATTCCGAGTTTCCGGCCATGAAAATCCTGCTGATGACCGGCTATGCCGAGCAGCGGGAGCGCGCAGACGACCTCTCGGCAAAGATCGTTGATGTCGTCTCGAAGCCCTTCGCCCTGCCGGATATTCGCAAAGCCGTTGCTTCGGCGCTTGCCGGCTGAGGCAGCCGACTACATCGCTCAACAAACAAACGCCCGCTGATGCGGGCGTTTTCGTTTCTGTAAAGCCGTTGCCTCACTGGATGTCGAGCAATCGCTCCAGGTAGCGCCGCTCGATCTCGGGGCTCGAATTCTCACCGAGCTTTTCGCGGATCGCTTCAAGGATCTCACGAGCACGCTGCACGTCGATCTCGTCGGGAACCTTGACCTGCTCGCCGAAATCCGGGCCGCTGGTGGCGCGGGGGCGGCCGAGCGGATCGCGACCATCCTGGTTGCCCTGACCCTGACCCATCTGCGGACCCTGGCCACCCTCGCCCTGCTGCGCCTGCATCATCTGGTTCATCATGTCGCGAGCACCCTGGCGAAGCGCCTCCATGGCGCGTCCCTGGCCTTCGACGGCCGGGCCGCCCTGCCCCTGGCCAAGCGCCTCGCCGGCGCCCTGCATTTCCTGCTGGGCCTCGCCGAAACCGGGGCCGGGCTCCATGCCCATGCCTCTCAGGCCTTCCTGCAATTCGCCAAGCTGCTGACCAAGCTGTTCCTGCTGTTCGCGCAGCTGCCTGAGCGCCTCGCGCAGCTGTTCGGCGGTCATGCCGTCCAGGCCCTGCTGCCCCTGCTCGCCCTGTTGTCCTTGCTGGCCCTGTTGCTGCTGGCCCTCGGCGCCTTCTTCGCCCTGCTGCGGGTCGCCGCGCTGCATGCGGTCGCGCAGCGCCTGATCCAGACGGAAAGTCTCGTCCATCAGCCGCTGCTGCTCCTGCATGATCTCGCCGAGCTTGTCGATCTGGCGGCGGGCCTCGCTGTTCTGCTGCTGCTGGCCCTGCTGCGGGCGTCCGGCCTGCAGGTTGTTCATCATCCGCTGCAGTTCCGAGAGCAGTTGCTGTGCCTGGTCGCGGTTGCCGGAGCGGGCGAGGTTTTCCAGCTGGTCGAGCATGTTGTCGAGATCTTGCTGACGCAGCATGTTCTGGGCATTCTGCTGCGGTTCGCCCTGCTGGTTGGGCATGCGCTGCGCCAGGGCCTGGAGAAATTCCTGCATCGCCGAGCGCAGCTCTGCCATCAGCCGCTGGATTTCCTCGTCGGAAGCGCCGTTTTCCAAGGCATCGGAGAGAGCCTGCTGTGCGTCGCGCAAACGGCGTTCGGCCAGCGACAGGTCGCCGTCCTCGATGCCGAGCGCGATTTCCCAGAGATAGTCGGCCGTGTCCTTCAGCTGTTCTTCGCCGCGCGCCATGTTCATGCGCGCGCGAGCGCTTTCTATCGCAATGAAATTGCCGAGATCGGGGATCGTCTCGTCGGCGCGGAGCACCAGCGCCTCGTTCAGCGCGATCGCCTGCGGCATCTGGCGGGTGTCGAGGGCGAAGACCTTGCGCTGTTCGGCAACGGCTGCGGCGAGCGGCTCGTTGAAATTGCGGCCGGGCAGCAGCATCTCGATCGGCTCGCTACGGCCGGTCTGGCCGGCGCCATCGGTCGCCACCACAGTGATCTTCACCATCTGGCCGGCAAGCGGATGCTCGGTGATGTTGCGGCTGGCCACGCCCTTGGTGTCACGGGCATTGTGGCGTGGCAGGTCGAGCTTGTAGTCCGGATGCGGGTAAAGCGGCGTCGCATCGGCCTGCTCTTCCAGCGGCAGGATCTCGGCATGGGCCTCGCGCAGGCCGTAGTCGTCCTTGGCGGTAAAGGCGATTTCGAGCGCCCCGTTGATCGCGCGGCGCGGCGTGCCGTCAAAGGCAATCTCGGGTGCTCTGTCCGGTGTGACGCCGATCGTCCAGGTTCTGTCGGCAACCCGCAATTCGCCGGCCTCGTTCAGTTCCAGCTCATGGGTGCGCGCCACCATAGGGGCGTTCGGCGCCGGCGCTGGCGGCGGCGTCGGGACAGCCGTCTGACTGCTTGCGTCGATCTCGGAGCCGGCCGTGGGCCTGCGGGCTGCATCGTCCTTCTCGGCTACGTCGAGAACGGCGCCATCCGATTGCTGGACGAAGAGGACCTTCTCTTCCGACGGCCCACCGCTGATGCGCACGGTCACCTTTGACTTCTGCGGCACGGTCACGCCGGCTGCGTCCTGGGTGCCGAGACCCGAGAGGAAGACCGGCGGCTGACCTGTATAGCCGGGTGGGGTGATCCAGGCGTCGATACGGATCGCTGGTGCCTCGCTTTCCGGCACATGCTGGCGGAAGGCATCGGCAATCTGGCCTGCGCCATTGGAGCCGGAATAGGCGAGCGCCGTGACGAAGAGCAGGGCGGGCACGGCGCGCAGCGCGTAGCGGTCGTAGCGGGCGATGTCGGGCTGCGGCATACCGGCGTCGAGGGCGGCAATCCGCTCGGCCATGCGCCGCTGGTGTTCCTGCCAGAGGGCGCGGGCAAAGGGTGTCTCGGCGGAGAGCTGATCGTCCTGCACCGCCACCGGCTGGTGGGCGAGGCCATTGCGCTCTTCAAGCAGCCTGTCCGCTTCCGGAATGCTCGGCAAGCGTAGCTTCAGGAAGGGCAGGAAGGAGGCGACAAAGGCAAAGACGAGGATAAAGACGATCGCCAGGCGGACGAGATCCGGGACCTCACGATAAACGCCGAACCAGGCAAGCGCGACGAAGAGGGCGGCAATGCCCGCGACCGGCAGGAAGAGCGGCAACAGCCGCTCGGCAAACAGCACGGACCGTGCGAGCACACGTTTGACGCCGACGCGCCGCGCAAGCTTCGGGTCGTCCTTGAAGGCGCCTTTCCTGTGGCCGGCCGGGCGGGAAGAGCTCATCCGTCTGGTCTCCGAGAGCGCCGCGCATCGTCACGGCTGATTGTCCTCGAAGATAGCAGTCTTTGTGGCGAAGACGAGGGCGGCAAGGAAAAGCGGCAAGCTTTTCCCGCCTCATCGCCGAATTGTGAATGGATCAGGCCAACCAGTCGGGCACGCTGTCGAGCGCGATCAGGTCCTCATAGGTCGGACGCGGGCGAATCACGTGGAACTCGTTGCCGTTCACCAGCACCTCCGGCACCAGCCGGCGGGTGTTGTAGGTGCCGGCCTGCACGGCGCCATAGGCACCAGCCGAACCGACAGCGATCAGATCGCCGGGCTTCGGCATCGCCATCTCGCGGTCGAGCGCCAGGTAGTCGCCGGTCTCGCAGACGGGGCCCACGACATCGGCCTTGATACGCGGGGCGTTCGCTGCCGAAATCACCACGGGTTTGATCTCGTGATAGGCCTCGTAGAGCGTCGGGCGGATCAGGTCGTTCATCGCCCCGTCGACGATGACGAAGGTCTTGTCGCCGCCGTCCTTCACATAGATGACCTCGGTCACCAGGATACCGGCATTGCCGACGATCAGGCGGCCGGGCTCGGTGACGATGCGGCAGTTGAGGCTCGACAGCTGGTCCTTGACGATCCGGGCATAGGCATCCGGCTCCGGCGGCGGGTTGTTGTCGTCCTTGTAGGGAATGCCAAGGCCACCGCCGACATCGACGTGATCGATGGTGTGGCCGTCGCCGCGCAGCGTCTCGACGAGCTCGCGCAGCAGGCGGAAGGCGTCTTCGAAGGGCTGCAGATCGGTGATCTGGCTGCCGATATGCATGTCGATCCCGGAAACCTTTATGCCGTCCAGCGTCGCCGCCCGTGCATAGACGGCACGCGCGCGCTCATAGGAAATGCCGAACTTGTTTTCCTTCTTGCCGGTCGAAATCTTAGCATGGGTCTTGGCATCGACATCAGGATTGATGCGGAAGGAGACATGCGCCTTTTTGCCGGCCTTGATAGCGCGCTGGTTCAGGATTTCCAGTTCCGGCTCGCTCTCGACGTTGAAGCAGTAGATGCCGGCTTCGAGCGCCAAATCCATCTCGCTCGGCGTCTTGCCGACGCCGGAGAACATGATGCGCTCTGCCGGGATGCCGGCTGCCAGCGCGCGGCGGAGTTCGCCTTCCGAGACCACGTCCACGCCGGCGCCGAGGCGACCCAGCGTCTTCAGGACGGCCTGGTTGGAATTGGCCTTCATCGCGTAGCAGACGAGGGCATCGACGCCGTCGAAGGCTTTTGCGAAGACCTTGTAGTGGCGCTCCAGCGTCGCGGTCGAATAGCAGTAGAAGGGCGTGCCGACGGCACGTGCGATTTCGGGAATGGCCACGCCTTCGGCGTAAAGAACGCCGTCGCGATACTCGAAGTGGTTCACGGGTTAAGCCCTGTCAAAGAAGCGGATCGAGAAGGAAGGGGCTGTCCGGCGTTGCCGGCGCTTCGGCGCCACGCTGGTTCTGCTGGCTGGCAGGGGTGCTCGGCGGATCGAGATCGCCCTTGCGGCCGCAGGCGGACAGAGCCAGCGAGGCGGCCAGCGCAATAGAGAGCGTAAGCGTCGTGCGTTTCAGCGAATTCACCATGACCCGGTCCATAGAAATGTTGTTGCTCTAGGCTCTAGCGAAAAAAGGGGCGCTTGTGCACCCCTGATCTCGTGATGATTGGCAAGCGTTCGCGTGATCGGTTGCCTTATCAGTTTCTGGCCCGCCACCAGGCAATCTGCTTGCGCACTTCCGAGGGCGCGGTTCCGCCAAAGCTCTTGCGGCTCGCGACCGAGGCTTCCACCGTCAGGACGTTGAAGACGTCGGCCGTGATTGCCGCATTGATGCTCTGGAGTTCTTCCAGCGAAAGCTCGGCTAGATCGCAGCCCTTCTTCTCGGCCAGCGCCACGGCATTGCCGGTCACATGGTGCGCATCACGGAAGGGAAGGCCGGCTTCGCGGACCAGCCAGTCGGCCAGATCGGTCGCGGTCGAGTAACCCGAACCGGCAGCCGCCTTCATGCGGTCGGTGCGGATGGTCATGTCGGTGACCATGCCGGTCATGGCGGCAATCGCCAGTTCCAGGCTCTCGGCGGCGTCGAAGACCTGTTCCTTGTCTTCCTGCATGTCCTTGGAATAGGCGAGCGGCAGGCCCTTCATCACGGTCAGCAGCGCGATCAGCGAGCCGTTGATGCGGCCGGTCTTGGCGCGCACCAGTTCGGCGGCGTCCGGGTTCTTCTTCTGCGGCATGATCGAGGAGCCGGTCGAAAACGCGTCCGACAGCCGGATGAAGCCGAATTGCGGCGTCGACCAGATGACGATTTCTTCGGCGAGTCGCGACAGGTGCACGGCGGCAATCGAGGCGATCGAGAGGAATTCCAGTGCAAAGTCGCGGTCGGAGACGGTGTCGATCGAGTTGCGGGTCGGCTCGCGGAAGCCGAGGGCCTGCGCCGTCATGTGGCGGTCGATGTTGTAGCCTGTGCCGGCAAGCGCTGCAGCACCGATCGGGCTTTCGTCGAGGTGTTCGATTGCATGGCGCACGCGCTGGCGGTCACGGCCGAACATCTCGACATAGGCCATGCAGTGATGACCGAAGGTCACCGGCTGGGCCGTCTGTAGATGGGTGAAGCCAGGCATCACGGTGTCTGCATGTTCTTCGGCGCGGTCGAGGAAGGCCGTTATCAGGCCGGACAATGCCTGTTCCGTCTTCTGCAGCTCTTCCTTCACCCAGAGGCGGAAATCGAGTGCCACCTGATCGTTGCGCGAGCGGGCCGTGTGCAGGCGACCGGCGGCCGGGCCGATCAGCTCGGCGAGGCGGGCCTCGACGTTCATATGGATGTCTTCGAGCTTGCGCGAGAAGACGAACTGACCGCCCTCGATCTCTGACAGGATCGTGTCCAGGCCGTGAAGGATCTTGTCTTTATCTTCGTTCGAGATAATGCCTTGGTGCGCCAGCATGGTCGCATGCGCCTTTGAGCCGCGGATATCCTGGGCGTAAAGCTTCTTGTCGAAACCGATGGAGGCATTTATCTCCTCCATGATGGCCGAAGGACCCGAGGCGAAGCGACCGCCCCACATCTGGTTGGAGGATTTGGTGTCTGTAAAGTCCTCGGCCATGAAGTGCCCGTCCTGGAGAATGACATGACAGAAAAAAGACCTGAGGGTCTCTTCCCCACCAAGCTGGTTGCGATTGCGGCGGTAGCCGGCATCGTCGCCGGCGCGGCTGCGGTATACGTGAAGCAGACCATGTCTGGCAATGCCGTGGAGACAGCGGATGCCGCGCAATGCGAGGGTTCTGTCGCCAGGGCAGAAGCCATCACGCCCTATCTGAAAGGCGATGTCGCAGCGATGATCCCCGTCAGCGAACCGAAGCTCATCCAGGGTCTTACCTTCCAGGACAAGGAAGGTACACCGATGACCATGGCAAACTTCGCCGACAAGACGGTGCTCATCAATCTCTGGGCCACCTGGTGTGTGCCCTGCCGCGAGGAAATGCCCGCCCTCAACAACCTGCAGGAGGCAACTGGTGGGGAAGCCTTCCAGGTACTCGCCATCAACATCGACACCGGCGATGTCGAAAAGCCGCAGACCTTCCTCGAGGAAACCGGCGTCGACGCACTCGGCCTCTATCGCGACGCCTCCATGGGTGTCTTCAATACGCTGAAGCGCGAGGGGCTTGCCTTCGGCCTGCCGGTGACATTGCTCGTAGACGGCAAGGGCTGTCTGCTTGGCAGCATGAACGGCCCTGCCGTTTGGGACGGCGCGGACGCCAAGGCGCTGGTGACGGCTGCCGCGACGCAGTGACCGAATTCTAGCGCATGAGGTGAGGAAAGCTGTCCGGCCTTGCTCGACAGACGGCGCCGTGCTCGCTCACTAGGCTGCTTTCGGCAGAGGCGTCAGGCTATTCTCGACCCTGGCAATCAGGTCGCTCGCCGGCAAAGGCTTGGCGTAGAGATAACCCTGACCCTCCTTGATGCCGAGGTCCAGGAGCTTGCTCCGCTGTTCTTCGGTCTCTATCCCTTCGGCCACGACCTCCATGCCGAATTTCTCGGCAAGCGAGATCAATGCTTCGACCAGAACGCTGGACTTCCTGTCCAGGGCCACGCTGTCGACGAAGTACTTGTCGATCTTCAGATACTGGGCCTGAAGGGCATGAAGCGATGAAAGTCCGTTATGCCCGGTTCCTGCATCGTCGATCGCCAGCCTGATGCCAAGCGTTGCCAGTTCCCGCGCAACCTGCAATGCAGACTCGAAGTCGGAAATCGGCTGACGTTCCGTGATCTCGATGACTAGCTGGGTGGGGTTCAATCCGGCTTTTGCGATCATTGCGGCCAGATTTTCGACAAATCCTGCACCGAGAAGCTGGTCCGGGGTCACGTTGAACGAAAGCTTGAGTGTCTCGTGGCGTCGGAGCAAGTCGCCAATCTCTGAGCCTGCCCTGCCGAGGAGGACTGATGTCAACGTGTCGATCCGACCATTGTTCTCGGCCAGCGGAATGAAGACTGCCGGCGAGACGCTGCCGCCATCGGGCTTGGTCCAGCGTGCCAGCATTTCGAAACCGGTCATCCGGCCGGTCGCAAGGCAGAAGAGCGGCTGGTAGACCGGATGCACATGTCCTCTGGAAAGAGCGTCGTCCAGCTGCCGCAGCGGCGTTGGCGGACGCACCAGACCTCTGGCGCCGAGATAACCCAGTCCGAGCGAAAACAGCCCGGCGATCACGATGATGTCGCTGCCGAAGCTGCTGTTCCAGGACCCGATGACAGCTTCTTCGATCATCAGCCTGACGCGGATGGGATAGCGCTCGGAGGCTTTCATGAATTCGCCAAACGGTCCGTCCAGTCCGGCAGCACCCTCTGGCTCGTAGCTCGATACGACCTGCTGATTGCTGAGCGTCATCTCCATCAGGGCATGGTCGCGCAGCTCGCCGGGCAGAATGTCGAAGAGAAGGCCTGCCGTGGCGAGGAAGGCGGTCAGGCTGCCATCCTCGGTCGTCCATCGCACCATCAGGCCTTTCCATTCCTCGGCCTCGATGGGAGCCAGTTCATAGGCGGGATTGATTGCGGGCACTGGATCGGAAGCAGCGAGGGCCGCCTGAAAGACCTGTTCATGGGCATTGTCGGCCCAACATGTCGCCTTTGCCGAGGAAACACGGATTTCCCGGATGGAGACGGAACGGAAGGCTATGTCTTCAATGGCCTTGTTGACGGACGGCGAGCAGCCATAGGGACCCTGTGCGCCAAGCTCGCCCATGCTCATGACTGCAAGATCGATCTGGCGTTCCAGCCGGATCACAGCGGCCGTCAATATGTCATTCAGTTGCTGCCGGTTCGCCTGAGCGACGAAAGACTGCGCGATCAGCCAAAGACTTCCAGCGACGAGCGCCGCAAGCGCGAGGGACGCTGCGGTCAATTTCAGTCGAACTCTCGTCGTCACGCTGCCACCCATGATGGCAAGGCTGGCAAACAATCCTTAAGATTGGCTCAAAGACCCAAGCCTGAACCGTCTCTGGATCATTCACAATCAGGAGAGCAGCGTGGAGCTTGGCTCACAGCTCGTAAATCCGCGGCCGCAGGATTTCGATGAAGCCCTGATCGCCCTTCGCCTTGGCGAAGTCGGGGGACACGTCGAATTCGACGATCGTGTCGCCCGCGGTCTTGGCCAGCACCCGGCGCGAGCCCGGGCGATCAAGGACCCGCTGGATTGTCGCTGCCACACCCTTCGATGCGTCGTCGCTCCACACGACATCAGTCGGACGGAAAAGAAGCTCGGCCGGGCCGTCCTTCAAACCTTCCGCGGCGTAGGTCATGTTGCCGACGGTCGCCTGTCCATTCGATACACTCGCCTTCAGCGTGTTGGTGTCACCGAGGAAGCGCATGACGAAGGCATTGGCGGGATGGCGGCAGACCTCTTCCGGCGTGCCCTGCTGAACGATTTTACCCTTCTCAAGGATCACCACGCGGTCGGCGAGGTCGAGTGCCTCTTCCTGGTCATGGGTGACGAAGAGCGTGGTGATGCCCAGCTCGTCATGGATCGAGCGCAGCCAGCGGCGCAGGTCGCGGCGAACATTGGCGTCGAGTGCGCCGAAGGGCTCGTCGAGCAAAAGCACACGTGGATCGACGGCAAGCGCACGGGCGAGCGCCACGCGCTGCCGCTGGCCGCCGGAGATCTGGCCGGGGAAACGTTCGCCGAGACCGGAAAGCTGGACGAGGGAAAGCAGGTCTTCGACACGACGGTCTATTTCGGCCGTCGAGCGCTTCACCTTCGACACCTTCATGCCGAAGGCGATGTTCTCGGCCACCGTCATATGCGGAAACAGCGCGTAATGCTGGAAGACGAAGCCGACGCCGCGGTCGCGCACGGGAATGTTTGTCGCATCCTCTTCGCCGAAATGGATCTGGCCGCCATCGGCAAATTCCAGGCCGGCGACCATGCGCAGGATGGTCGTCTTACCGGAACCCGAAGGGCCGAGCAGCGCCACCAGTTCGCCGCTCTTGATGTCGAGCGACACGCCATGCACGGCGCGGAAGGTTTCGAAGGTCTTGACGACCGTGTCGAGGCGAATGTTCACGAATTCATCTCCGAAGTATTGCCGGCGAGCGTGGCCGGTCGGTTCCGGCGTCCTGCGCCCTGGCGTTCGAGCAGAACCTTGGCCACGAGCGTGACCAGTGCCAGCGCGGCGAGCATTGAGGCGGCAGCGAAGGCGCCGACGGCGTTGTAGTCCTGGTAAAGCAGCTCGATATGCAGCGGCAGCGTGTTGGTCTGGCCACGAATGTTGCCGGAGACGATAGACACGGCGCCGAATTCACCCATGACACGGGCATTGCAGAGCACCACACCATAGAGCATGGCCCATTTGATGTTGGGCAGCGTCACCGACAGGAAGGTGCGCAAACCGCTTGCGCCCAGCGAGGTTGCAGCCTCCTCGAGATCGCGCCCCTGCGCCTGCATCAGCGGGATCAGTTCACGGGCGACGAAGGGTGCCGTCACGAACATTGAGGCGAGCACGATGCCCGGCAGGGCAAAGAGAACCTTCAGCCCGGCGCTGTCGAGGGTGGGGCCGAAAATTCCCTGCAGGCCATAGACGAAGAGATAGGCGACGCCTGCCACGACCGGCGAGACCGAGAAGGGGATCTCGATCAGGATGGTGAGCAAGCGCTTGCCGCGAAAATCATGCTTGGTGATCGCCCATGCGGCGGCCACGCCGAAGATAGTGTTGATCGGCACCGCGATCAGCGCTGTCAGTACCGTCAGCCAGATCGCATGACCCGTGTCGGGGTCTGCGATCGTCTCCAGGAAATAGGGAAGCCCCCTGGAAAACGCTTGGATGCCGATGACCGCCAGGGGCGCTACGACGAAAAAGGCCACAAGCACGAGGACCATGCCGATCAGCGTGTATTTGAAGAGGGGCGCATCGCCGACGCGCGGTGGGCGTCGATTGTTCGTGACGTGGCTCATGGTTCAGCCTTTCACCGTGTAGCGCAGCGCGCGGGCCTGCATGTAGTTAGTGACCGCCAGCATCACGAAGGCGGCGATCAGCATGACGGAGGCGATCGCGGCGGAGGCCGGATAGTCGTATTCCTCGAGCCGGATGAAGGCGAGAAGTGCCGTGATCTCGGTCGAGAAGGGCTGATTGCCGGCAATGAAGATGATCGCCCCGAATTCGCCGAGGCTGCGGGCGAAGGCGAGCGATGTGCCGGCAAGCAGCGCCGGCGTCAGAAGTGGCAGGATCACGCGGCGGAAGATCGAAAGGTCGCTGGAGCCGAGCGTCTGGCCGGCCTCTTCGAGCGCCGGATCGAGCTCTTCAAGCACCGGCTGTACCGTGCGCACGATGAAGGGCAGGCTGGTGAATGCCATGGCAATCATGATGCCGAGCGGCGTATAGGCGACCTTGATGCCGATCTCGCCTAGTGCTGCGCCAAACCAGCCGTTGGAGGCAAACAGGGTGGTGAGCGAAATGCCAGCGACGGCCGTCGGCAGCGCAAACGGCAGGTCGACCAACGCATCGACAATGCGGCGCCCTGGGAAACGATAGCGCACCAGCACCCAGGCGAGCGCCAGGCCGAAGACGAGGTTGAACAGGGTCGCGACCAGCGCCGAGCCGATCGTCACGCCATAACTCGCCACAGCGCGTTCGGAAGAGACGATGCGCCAATAGTCTGCGGGTCCGAGGCTCGCGGCCTTGAAGATCAGGGCTGCCAGCGGCAACAGGATGATGATCGCGGCATAGACCAGCGTGATCCCGAGGGACAGTCTGAAGCCCGGCAATACGCGGCGTTTCAACGTCGTCGTCCTTTCATGAGAAAACCGGCGGATGATCCGCCGGTCCTGAAATCGATTGGAGACCGTGCTTAGCGGCTGCCATAGATCCCATCAAGGATGGCACCCTCTGCGAAATGCTCCTCGGAAACCTTGGCCCAGCCGCCGAAGACGTCTTCGACGGTGACGAGACGGATCTCGGGGAACTGATCCTTGTATTCGGCAGCGACCGTCTCGTCATGGACGCGGTGGCCGAAATCGGCGGCGATCTTCTGACCTTCCGGCGAATAGAGGAAGTCGAGATACTTCTTGGAGAGTTCCTGGCTTCCCTTGGCATCGGCGACCTTGTCGACGATCGCGACCGGGAATTCGGCAAGCAGGCTCACCGACGGCACGACCTGCTGGAATTTGTCCTCGCCATACTGCTTGGCGATTGACTTGGTCTCGGCTTCGAAGGTGATGATCACGTCACCGGTCTCGCGCTCGACAAAGGTCGTCGTCGCGGCGCGGCCACCGGTGTCGAAGACCGGTACGTTGTCGAAGATCTTTTCGACGAATTCCGTCACCTTGGCCTCGTCGCCGGCAAACTTCTCCTTCGCATAGGCCGTGGCCGCCAGATAGGTGTAGCGGGCATTGCCCGAGGTCTTCGGGTTGGGGAAGATCACCTGGACGTCGTCGCGGGCGAGATCGTCCCAGTCCTTGATGTTCTTCGGGTTGCCGGCGCGTACCAGGAAGGACGGGAAGGAATAGAAGGGCGAGGCATTGTTCGGGAATTCGCCCTGCCAGCCTTCGTTGATGAAACCGTTCTTGGCCAGGAATTCGACGTCCGTCACCTGGTTGAAGGTGACGACGTCGGCTTCCAGACCCTCAACGATGGCGCGTGCCTGACGCGAGGTACCGCCATGCGACTGATCGATGCTGACGCCCGGATTGGCCTTGATGAAGGCTTCGTTCTGGGCGGCGAAGATCTCGCGGGCGATGTCATAGGAGGCGTTGAGCAGCTTTTCTGCGGCGCTGGCCGAAACGGGCAGGGAAAGGGCAGCGAGGGCGGCGCTCAAGAGCAGGAGGCGTTTCATGGACTTGTACTCCAGTATGCGGGGGATCGGTATCTGCCCCGCAAACTAGAGGGTCGGCCCGCCCCTTCCGAGGAATGGCCGACCAATGATTGCCCGGAGGGGCAAATATCTTTCCGCCGGAGGGTCCCCCGCCGGAATGGCCCATCAGCGCGTCGGAACCGGCACTTCGCCGCGGTAGTCGTAAAAGCCGCGGCCCGACTTGCGACCCAGCCAGCCGGCCTCGACATATTTGACCAGCAGCGGGCAGGGACGGTACTTCGAGTCCGAGAGGCCCTCATGCAGCACCTGCATGATCGAAAGACACGTATCGAGACCGATGAAGTCGGCCAGCTGCAGCGGGCCCATAGGGTGGTTGGCGCCGAGCTTCATCGCCGTGTCGATCGCTTCGACCGAGCCGACGCCTTCATACAGCGTGTAGATCGCCTCGTTGATCATCGGCAGCAGGATGCGGTTGACGATGAATGCCGGGAAGTCTTCGGCGACCGTGATCGTCTTGTCGAGCGAGGAGACGAAGTCCTTGGCGGTGGCGAAGGTGGTTTCATCGGTCGCGATGCCGCGCACCAGTTCTACGAGCTTCATGACCGGGACCGGGTTCATGAAATGGATGCCCATGAAGCGCTCTGGCCGATCTGTGGCAGAGGCAAGGCGGGTGATCGAGAGCGACGAGGTATTCGTTGCAATCAGTGCCTCTGGCTTCAGAACCGGGCAGAGTGTCGCGAAGATCTTGCGCTTGACAGTTTCATCCTCGGTCGCTGCCTCGATCACGAGATCTGATGGAGCGAGGTCGTTGACGTCCGACGAGCCGGAGATCAGCGCGAGTGCGGCCTTGCGATCCTCGTCAGTGATCTTGCCATTGGTGACCTGTCGGGCGAGGTTGCCGTTGATGGTGGCGAGGCCTGCCTCGATCCTCTCCTTGGAGAGATCGTAGATCGTGACCTTGTAGCCGGCGGCGGCGGCGACCTGGGCAATGCCACAGCCCATCTGGCCGGCACCCACGACACCCACATTGCTGATCTTGTCCGTCATCGTCTCGCTCCTCACCCGTTCTCGTCTTCACTCAAGAAGATGGCACCGACAAAAATGCCGGACCCGCTCATCGCGGACCCGGCTGATTGATAGACCGCAAAGGTTTCTTTGACCAGTCCTTTCGCAGTTGCGAAAGGGCGATCAGAGCGCCTTCTCGAGCTCCGGCAGGGCCTCGAAGATGTCGGCGACGAGGCCGTAATCGGCAACCTGGAAGATCGGTGCTTCCTCGTCCTTGTTGATCGCGACGATGACCTTCGAGTCCTTCATTCCGGCGAGGTGCTGGATGGCACCGGAGATGCCGCAGGCGATGTAGAGCTGCGGGGCAACCACCTTGCCGGTCTGGCCAACCTGCCAGTCGTTCGGGGCATAGCCTGCATCGACGGCCGCACGAGATGCGCCGACGGCGGCACCCAGCTTGTCGGCTACAGGCAGGATCACTTCCTGGAACTTCTCCGAGGAGCCAAGCGCACGGCCACCGGAAATGATGATCTTGGCCGAGGCCAGTTCCGGACGGTCGGACGAGGACAGCGCATCGGAAACATAGCTGGATACGCCGGGGTTTGCAGCGGCAGCAATGCTTTCTACGGCAGCAGACCCACCTTCACCGGCAGCGGCGAAGGAGGCTGTGCGAACGGTGATCACCTTCTTGGGATCGGTCGACTGCACGGTCTGGATGGCGTTCCCGGCATAGATCGGACGCTTGAAGGTGTCGGCAGAGACCACTTCAGTGATTTCCGAGACCTGCATGACATCAAGCAGGGCTGCGACGCGCGGCATAACGTTTTTGCCGACCGAGGTCGCGGCCGCAATGATCGTGTCGTAGGGGCCGCCAAGCGAGACGATGAGGGCCGCGAGCGGCTCTGCAAGGTTGTTGCCGAGCGAAGCGTCGTCGGCGAGCAGCACCTTGGAGACGCCCGAGAGCTTTGCAGCCGCATCGGCGGCAGCCTTGGCGCCGGAGCCGGCGACCAGCACATGCACGTCGCCACCGATCTTGGTGGCGGCCGTGAGCGCCTTCGCGGTCTGTTCGGAGACGGTCGCGTTGTCGTGTTCTGCGAGAAGAAGAATAGCCATTTTACGTTTCTCCTGTCCGTTCCGCTTACAATACGCCGGCTTCGTTCTTGAGCTTGTCGACAAGCTCTGCCACCGACTTCACCTTGATGCCCGCCTTGCGGCCACCCGGCTCCTCGGTCTTCAGAACCTTGAGGCGCGGTGCGACGTCGACGCCGAAGTCGGCCGGGGCCTTCTTGTCGAGCGGCTTCTTCTTGGCCTTCATGATATTGGGCAGCGAGGCGTAGCGCGGCTCGTTCAAACGCAGGTCGGTGGTGACGATCGCCGGGAGCTTCACGTCGATGGTCTGGAGACCGCCGTCGACTTCGCGGGTGACGGTCGCCTTGTCAGCGCCAAGCTCGAGCTTGGAGGCAAACGTCGCCTGGCCCCAGCCGAGGAGAGCCGCCAGCATCTGGCCGGTCTGGTTCGAATCGTCGTCGATCGCCTGCTTGCCGACGATGACGAGGCCCGGAGCCTCAGCCTCGACCACGCCCTTCAGGAGCTTGGCGACGGCGAGCGGCTCGACGGCTTCGTCTGTCTCGATCAGGATGCCGCGGTCAGCGCCCATGGCGAGTGCGGTGCGGATGGTTTCCTCGGCCTTGGCCGGGCCAATCGACACGATCACCACTTCTTCGGCCTTGCCGGCTTCCTTCAGCCGCAGCGCCTCCTCGACGGAGATCTCGTCGAAGGGATTCATGGACATCTTGACGTTGGCGAGCTCGACGCCGGAACCATCTGGCTTGACGCGGATCTTGACGTTGTAATCCACAACCCGCTTGACTGGGACGAGTATCTTCATGGGTTCCTCTCTTCAAATCTTCTGCCGGAAAATGCGCGCTGATGCGCTCCGCCGTTTGTCGATTGGCGACATCGATACGCATTTTTTTCCCAAACACAACGATCGATGCCGTTTGACGGACAGCAATAATTTACGTTGACGTTCACGTCAATACTTCGCCACCGCGACCTCTTGTCATCGTCCCCAGTGGGTGACCTTGCGAACCGGTTGCGATGCCGTGGTTTTTGCGCCGTTTTCTGCCTCGTCCCTGTCCCGGGCTCTCGTGTCGCCGGCCGGTCTTTGACCCCAGGGGCCGACTGTCGCGACATCCACGGTGGGCGCGGCGTGTTCGACGGCCTTGGGTGTCACGATCGCCCGGTCGAAGAGCGGCACGCCCGGACGTCGCAAAAAGAGCACCAGGATCGCACCGGCGATGATGCCGCCGACATGCGCGCCCCAGGAGACATTGCTGTCACCGTCGATCACCAGCATCACGAATTGCTGGCCGACCCAGAAGAGAAGCGGGATGAAGGCCGGGAGCGGCAGCGGAAAGCGCATGAAGACCAGCACCCAGACGCGCACCTTTGGGTGCAGCATCAGATAGGCCGCAACCACGCCCGATACCGCGCCCGACGCCCCGATCAGCGGCGCTTCACTCGCCGGCATGACCAGCCCATGCACGAGCGCGCCGGCGGCCGCGCAGGCAAGGTAGAAGAACAGGAACTTGAAGTGCCCCATCGCATCCTCGACATTGTCGCCGAAGACCCAGAGGAAGAGCATGTTGGAGCCCAGATGAAGCCAGCTGCCATGCAGGAAGGAATAGGTGATGTAGGTCGCCCCCTCCGGCACCAGCACCAGCCGCGGATCGAGCTCGGCAATATCGAAGGCGACGGCCGGGATGAAGCCCATGCCATAAACCCCGATCTCGTAGAGCGCCTCCGGTGCCAGTGTCGCCAGCGCATGGGTCACGACATTGGCGAGAATCAGCCCCAGCGTCACATACTGCTTGCGGATGTGCTTCAGCGCATTTCGGTCATGCAGGGGAATGAACATCGCGCCTCGTCGGGTTCGCCGGAGATGGGTGCGTAGAACCTAGCGCAGCTTGGGGGATGGGGACAGGGGGAGGTTGCCATGTAGGCGGCTCCCACCTCCCCCTTAGCGGGGGAGGACGGAAAATCGAAGGTTAGGCCAGCGCTAGCGGCCTAAACTTCAGATTTTCCTGGAGAGGGGCACGGTTCCGTAGCCAACCACCTCACCAAGCCCTCCTCTTGCGAAATCTGAGGTTTGGCCCTGATCGGGCCAATTCCCCGATTTCGCTTTCTCCCCCGCAAGGGGGGAGATATGTCGTCGCCTACCTGTTCTTCCCCGGCACCCACAGAATATCCGCCTTGCCGCCGTCATTCGCGTGACGTGCTGCCACGAACAGAAAATCCGACAGCCGGTTCACATATTTCAGTGCCGGTGCGCCGACTTCCTCACCGTCGAAGCGGGAGAGTTCGACCATGATGCGCTCGGCACGACGCGAGGTGGTTCGGGCGAGATGCAGATAGGCTGCAGCGGGCGTGCCTCCCGGCAGGATGAAGGATTTCAGCGGATCGAGAGCGGCATTCAGCTGGTCGATTTCCTTCTCGATCCGGTCGACCTGGGCCTCGATGACGCGGAGCGGCTCGTAGGAGAGGACCTCGCCGGTTTCGGGGGCGGCGAGATCCGCGCCGAGGTCGAAGAGGTCGTTCTGGATGCGCATCAGCATGGCATCGAGTTCCGGCATCTCTCCCGTATGGAGCCGGGCAATGCCGATCGCTGAATTCGTCTCGTCGATCGTGCCATAGGCGTCGACGCGCAGGTCGTGCTTCAGGCGGCGCGGGCCTGTCACCAGTGCCGTGGTGCCGTCATCGCCGGTGCGGGTGTAGATCTTGTTGAGCTTGACCATGGTTTCAGCGTCCCCCGCCCGTCAGCCAGAGTGTGAGCATGATCAGCGCGATCGCGATCGCCTGCAGCACGATACGGGCCTGCATCAGTTTGTTGGATGTATTGCCGTCGCCGCCTTTCAGCATGTTGAAGAGGCCTCGCAAGAGGACGAGGGCGACAAGCCCCATGACGATGATGGCGAGGACATAGGTGAATGTGGACATAACGTGGGATGAGCCTTTGTTCGTCGCCGGTCAGTCCAGCGAGCGCATCAGTCGATAGAAGAGGTCGGCCGGAAGCCAGCGCTTGATCAGGGCCCCCTGCTTGGCCGGCTTGGTCACGAGATAATGTGGGCGGGCACGCCGGGCGGTCAAGGCGTGGGTGAGGACTTTGTAGACGGCCTCCGGCCCGAGTTTGTGGCGGTTGACGGGGCCTGTGCCATCGAGTCGCGCCAGTTGCCGGCGGTAGTCCTCGGCATGAACCGAGTTTTCGAGGTCGATCACGCGGCGGATGTGGTGGAGCGCATTGGCGGTGAAGCGGCTTTCGATCGGGCCGGGCTCGATCAGGCTCACCTGCACGCCGGAGCCCTCGAGTTCCATACGAAGCGTCAGCGAGAGGCCCTCGAGCGCAAACTTCGAGGCTGTATAGGCGCCGCGCCAGCGATAGGGGATGATGCCGAGGATCGAGGAGCATTGCACGATGCGGCCTGATCCTTGCGCCCGCATCGCCGGGATCACCCGGCGGGTCAGATCGTGCCAGCCGAAGAGATTGGTCTCGAACTGCTCCCTCAGCGCGTCCGTCGGCAGATCCTCCACCGCACCCGCCTGGCCATAGGCGCCATTGTTGAACAGCGCGTCGAGCCGGCCCCCTGTGCGGTCGAACACGGTCGCGACAAGGGTTTCGATGCTGGCTGTGTCGGTGTAATCCATGACGAGGGCCTCAATACCCTTCGCCTCGAGCGCGCCCAGGTCTTCCGGCTTGCGCACCGTCGCAAAGACCCGCCAGCCGTCGCGCTTGAGGGCCTCGGCACAGTAGGCGCCGATGCCGGAGGAACAACCGGTGACGATGATGCTCTTCACGGGGAAAACCTCGTTATTGCTTTGCAAACGGCGATGGGTTTCCCATATTCGGCCCCAGCCTGCAATCGTGCCCCGCGTTCTTGAGGAGACTGGATGCCGACTTTCCTGCGTATGCTCTACAAGGTCGGCTTTGACGCGTTCTGGCATTTCACCGAGGACGACGGCTGGGCGATGGCGAGCCATGTCGCGCTGTCGGCTATTCTTGCGCTTTTTCCATTCCTGATCTTCGGCACGGCGCTTGCGAGTTTCCTCGGCGCCGACCAGTTCGCCGAGACGGCGGTGCATCTGATTTTCGACACCTGGCCGGAGACCATCGCCAAGCCGCTGTCCGACCAGGTGGTGCAGGTGTTGACCATTCCGCGCGGTGGGCTTCTGACTATCTCGGTGCTGGCAGCCGCCTATTTCGCCTCGAACGGGGTGGAGGCGCTGCGCGTCTCGCTCAACCGCGCTTACCGGGTGGCGGAGACGCGGCCCTGGTATGTGACGCGGCTCGTCAGCCTCGGTTTCGTGCTGGCCGCCGTCGTCGTGCTGGCGGCGATCAGCGCGCTCCTCGTCGCGGTACCCGTGGCGCTCGCCTATGCGGAAAAGCTCTTTCCCTTCCTCAAGGATTTTCTCGCGACCGTCGCCAACTGGCGGGTTTACGGAACCGTTCTCTTCCTCGTCCTGGCGCTCGTGGTTTTCCATCTCGGCCTGCCGGCCGGCCGGCGGCGACTGTTCGACGTTCTGCCCGGCGTGCTCCTGACGCTGGCGCTCTGGCTGGTCGGCGCGCTTCTCTTCGCCTATTATCTCGCGTCCTTCGCCGATTATGCGGCGACCTATGCCGGTCTTGCCTCGATCATGATCGTGCTGGTCTTTCTCTACATGGTCGGCGCGATCTTCATCATCGGCGCGGAGTTCAACGCGGCACTGATGAAATTCCGGGTGGTGCCGGTGAAGGGGGCACCCGCAGGGATCTCAAATCCCGACCATGGCGCGAATATCTGACGGCGTCTTGCCCTCTGCCCTGAGCGCCGACAAGGCCGTGTCGCCGAGGCTTTTCGACAGCTTGCGGCCATCGGGCCCCAGGATCAGCCGGTGATGGTGGTAGACGGGTGCGGGCAGGCCGAGCAGGGTCTGCAGCAGGCGATGGATCGAGGTCGCATGGAAGAGGTCGAGACCGCGCACGACGTTGGTCACGCCTTGGCCTGCATCATCGAACGTGACGGCCAGATGGTAACTCGAAGGCGCGTCGGAGCGCCAGAGCACGACATCGCCCCAGGCGGCCGGATCCGCCTCGATCTCGCCTGTCGTCCCGTCGCCGGTTTCCTGCCAGGTGAGAGGTTTTTCGATGAGACGCTGCGCCTTGTCGATGTCGAGCCGCCAGGCATAACGTTCGACCGTTGCCAGTTTGTCGCCCCGCTCGGCCTCGGACAGCATGCGCTCCTCTGTCGGATAGAGCGGTGCGCCGTCCGGGTCGCGTGGCCATGGGCCACCCTCGCGCTCGAAGGCTGAGACACGGGCCTTCACCTCGCCGCGGGTGAGAAATGCGGGATAGACCAGCCCCATTGCTTGCAGCCTATCGAGAGCGTCGCGATAGAGGGGAAAGTGCTCCGACTGGCGGCGGACGGGCCGTTCGAAGGGGATGCCGAGCCAGGTGAGATCGTCGATGACCGCCTGTTCGAAGTCCGGCGTGCAGCGCGTCAGGTCGATGTCCTCGATGCGCAGCAGAAGGCGCCCGCCCATTTTTCCGGCCATATCGGCGTTCAGAAAAGCAGAGAGCGCATGGCCGAGATGCAGCCGGCCATTGGGGCTCGGCGCGAAACGAAAGACGGGGGCATCCTGTCCGGTGGTTTGACGATCGCGTTCGGTCATGCTTTTCCTTCGCATGAGAGTGGAATGAGGAAAAGGGGACGGATTTGACGACGATCCGATGCGAGGCCGATCTCGCTGCGGGGCTTTCCCTTTTGCTGACACGCGATCCCCGGCTCTGTCCGATCGCAGACGCCTGCGGTCCGCTGCCGCTTCGCCTGTCGCCGCCGGGATTTGCGGGGCTCGCCTCGATCATCGTCTCGCAGATGGTGTCGCGGGCCAGCGCCGACGCCATCTGGCGGCGGATGACGGCGGTCCTGGGGAACCGGCCGCTGGCGGAAGATTATCTGGCGCTCGGGCCCGAGCTGATCGGCACATTCGGCCTGTCGCGCGGCAAGGCGCAGGCGCTGGAAGAGGCCGCCAAGGCCGATCTCGGTGGACCCTTCCGGCTCGACGAGCTGGCAGAAATGCCGGCGGATGCCGCGATCGCGGCGCTGACGGGGCTCAAGGGCATCGGCCCCTGGACGGCCGAGGTTTACCTGATGTTCTGCGGCGGCCATCCGGACATCTTTCCGGTCGGCGACGTGGCGCTCAGGATCTCGGTGGGCGATGTTTTCTTCGCCGGAGAACGGCCCGCGCCGGAACTTGTGGCGGAGCTGGCTGAAGCCTGGGCGCCCGCCCGATCGGTCGCCGCAAGGCTGTTCTGGGCTCATTATGCCCGCATCACAGGCCGCACTGCCTTGCCCCGCTGAGGGCGCGCCGAGAGGTCGCAAGGCGGCTCAAAGATTCAGGCTTCACAATGCTGTAACAACGGACCTAATATAGAAGGGCAGATGCCGAATCGATCAGGAGTACCCCTTGACGATTGCAGTTTCTCCCCAGGCCCTGCCGGCGCTCGTCCTGAATGCCGACTACCGGCCACTGAGTTATTATCCCTTGTCGCTCTGGTCCTGGCAGGACGCGATCAAGGCGGTCTTCCTCGACCGTGTGAACATCATCGCCGAGTATGATCACTCCGTCTGCTCGCCGAGTTTCTCGATGCGACTGCCGAGCGTGGTCAGCCTCAAGACCTATGTTCAGCCGACCCGGAACCCGGCCTTCACCCGCTTCAATGTCTTCCTGCGCGACAAGTTCGAATGCCAGTATTGCGGTTCGCCCGACGATCTGACCTTCGACCATGTCATCCCGCGCGCCCATGGCGGCGAGACGACCTGGGAGAATGTCGTGGCCGCCTGCTCGCCGTGCAATCTGCGCAAGGGATCGAAGCTCCCCAGGCAGGCCGGCATGCATCCGCATCAGGCACCCTACCGGCCGACGGTGCAGGATCTGCACAACAACGGCCGGCTCTTCCCGCCGAACTACCTGCACGAAAGCTGGATGGACTATCTCTACTGGGATACCGAACTGCAGCCTTGAGGTCAGGCGGCAGCGCGGCTGAAGGCGGCACGGATTGCGCCGCCTCGGATCCGCTTCAGACAGCGGGCTTGCGGAAGACGCCCCAGAGCGCAAGCGCGGCGAGGGCGGCACTCGTCAGCACATTCCAGCCGGCAAAGGACA
Source organism: Rhizobium sp. AAP116 (assembly GCF_001295785.1). Lineage (NCBI taxonomy): Bacteria > Pseudomonadati > Pseudomonadota > Alphaproteobacteria > Hyphomicrobiales > Rhizobiaceae > Rhizobium > Rhizobium sp. AAP116. The sequence goes on from NZ_LJIB01000019.1 coordinate 82,337, forward strand.
GGCCCAGCACGCGAAGCGTCGCTTCGGTGCAGGAGGGCGCCTTGGTGGCGTTCAAGGCTTCCAGCACGTTGACGGGCGTGTCGCCACCGGTTGCGCCGATCGCGCAGGTTGACGGGCCTTCCCAGAACTTCCACTCGACGCCGGAATGGTAGATGCCCATGCCGACGCTGATCAGCATGGTGATGGCGATGGCGATCAGCAGGAGCTTCGTGACGACTGGCGGCAGGCGGAAGACGGTTGAAAGGACGGCCAGGACGCCGATTCCAATGCCGATATAGTAGGGATTACGCTGCATCAGGCAGAGCGCACAGGGGATATAGCCGCCGATATGCTCGAAGCCGAGCGCGGAGCCCACGACGAGCGCCATGCCGAAGGTAAGCAAGGCGGCAAGCGCGCCATCGGACTTCAGGGGTATTAGGATCGAGTTCATCTGCAACACTCTCACAGGGCGAATTTCACGAGGTAGAAGCCGCCGATCAGCAGCAGCATAAAAAGGGTAAAAAGAAGACCGAGATATTTCTCGATGAAGAGGCGAATGGATTCGCCATAGAGCTTCAGCAGGAAGGCTACGAGGAAGAAACGGAACGCGCGGCCAATGATGCTGACAATGGTGAAGACCAGGAAATTCAGCCCCGTGGCGCCGGAGAAGATGGTTAGGACCTTGTAGGGGAAAGGTGTGATCGCAGCAAAGAGCACCCCCCAGCCACCCCAGGTGTTGTACCAGCCCGCCACCTGTTCGAAGGCATCCTCCTTGCCGTAGAAGGCGAGGATAGGGCGTCCAATTGCCTCGAACAGGAACATGCCGATGGCATAACCGAGAAATGCACCGAGGACGGATGCGAGCGTGCAGAGGAGGGCCAGCCTGAACCAGTGGTCCCGGCGCTTGATGACCATAGGGATGAGCAGGACATCCGGCGGGATCGGAAAGAAGGAGCTTTCGATGAACGAGACGCCAGCAAGGGCCCGATCGGCGTGGCGAGTGCCGGCAAGCGACATCGTCCAATCATACATACGACGCAGCATTGAGGCTTCCGTGGGTAGATGGTTCACGGCGTTCTAGGGGGCGCATGGCTGCCTGTAAATGGTGCTGGCGCCGCGTCGGACGCGAGCGTTGAACGTTTGCGTGAAGGGATGCTCGAAAAAGGCGTTGACCGCTGCACCCCGGCTCGTATAGTCCGGCGCTGTCCATCCGACGCTCATGTGCCCCATTGGCGGAACTGGTAGACGCGCTCGACTCAAAATCGAGTTCCGAAAGGAGTGCTGGTTCGATTCCGGCATGGGGCACCACAATCTCAAAAAGGCAGAAGGCATGAGCAATACCGGCAAGAAGATCCGTATGGCGCAGCCTGTGCAGCAGGTGGTGGTGGATGCAGGCCTGTTGCCGAAGGTGCCGGCTCAGCCCGTTGCCGCCAAGGGCAAAGGCAAGCCGCAGACGGCTGCATCTCTGGCCGCGTCGCCTGTCGCCCCTGTCGAGGGCAAGCAAAAGATCAACATCGTGGCACCCGTTGCGCCGCAGGTTGCGGCCATGCGCCAGAAGCTTCGGCAGCAGTCCGTCCAGTCGCAGGTCGCGCGTATCGATGCGGCGATCGAGGCCGGTACGGTTTCGTCCGCCGATGCCAAGGCACTGGTTCTGACGCTTGCGATGAAGCGGCTCGGCGCGAAGGAGGCGGCGGAGAAGTGGTATCGCAGCCAGAAGCTCGAACCCTTCGCCGGACGGACGCCGGCGCAGATGGTGCGTGCCGGTGAGTTGAAGGCACTGGTTGCCTTGATGCGCGCAGAGGGCGCCCAAGCCAAGGGCTGACCTTTGCGGCCGGCCCGTGCGCTTCGATGTGCAGACGTTTCCGTTTTCGGGTCAGCCTATGTCCTCGCCTGGCAACCGGTTTCCCGGCCATTCCAACGTCGATCCTTCTCCCGTTTGCCGGTCGTTTACGCTGAGATGAGCGGCTTATTGTGCGCTTGCGAGATGAGTGTTAGCACTGACAGCATGACGATCCGGACACTCAGCCATGCTGCTTGAGCCGCGCGAGACCTTCGAGGCCCTGCGCCGCGACTTCCGCTGGACCATTCCCGCCGATTTCAACATCGGCCGGGCGGTCGCCGACGATTGGGCGGCGAAGTTTCCCGAGCAAGTTTGCCTGCAGCACTTTTCACCCGATGGCCGGCATCTTTCGATGACCTATGGCGAGCTTTCGGCGCAATCCTCGGCGCTGGCCGAGGCCTTGACGGAAATCGGCGTCATCAGGGGTGACCGTGTGGCGCTTCTCATGCCGCAATGCTTTGAAACGGTGATTGCGCATGTCGCGATCTACAAGATGGGCGCGATTGCCCTGCCACTTGCACTGCTCTTCGGCGAAGAGGCGCTGGAATACCGGTTGCGGGATGCGGGGGCGCGCGTGATCGTCACCAACAGTTTCGGCCTGCAGCGGCTGAAGGCCATCAAGGCGCGTCTGCCGGCGCTGCAGACGGTGATCTCGGTCGATGGCTCCGGTCCCGATGTCATCGGTTTCCGCTCGATGATCGAGGGCCGGTCCGGCCTGTTCGACATTGTCGACACAGGACCCGACACGCCGGCGCTGATGATCTACACCTCGGGCACGACGGGGCCGCCCAAGGGTGCGCTGCACGGACATCGCGTTCTGGCCGGTCACATCCCCGGCTTCCAGCTGGCGCATGACTATCTGCCACAACCGGACGACAAGGTCTGGACACCCTCCGACTGGGCCTGGGCGGGCGGGCTGCTCAACGCGCTTTTGCCGGCGCTGATGCTCGGTGTGCCGGTCGTTTCCTCGCCGGCGCAGAAATTCGATCCGCATATGGCCTTCCGGATCATGGCCGAGATGAAGGTGCGCAATGCCTTTATCCCGCCGACGGCACTCCGGCTCCTGAAGGCGGTCGACAAGCCCCGCGAGGCCCATGATCTCGTGCTGCGCAGCATCGGGTCAGCGGGCGAATCGCTGGGGCGTGAAACCTATGAATGGGTGAAGACGGCGCTCGGCATCGTGCCCAACGAGTTTTACGGCCAGACGGAGTGCAATTTCGTGCTGTCCTCGGCGGCGCATCTCGGTGTTTCCAAGGGCGGCTTCATCGGCAAGGCGGTGCCGGGGCATGAGGTGGCGATCATCGATGCCGAGGGTCGGGAATTGCCGGCCGGCGAAACCGGGCAGGTGGCGATCAAGCGACCGGATCCGGTGATGTTCCTCGGCTATTGGAACAATCCCAAGGCGACGGAGGAGAAATTCGTCGGCGACTGGATGAAGACGGGCGATCTCGGACGGCAGGACGAAGACGGCTATGTGCAGTTTTTCGGCCGCGACGATGATGTGATCACGTCGTCCGGCTATCGAATCGGACCGGCGGAGATCGAGGACTGCCTGATCGGGCACCCGGCCGTCCGGCTCGCAGCCGTCATCGGCAAACCGGATCCTCTGAGGACCGAGATCGTCAAGGCCTTCGTCGTGCTGCAGGACGGATACACGGCGCAGGCGGCCTTGTCGGCGGAGATCCGCGACTGGGTGAAGAACCGATTGTCGATGCACGAATATCCGCGCGAGGTGGAATTCGTCACCGAGCTTCCGCTGACGACCAGCGGCAAGGTGATCCGTCGGCTGTTGCGGGATCAGGAGATCGCCAAGGCCAGCTGATGCTGTGGAGGTCGCGCAATGCTACCGCGGTGATCAGCCGCCGAAGCGGCGATTGAGTACCTTGTCGCGCAGAATGCGGGCGATGTTGCGCGTGTTGCGGTACATATGCAGCTGTGCACCGACCTGGCGGACGTCACGATCGACATTGGTTTTCAGGCCGATCACCAGGGTGCCCATGGCTTCGCGCTCCTGCCAGAAGCGGCTCATGATCGGATGATCGGGGACCGCACAGCTGTCGGTGCGCTCGATGTTGGCATCGTCGAGATGCCATTCGGTGAGATCCGCCATCAAGAGCTTGCCAGGCGAGAAGCGGGCGTAGCGCTCGTCATAGGCGGTCTTCCAGGTATAGGCCTCGCCGGCCATGATGAAGACGACCATGGAGGCGATCGCCTGACCGTCGAGGTCGAGCGTGTGGATACGCACGGCATCGGCCTCGGCAAGATTGGTGATGGCCTCGCGGGCAAAGGCCGCCCGCAAGCGGTCGTTGACCATGGCGGAGCGCTTGCGCCCCTTCCAGCCGCTCGCTTCCAGCGCCAGAAATTCCTCCATCCGCAGACGGATCTCTTCCGGCTGGCGCGCGACATTGTAGCTCAACGTGCCCTGCGCGGAGAGCAGCTTCGCCTGACGCCGCATCTCGCGCAGGTGGCTCTTGCTGAGCGTCGATTGCAGATAGGCGGGGCCATCCACATAGCTCTGCAGCATGGGCCGTTGATATTCGTTGGTGACGGTCAGAGGCAGGTCGCGGGCGAGCGCCACGGCACGGGCGAGCTGGGTGAAGCGTCCTTCGAGGCGCAGATCCGGAATGACGAGCACGTTGGGAAGGCGCATCTCCGGCGCCACAAGGGCATCGAACATGTTGTCGATGGTTTCCGCCGCCCCTTCGGCATCGACCAGCGGCGTGCCAAGCGGTCCGAAGGGATTGGCCCAGACTCGAATGATCGAGGGACCGACGGAGAAGCCTGGCTTTTCGATCGAGAAGGGAAAGAGAAGGCGCAGGCGCGAACGGCGCTCGTCCTCGTCGCGAATGACGGCGAAACGCACCTGGCGCTCCTCCAGCCGCGGCATGGCCGGGGCGAGGAAACGCGGGGCGAAGAAGACATTGGCTTCCATCACCCGATAGGTCAGGTAGTCGAGTTCGTCCTGAAGCTCGTAGCCCATCTGGCTCGGATAGACGCTCAGACGACGGCCGGGGCGGCCGGTCGCGACCTCCGTCTCCGCCGCGGGCTTTACGCGGGCACCGGCAAGGCTGCCGACCAGGCGGTTGGCGCCGCTGTTCATGCTCTCGTCGTAGATGCTGTCGGTCATGGGCGGACGGCCTCCGTGGGGGGCGTCAGGGCATGCGGATCGGCAAAGGCGAAGACGACGATCCCGAGTGCGCGGCGGACCGCGATATGTAGCAGCATGGCTTCCACGACCATGGCCGTGGCGGTCGCTGTGGCAGCGCCGGCCAGACCCCAGGCGGGGATCAACGTGATATTGAGGCCGATATTGCAGGCAAGAGCCACCGCATAGACGGCGACGCAGAGCTGCTGGCGCCCGGCCATGGTCAGGAGCATTTCGGCCGGGCCGACCAAGGCCTTCGCCATATTGCCGGCAAAGAGGATCACCATCAACAGGTATCCGGCGGTAAAGGCTGAGCCGAAGAGACCGAGCAGCATGTCGCCGAGCATCAGGACGACGACGCCGACGGCCAGCGAGGGCCAGAAGCTCCAGCGCGCGGCCGTTCCCGCAAAACCGGCGAGGCCCTGGCTGTTTCCCTCGGCCATCAGGGTCGAGAAACGTGGTGTGGCTCCGGCTTTCACGGCGAAGAAGACGAATTGCATCAATGCCATGGTCTTTGCTGCAGCGAAGTAGACGGCGACCTGGTCCGGCGGCAGGTACAGACCGACGACGATGACATCGGAATTGGTGAGGAGAAAGCCGAACCCCTCGATGAAGAAGATCGGCAGGGCTACCTTGAACCAGCCGGCTAAATCGATCTTGCGATCGCCACGGTCGTAGCGGTTCAAAAGGCGTCGATCTACGAGCAGGAACTGGCCGAGGGTCGTGAGATAGGTTGCGGCAAGTGCTGCCTGCATGGCGGTGACCGCGGTTGCGGGCGCGCCCCCGCTGACGGCCAGAAGCATGAAGGCGAGGATCAGGGCGGGGCGGACGATATAGGTGGGGCTCAAGCCGAGCACGGCCCAGCGATTGGCCCGGGCGGTGCCGTCGAGCACATCGCCGAGGGCGATCATCGGCAGCGCGAAGACGGCAAGGAAGAGCGGCACGAGGTAATAGTGCTCGATGCCGCTGCCGAAGAAATGCAGGGCCGTGATGCCGGCAAGTGCCAGGATACTGGCGCTCGTCATGGCAAAGAGGCGTGCGGTGGAGGTCAAGCCGCGGATCTTGGCATCGGCCTTGTCCTGGTCGTATTGCGGCAGGAAGCGGATGACGGCGGTGTGGAAGCCGAGGCAGGAGAAATTGCCGGCGAGAACGACCAGAACCCAGACGAAGACGAAAATGCCGTATTCGAATTCGCCCATCAGGCGGGCCTGGATGATCTGCGAAACGAAGGCGATGGCGGCGCTGACGACGCGGATGGCGAAGGCGATCGCGGCCATGCGCTGGGCGCGGGCCGTCTCGTCTTCAGCGCGGAGCGCGCGTACCAGACGCGGGCCCGCGGGCAACCATTTTTCCGCTGTTTCCAGAACAGTCATCGGTACGGACGCAATACTTCTCGCTGGGTCGGGTATGGGCTCCAGTGATGACAGATCAGGGTTAACGAAGTGTAGTGATGCTGCCTTGCGGCCGCCCGTCGTCCCGGGTCTTGCCGGACATCGGTACGCCGTTGAAGAGGAAAAGTGCCAGGGGCGAGCGCCGGATCAGCCGGTGGAGACCAAAGGAGAGGAAGAAGGTCGTGAGGCAGATCAGGAGGAACTCCACGACCGGCGGCCATTCCGCCAGGATGAAGAGCGCCGCAAGCGCGTAGATGATCGGGTGGTGCAGCAGATAGATGCTGAAGGAGGCGTCGACGATGCGGTCGATGCGCGGTTCTGGGCGGTTCCAGAAGCGTTCGGCGATGCCGATGAAAAAGAGGCTCAGGAGGATCGCGGCCGCGCCGTCGAGCGCGTTGTAGGCGATGCCCCCATCGCTGGCTTCCGCCCCGCGCAGTGCTGCGGCAAGGATCGCGGCGGCCACGCCGAATGCCGGAAGGCCGTAGCCCTTCGTCCAGACGAGTGCCTGGCGGATCTCCGGCGAGGCCCGCAGGACGGTGCCGATCAGGAAGAATGGCAGGTAGCGGAGATAGGGATCGATGCCGTGGGCGAGCAGATAGGGAAGGGCACCCTGGCGCGTCAGCATGTCCTGATGCGTAAGGTGGATCATCACCTCCCATGTCGCCGTCGCGATGATCAGGAATACGAGCGCCAGCCTCGGGCGCGTCCGCCAGTTCCCTTCGGTCTGCTTGATGACACGACAAACTCGTTCGAACCGCCGTCCGGCGGTGAGAAGCACCAGTATCCCGCTATAGGCGAGGAGCGCTGGCAGGAACCAGAGATGCATGATCCAGTTGGCGCCGGGATGGACGAGATCCCGGCCAACCTGATCGAGCGCCGTCGACATCGAGCTTGCGCCGACGAGGGCACTTTCGAGGTCGATCACGGCAATCTGGATCGGCGCGAGCAGCACCAGCCCGGTGAGGAAGGGGATGCCGAGGCGAATGATACGACCGCGGAGCCAGGGTGCTGGCTCGCGCCTTTCCAGCATCATGGCGGCGAAGTAGCCTGCGACCATGAAAAAGGCGGGCATGCGGAAGGTCACGAGCACGCCGCTCAGGAAGGTCAGGATCTCGCTCTTTTCGGGGGACTGTATGTCCCAGAGGACGCGGGCATTGTAGGCCATGGCGGCGTGGTAGGGGATGCCGAGAAGCATCAGGAAGGCGCGCAGCCAATCCCACTGGTGCTCCCGCGCTGTCATGGCCGACATCAAGCCCTCCAAAGGAAAAGGGGAACCGGGCCGTTTGGCGCGGTTCCCCTTTTGTCAGAGGTTAAAAGCGAAAGGTTGAGAAAGCCTCAAGCCCTCGCGGTCACGCTTCGAGCGCGCCGTGGCAGTGCTTGAACTTCTTGCCGGAGCCGCAGGGGCAGGGCTCGTTGCGACCGACGGTGCCCCAGCTCTTCGGATCCTGGGGATCGCGGTCGCCGGCGGGAACGGCAGAGCCTTCGCCGACATCGTCCTCGCCGGTGGTGGCGTCGATGTGGTGGGCCTGCATCGGCGGCGGGGTCGGGGCCGGGGGCGGATCACGGACCAGTTCGACGCGTGACATCTGCATGGTCACGGCATCGCGCAGGTTGGCGAGCAGGGCCTGGAAGAGCTCGAAGGCTTCGGCCTTGTATTCCTGCAGCGGGTCGCGCTGGGCGTAGCCGCGGAAGCCGACGACCGAGCGCAGGTGGTCGAGGTTGACGATGTGTTCGCGCCACAGGTTGTCGATGGTCTGCAGCACGACGGAGCGCTCGACATAGGTCATCAGTTCGGCACCGAAGCGCTCGGCCTTGTCGGCATAGGCCTTGTCGGCAGCTTCCATGATGCGGTTGTAGATGTCGTCCTCGGCGATGCCTTCCTCGGCGGCCCAGGCATCGATCGGCAGGTCGAGATTGAGGGTGGTCGCGACCTTCTGCTTGAGGCCGGCGACATCCCACTGCTCGGCATAGGCGTTCGGGGGCACATGGATGCCGACCATGGTCTCGATGACTTCGTGGCGCATGTCGGTGACGGTCGCCGAGACATCGGTCGCGTCCATCAGCTCGATGCGCTGCTCGAAGATCACCTTGCGCTGGTCGTTGATGACGTCGTCATACTTCAGAAGGTTCTTGCGGATGTCGAAGTTGCGGGCTTCGACCTTCTTCTGGGCGCGTTCCAGCGCCTTGTTGATCCAGGGGTGGACGATCGCTTCGCCATCCTTCAGACCGAGCTTCTGCAGCATGCTGTCCATACGGTCAGAGCCGAAGATGCGCATCAGGTCGTCCTGGAGCGACAGGTAGAACTTCGACCGGCCCGGGTCACCCTGACGGCCGGAACGTCCGCGCAGCTGGTTGTCGATGCGGCGGCTTTCGTGACGCTCGGTGGCGATGACGTAGAGACCGCCGGCTTCGAGCGCCTTCTGCTTGAGGGCCGCGATCTCAGCCTTTATGGCTTCTGTCTTCGCATCGCGCTCCGGACCCGGCTCGATCTCGGCCAGTTCGTGTTCGAGGCGCATGTCGAGATTGCCCCCCAGCTGAATGTCGGTGCCGCGGCCGGCCATGTTGGTGGCGATCGTCACGGCGCCGGGAACGCCGGCCTGCGACACGATATAGGCTTCCTGCTCGTGGTAGCGGGCGTTCAGGACCTTGAAGTCCTTGAAGCCCGACTGGCTCAGCATGTTGGCGAGCAGTTCGGACTTTTCGATCGAGGTGGTGCCGACGAGAACCGGCTGGTTGCGCTCGCTGGCGGCCTTGATTTCCTCGATGATCGCCTTGAACTTTTCCTCGACGGTCCGGTAGACCTCGTCATCCTCGTCGATACGCTTGATCGGCAGGTTGGTCGGAACTTCCAGGACATCGAGACCGTAGATGTTGGCGAATTCTTCCGCTTCGGTTGCTGCCGTACCGGTCATGCCGGCAAGCTTCTTGTACATGCGGAAATAGTTCTGGAAGGTGATCGAGGCGAGCGTCTGGTTCTCGGGCTGGATCTGCACCTTTTCCTTGGCTTCGAGCGCCTGGTGCTGACCTTCCGAGTAACGGCGGCCTGGCATCATGCGGCCGGTGAATTCGTCGATGATGACGATCTCGTCGTTGCGGACGATGTAGTCCTTGTCGCGCTGGAACAGCTTGTGGGCCTTCAGCGCGTTGTTGATGTGGTGGACGATCGCAACGTTTTCGACGTCGTAGAGGCTCTCGCCCTTCAGGAGGCCTGCCTCGCGAAGCAGATTTTCGAGCTTCTCTGTGCCGACTTCCGAGAAGTTGGCCGCGCGCTGCTTTTCGTCGATCTCGTAGTCTTCTTCAGACAGGAGCGGGATGAAAGCGTCGATGGTGTTGTAGAGATCCGAGCGGTCGTCGAGTGGGCCGGAGATGATCAGCGGCGTGCGGGCTTCGTCGACCAGGATCGAGTCCACTTCGTCGACGATCGCGAAGTTGTGGCCACGCTGCACCATCTGGCCGCGCTCGTACTTCATGTTGTCGCGCAGATAGTCGAAGCCGAGTTCGTTGTTGGTCGCATAGGTGACGTCGCAGGCATAGGCAGCGCGGCGTTCATCGTCGGAGAGACCATGGACGATGACGCCGGTGGTCAGCCCGAGGAAGCCGTACATCTTCGCCATGGTCGCGGCGTCACGGCGGGCGAGGTAGTCGTTGACGGTGACGACGTGGACACCCTTGCCCTCGAGGGCGTTCAGGTAGACGGCAAGTGTCGCGACCAGCGTTTTGCCTTCGCCCGTCTTCATTTCGGCAATCGAATTGTCGTTGAGGATCATGCCGCCGATCAGCTGAACGTCGAAGGGACGCATGCCGAGCGCACGACGGGCACCTTCACGGGCGACGGCGAAGGCGGGTACCAGGATATCGTCCAGCGTCTTGCCGGCGGCCAGCTCTGCCCGGAACTCGGCCGTCTTGGCGGCGAGCTGTTCGTCGGTCAGCGCCTTCACCTTCTCTTCGAGGGCTGCGATCTGAGCAACGCGGGGGTTATAGGATTTCACGCGACGGTCGTTCGACGATCCGAAGATTTTGCGCGCAAGTCCACCAAGACTGACCATATCGATGGTCCTTTCTGACCTTCGTCATATCGTTGACGTACCTTTCGAACCACCATTAGCGAGGACGAATAGGCACAAGGCGCCCTGAAACTACTCTGGACGCGAGGTTGCGTGACAGATAAGAGGGGGGTCGAATGATGTCAACGGCGCAGGCTGGTGCCAAATCCCCTCGGTCGCCGGGCATCTGACAATCTTTTGCCCAATTCGAACGGTCTTGAAACGGTTCACCATCCGAAAGGTCTTTCATGCTTCGCCTCAACAAAATCGTGCTTGCCGCCTGCGTTTCCCTCTCGGCCCTCACCGGTGCGGCTTTCGCCCAGGACGCCACTGTCGTTGCAAAGGTCGGTGATCTCGAGATCACCCAGTCCGAACTCGATCTGGCGATCGCCAACCTCGATCCGCAGCTCGCACAGCTTCCCGATGAGCAGAAGAAGGTCGCTGCCCTTTCCGGCGCAATCGACGTCAAGCTGCTTGCGGCAAACGCGACCGCCGCCGGTCTGCAGGACGATCCTGAATACAAGCGCCGCATGGCCTTCATCGCCGAGCGCGAGCTGCATAACGCCTTCTTCAAGAAGAATGTTGTCGACGCTGTCACGGAAGACGAAGTGAAGGCGCGCTACGAGAAGGAAATCGCAGCGCTTCCGAAGCAGGAAGAAGTGCGCGCCCGCCACATCCTGGTGAAGACCGAGGAAGAGGCCAAGCAGATCATTACCGATCTCGATGCCGGCAAGGACTTCATCGAAATCGCCAAGGAAAAGTCGACAGACCCGAACAAGACGGAAGGTGGCGACCTCGGCTACTTCTCCAAGGGCCGCATGGTCCCCGAGTTTGAAGAAGTGGCGTTCTCGCTCGAAAAGGGCACTTACACGAAGACCCCGGTTCAGACCCAGTTCGGCTTTCACGTGATCCTTCTCGAAGACAAGCGCGATGCTCCGCCGCCGGCCTTCGAAGCCGTCGAGCAGCAGGTTCGCCAGCTCGTGATGCGCGACAAGTATCTCGAGCTGATCGAAAAGGCGAAGACCGAGCAGAAGATCGAGATCGTCGACGAAGCCCTGCGCAAGGGCTACGAAGAAGCCAACACGGCAGAGCAGCAGTAAGCTCTTCCCCAATCGTTGTTTGTTCCAAGGCCCGCAGTTTGCGGGCCTTCCATTACGGGCCGCGCCATGTCTTCCAGCATTTCTCCTCTCGCTCCGAAAACCTATGCCGACATGCCTCAGATCCGCGGTGTGCGGATGGCGACCGCGGCTGCGGGCATCAAGTACAAGAACCGCACCGATGTGCTGTTGATGGCCTTTGACGAGCCGGCTTCAGTTGCGGGTGTCTTCACCAAGTCCAAGTGCCCTTCGGCTCCGGTCGATTTCTGCCGGCAGAACCTTTCGCACGGCGTGGCGCGCGGCGTCGTCGTGAATTCCGGCAATGCCAATGCCTTCACCGGGGTGAAGGGCAAGGCTGCGACGGAGCTGACGGCGAAGTCGGCAGCGGCAGCATTGGGTTGCGGCGAGAGCGAGATCTATCTTGCCTCGACGGGGGTCATCGGCGAACCGCTGGACGCGACGAAGTTTTCCGGCGTCCTCGAGCAGATGGCGACAGATGCGGCCGGTGACTTCTGGTTCGAGGCCGCCAAGGCGATCATGACCACGGATACCTATCCGAAGGTCGCAACGCGCAGTGCGAAGATCGATGGCGTGACTGTTACGATCAACGGGATTGCCAAGGGTGCCGGCATGATCGCGCCCGACATGGCGACGATGCTCTCCTTTGTCGTGACGGATGCGGATATCGCGCCGGCGGCCCTTCAGGGTCTCCTGTCTGCAGGCGTCGAGCCGAGCTTCAATTCCATCACCGTCGACAGCGATACATCGACCTCGGACACGCTGATGCTGTTTGCGACCTGTGCCGCATCGGCGGATGGTCAGGCGAAGATCGAGGGGGCAGATGATGCCCGTCTCGGCGATTTCCGGGCGGCGCTGAACGATCTCCTCAAGGATCTGGCGCTGCAGGTTGTGCGTGACGGTGAAGGTGCCCGCAAGATGGTGGAGATCACCGTCAAGGGGGCCGAAAACGATCTTGCGGCCAAGAAGATCGCGATGTCGATCGCCAATTCGCCGCTGGTCAAGACGGCGGTGGCCGGTGAAGATGCCAATTGGGGTCGTATCGTGATGGCGGTCGGCAAGTCCGGTGAAATGGCCGATCGTGATCGGCTGGCGATCTGGTTTGGCGATGTGCGCGTAGCGGTCAATGGCGAGCGTGATCCGGCCTATTCGGAAGAGGCGACCACGGCCGTCATGGAACGGGAAGACATTCCGGTTACCGTCGATATCGGTCTTGGTTCCGGCACGGCCACGGTCTGGACCTGCGATTTGACAAAGGAATATGTCGCCATCAATGGCGACTATCGGAGCTGACGTCTGAATGCATGCAATGGTAAGTGATCCCAACCTGCCGCTCGTCCGGCGCCTCGAAGCGGTGGGTTTTCGGGCCTGGCCGGCAAGCAGCGTCGTCTATGATGGAAGCTGGCAGGTGCGCCTGACTGGGGGACATCCCGGCAAGCGGTTGAATTGTGTCGTGCCGCTCGATCCCTCGGATAGCCGCGATATCGCGCTGCGCATCGAAAAGGCCGGCAAGCGTTTCGAGGCGCATGGGCGACCGCTTCTGGTGCGGCAGACGCCGCTTTCGCCGAAGCCGCTGATCGACTTTCTGGCGTCCGATGGCTGGGAATGCTTCGAGGAGGTCGTGACAATGACCGGCGATCTCGGGCGCATGACCTTCCCGGATACTCTCGACCATCTGCCGACCCAGGATGTCGGGCGTTATGTCGATGCCGATATCGCGGTGCATGGCAGCGATCCGGGTTTGAAGGCAGCGCTCGCTGAGATCCTTGGAAACATCAAGCCGGCATCCGGCCTCTTTGTGATCGAGGATGCCGTCAAGGGACCGCTTGCGGCGGCTCTGTGCGTTCAGGACAATGATCTCGCGGGCATCATGTCGCTTGCTGTCCGTCCCGATCACCGTCGACAGGGGTTCGGTATCGAGATCCTGAGTTCTGCACTGCGCTGGGCCCGCATGCGCGGTGCGCGCACCGCCTGGCTGCAGGTGGTTGCCGACAACAAGGAAGCGATGGCGCTCTACACGAAGATGGGTTTCGAGGAAGCCTATCGCTATGCCTATTGGCGGAAAGCGTCCGCATGAGCGATGTGAAGAAACCCATCCTGCTGGTCGCGGCCTGTGCACTCGTCGATACCGACAACCGCATCCTGCTCGCACAGCGCCCCGAGGGGAAGTCGCTGGCCGGTCTCTGGGAATTTCCCGGCGGCAAGGTCGAGGCTGGCGAGACGCCTGAGGAAAGCCTGGTGCGCGAACTCGAGGAGGAGCTCGGGATCAAGACCAAGGTAGCTTGCCTCGCGCCTCTGACTTTTGCGAGCCACACCTACGAGACGTTTCATCTGCTGATGCCGCTCTATATCTGCCGTCGCTACGAGGGCATTCCGCAGGGGCGGGAAGGGCAGGCAATCAAGTGGGTCAAGGCCAAGGCACTGCGCGACTATCCGATGCCGCCGGCGGACGAGCCGCTCATTCCGGTTCTCCAGGACCTTCTCTGAGAAAAGCCTGATTCAAGCCGCGTCGTTAATCAAAAGTTTATAACCCTGACCGCAATATACACTCTGTTCATGCGTCGGATACGTGTGTGGAGCGTAATATGGTAAACGAGGATTTCTGGAAGGCCGCACGGTCCCGAGAGCGGTCTTCGGTCAAAACGGGCAGGACCGGGGTCTTGAATATCGCGTTGCTTTTCGGCACGGCTGCGATCGCCCTTTCGCTTGTCTTGACGCCCATGCTCGCCTCCAAGACCGACCGCAAGACGCTCGCTTTCCAGCCTGACGAATTCGACATGATTACCACCGGATCGATCCCCAAGGACGAGAGCGGCAAACGGTATACGATCCGCCGCAGCGTGCTTCAGGAGACGCCGGGTTCCGTCTGCATCATCGACGGCTACGGCTCCGGCCAGGCCTGCTAATTCCCATCGGCCGGGGCGGGGCAACCATCTCGGATCCAGACTGTCAGGAGCGAGAATGCGTCTTTTACGCCAGTTGATGTCTGACCTTCGTGGCGCGACCGCCGTCGAATACGGACTGATCGCCGCGATTATCAGCGTCGCGCTGCTTTCCGGCTACAGCGCGTTCACGGGCTCGCTGCTCAGTACCTTCAATACAGTCGAAACCCAATTCACCGAAGCCAAGAAGTAACAATCGCCGTCAGGGTTCATCTGGTCGCCGCGCTGGATCGAGCGCGTCGGCGAGGCGCATCTTTGCAGAACCGGGCTTGAGCGGTTTCTGCTGGCTCTCGTGTGGGGCCCAGCCGGAAACGAAGACGATCGAGAAGGTGGCGCGGATGCGGCCATCCGGATCGGAGAACCGTTCGGCATAGAGTTCCGCTGCCCGAAGGAAGAACTTGCGCGAGACCGGGCGACGGCTGCGTCCCAGCAGCGGATTGGCCATGCCCATGGCCTTCAGGTCTCGCATCAGCGCGAAGATGTGATCGTAGCGGACGGTGAAGCTTTCCTCATCGATGACCGGAAGTGCGAAACCCGCGCGCTGCAGAAGCGAGCCGATGTCCCTGATGTCGGCGAAGGGGATGACGCGGGGGCTTGCACCGCCATAGATCTCCGTTTCGGCCGCCAGGAGGACCTCGCGCAACTCGGAAAGCGTTCCTGAACCTGGGATGGCGGCGAGCAGCAGGCCGTCGGGTTTCAGCGCACGGCGCATCTGGATCAGCATGCCGGGGGTGTCATTGGTGAGATGCAGAGACAGCGGCGAGAGGATGAGGTTTACCGATTGCGGGTCGAGCGGCACGCTTTCGTAACTGGAGACGGCGACCGGGTTTTCGGCCTCACCGAAATTCGCATCGGTTTCGATCCGCCGCAGCGTACCGATCTTGCCGGTCGCGAGCGCAGCCCTGGCGGTGAGCCCGGTTCCGCCGAAGAGTTCCACGGCATCGTCGAAGCTGCGCTGGACGATGGCCAGGCGGTCGGCGAGTTCGCGGGCGGTCAGGTCCAGCAGGAAATCGCTGCCGGCTGCGTTGCGGGCCAGGGCACGCGCACGGTTGCGGGCGATCAGGGCTTCGTCGAAAAGCTCGTTCATGGCGGGAATCCTGGATTGGCCTCGTTCCGGCATTGGCCGAACGCCCAAGCGGGCGTAAAGTCGATGCATGTGGGCTCATTTAGTGCAGAAAAGCGCATCCGTCAGCCGGCATCATGCCGGATCGGCACTGCGCGGGCTGTTTCATCTCATCTATCCACCGGCCTGTGCCCATTGCCATGCCCGTGTCGCCAGCCATCACGCACTCTGTGCGCAGTGCTGGGGCGACATGCGGCTGATCGACAAGCCCTATTGTCCGGTTCTCGGCCTGCCCTTTGCTCATGATCCGGGCGAGGGGATGGTTTCGCCGCAGGCGATCGCCCATCCGCCCGTCTTCGACCGCCTGCGTTCGGTTGCCCTCCACGAGGGGGTGGCGCGGCATCTGGTACATGATCTCAAGTATCGTGACCGGGTGGATCTGGCGCCGATGATGGCCGGCTGGATGCTGCGGGCGGCCTCGGTGGAAATTGCCGCCTGCGATGCCATCGTCTGCGTGCCGCTGCACCGGATGCGGATATTTCGGCGCATGTTCAACCAATCGGCGGAACTGGCGCGGCATGTGGCGCGGCAATCGGGCAAACCGTTTTTCGCGGAGGTGCTGCTGCGGCGCAAGCGCACGCAGCAACAGGTCGGCCTGACGGCGAACCAACGTTCGCTCAACGTACGCGGCGCCTTCGGCGTGCCGGCAGGCCTTGAGGATCTCGTCTTCGGCAAGCGCTTGGTGCTGGTTGACGACGTCTACACGACGGGGGCGACGGTCAGTGCGGCGACAACTGCCCTGAAAAAGGCAGGCGCTCAGGATGTCACTGTTTTGACCTTTGCAAGGGCACTCGCCGGGCCTATATGAGGGGACCAATTCCCTGTCTATGCGACGCTTTCCGGCGGAGAACTTCATGGCTGACGTCACGATCTACACACGGCAATTCTGCGGCTACTGCGCCAGCGCCAAGGCGCTACTGGACAGCAAGGGCGTCGCCTATGTCGAGCATGACGCGACAGGCAAGCCGGATCTGCGTGAGGAAATGATCGCCAAGTCCGGCCGCAACACTTTCCCGCAGATCTTCATCGGTAGCCAGCATGTCGGCGGCTGCGACGACCTGCATGCGCTCGATCGGGCCGGCAAGCTCGATCCGCTTCTCACAAAGTAAGGACTGATTGGTCATGGTGTTCAAGGCTGCCGCCGTCCAGATGTGCTCCGGGATCGATCCGGAAAAGAATGCCGAAAGCATGGCACGGCTCGTGCGCGAGGCCGCCCGGCGCGGGGCGATCTATGTTCAGACGCCGGAAATGACGGGCGCGGTGCAGAAGGATCGGGCCGGTCTTGCCGCCGTGCTGCGCGACGAAGAAACCGATCTCATTGTCAAAAAGGCGTCGGAGCTTGCCAAGGAGCTCGTCATCCATCTGCATGTCGGCTCCACCGCCATCAAGCTTGCCGATGGCAAGATCGCCAACCGCGCCTTCCTGTTTGGCCCCGACGGCAAGAAAATCACGTCCTACGACAAGATCCACATGTTCGACGTCGATCTCGACAATGGCGAGAGCTGGCGCGAAAGCGCGGTCTATCGTCCGGGCGAGCGGGCGGTCGTTGCCGATCTGCCCTTCGCCAAGCTCGGCTTCGGCGTTTGCTACGACGTGCGCTTCCCGCATCTGTTCCGGGCGGAAGCCATGGCGGGGGCGCAGATCCTGACGACGCCGGCCGCCTTTACCAAGCAGACCGGCGAGGCGCATTGGGAGATCCTGCTTCGAGCCCGCGCGATCGAGAACGGCGCCTATGTCATCTCGGCCGCCCAGGCGGGCGTGCATGAAGACGGGCGCGAGACCTTCGGTCATTCGATGATCGTCGGCCCCTGGGGCAAGGTGCTGGCGTCTGCCGGCGGCACCGGCGAGGACGTGGTCGTTGCCGAGATCGATCTCGAGGCAGTGAAGGCCTGCCGGGCGAAGATCCCGAACCTGAAGAATGGCCGCGACTTTGCGCTCGACATCGCGCCTGTGCTTGCCAAGGGAGGCGTCACAGTTTGATCCGCTATTCGCTGTGCTGCGAGAAGGCCCACGAATTCGAAGGGTGGTTTTCGGAGAGCGCCGATTTCGACCGGCAGAAGGCTTCGGGTTACCTCACCTGTCCCGTCTGCGGATCGGCCGAGGTGGCCAAGGTGCTGATGGCACCGGCCGTGTCGACCGCCCGTCAGAAGGAGGAGACCCAGGCGCTGGCCGTCTCCGAGGTGCAGAAGCAGGCCTTCGTCAAGCTCAAGGAAGCGATCCGCGAGATCCGTGCGAGCAGCGAGGACGTCGGGGAGAAGTTTCCCGAGGAAGCCCGCAAGATCCACTATGGCGAGTCGGAGGCGCGCGGCATCATCGGCCAAGCGTCACCCGTGGAGGTCAAGTCGCTGATCGAGGAAGGCATCGAGATCGCGCCGCTGCCGGTCCTGCCTGACGACGTGAATTGACCACCGCCTTTACCGCCGACGGTGCGCCTATTTCATCAATCGAGCGCGCATCAAGCGACTGGCTGCTGACAATCTTGAGACGCACGCCGATCTGATTTCAGCCGTCAAAGCCTTGCCCGTCTGATCGACGGCTCAGCCCTTGAAACCGTCTTGGTCGAGATAGGCCTGCTCTTCGGGCGTCGTCTTGCGGCCGAGAGCGGTATTGCGGTGAGGAAAGCGACCGAAGCGCTCGATCAGATCCAGATGCAGAAGGGCCCATTTCAGCGCTTCCGCATCACCGGTCTCGTCGCGGTGCTTCTCGAAAAGCGAGACGCTGTGGCGCTGATCTTCCATGTCTTCCGAGTGTTCGAAGGGCAGGTAGATAAAGGGACGCAGGATCGGCTCGACCTTGATGTCGAAGCCCTTGGCCAGAGCGTGGTGGGCTATCGTGCGGGCGAGCGGATCGGTCGCATAGGAATGCGCGCTGCCGCGAAAGAGATTGCGCGGGAACTGGTCGAGCAGCAGGAGAAGAGCGAGGGTGCCCTCAGGGGTCTCCTGCCAATCCGACAATTCGTTGCGCGAAGCCTGGAAATGCAGTTCGGCATAGTCTGCTGCGATTTCAGCGTCGAGCGCTTCATTGCGCGAAAACCAGGCTTCCGGACCGTGGCGCAGCCAGAAGTCGATGATCGTCTGCGGTGTCGTCATGTCGCCGATCCCGGGCGGCTCGCCAGCATCATGTAGTTGACATCGATGTCTGCCGAGAGGTTCCACTGGTTCTGCAGCGGATTGAAGAAGACGCCTTTGGTTTCGAGGATCTGCATGCCGTTTGCAGAAAGCGGCCGTTCGATTTCCTCGGGGCGGACCAGCTTTTCATACTGGTGGGTACCGCGGGGCAGCCAGCGCAGGACATATTCGGCGCCGACGATGGCAAGCGCTGCGGCTTTCAGCGTGCGATTGATGGTGGAGACGAGCATCAGGCCGCCGGGGCGGACCATGGAGGCGCAGGTCGACAGGAAGAAATCGACGTCGGCGACATGCTCGACGACTTCCATGTTGAGCACGATGTCGAAGGTCTCGCCCTGGGCGGCCAGTTCTTCGGCGGTCACAGCGCGGTAATCGACTTCCACGCCGCTCTGGGCGGAATGGGTCATGGCGATCTTGATGTTCTTCTCGGAAGCGTCAGCACCAAGAACGCTTGCGCCCATGCGGGCGACCGGTTCCGACAGAAGGCCGCCGCCGCATCCGATGTCGAGGATGCGCAGGCCCTCCAATGGGCGGGCGCTCTTCGGGTCGCGGCCGTAATGCTCGATGACCTTGTCCCTGATATAGGCAAGGCGCACCGGATTGATCTTGTGTAGCGGCTTGAACTTGCCGGTCGGATCCCACCACTCGGCCGCCATGGCGGAAAAGCGGTCGACTTCGGACTGATCGATTGTGGTGCGGGCCTCTGCACTCATGACGGAACCTCCTGGCGCGTTTGGTCATGAAGTCGTCTCGATGACCTTTAAAGTCAAGGGTGGAGACGTCACAGGTGGCGGAGCGACGACGGATTGGCAGGCCTCAAGCGTTCTTGCCGTCGTTCGCGCCAGGTCGTGTTGTCTTGTCTTGCGGACGATCAACGGGACGTCCGTTTCTCCAGTCCGTCGAGAATGCGTTTGGCAAGGGCGGGATAGTCGCCGTCAAAGTGGTGACCGCCCTTGATGCCGATCGTCTCGATCGGGCCGCCGACGAGATCCTTGCAGGCGTCGTCGTCTTCGTCCGTTCCATACATGCATTGAACCAGGGCGGGGTCGATCCTGGCGACTTCCGTCAGGGGATCTGCCCCGCCGCTTCCGCCACTGCCCAGCCAGCCGGAGACGGACACCTCGTAATCGGCCTCGTGGGACAGCGCGAGCAGGCTCACGAGGGAGACCCGTGACTTCAGCTTGTCGGGCAGCCCGTTATAGGCGGCCGGCAGGATGTCGGCGCCAAAGGAATAGCCGATCAGCATCACGTGCTTCACCTTCCAGCGCTTCTCGTAGGTGTGGATGATGGTGGCGAGATCCCCGCTGGTCTGTTCCGGGGTCTTCTTCGACCAGAAGTAACGGAGCGAATCCACGCCGACGACGGGAATGCCGGCGGCCTGCAAATTGGTGCCGACCTGGCTGTCGAGGTCGCGCCAGCCGCCATCGCCCGAAAAAATCACCGCCATGGTGTCACGGGACGGCGTCGCGTCGAGAATGGTCAGCGGCAGGCCGAGCGGGGTTTCCGCAGCATTGGTCGCCGCGACCAGTTCGTCGATCGTGTCGGAAAAGGCCTTGCTCGTATCCGCATCGATGTCACGCTGGTCGATATCAGGATGGCTTGCGACGAGATCGGTCACATGAGCGCGGGCCTCAGGCGTGGCTGAGGGGCTGAAGAGCACGGTCGCGGGATCTGGCAGGTCGCCCGCTGTCAGGCCATAGATCATGCGGTCACCGACGACCTTCTTTTCGGCCGGCGTGCAGAATTGTTTGGTGAGCGGGATGCCGGCTTCCGGGTCGAGGGCCAGCGTCTGGCCGATGGTGGCTTTCGGCGTCTGGGCGAGGATGGCGAGCGCCAGTGCCCCGCCTTCGCCGCGGCCCGCGACAACAGGCGGCAGGAAGTTCGCATTGCCTGCCTTGCGCTGCAACTGGCGTCCAAGCGCCTCGATGTCGGAGACGGTGTAGATGCAATCGCCTTTGTCGGCAGACAGCGAGGCAATGTATTTCGGTGTGTCGATGCCGACGACGATTGCGCCGTTCGCCTGCAGGCGCTCGGCTTCCTTCTGGTCGGTATCCTGCCAACCCGGCGCGTCCGACAGCAGCACGACGAGCGATTGCGGATCTCCGTCGGGCAACAATGTGACCGGCGAGGGGATCATGCCGGTGTCGAGCGGCGGGTCTTCGGCATGCGCCAGGCCGGGCACGATTATCGGCGAGAGCAAGGCGAGGAGGGGAAGTGTCAGCAGCTTCGCGCGGAGGGAGGTCTTCATTTTTTCACCACGCCTTTCAGGCCGCCGCCGATCAGAAGGGTTGCATCGAGCAGGGCCAATACGGGATTGAGACCGCCGGCGACCGCGAGATAACGCGGCTGCCAGTCGGGGTGGAACTTGGACTTGAAGGCGCGCAGGCCCTTGAAATTGTAATAGCGTTCGCCGTGCTCATAGAAAGTGTTGGCGACGCGATCCCAGACGGGAGCCACCTCGCGGCGTGACAGGCCCGACAGTGGCGCCATGCCGAGGTTGAAGTGGCGATAGCCCTGGTCGCGGAGTGTCGTCATCAGGCGCACGAACAAGAAATCCATCGCGCCTTTCGGGGCATCGGGGGCGAAGCGCATGAGGTCGATCGATGCCTCCTCGCGGGTGTCCGTCAGCAGAATGTCGGCGAAGGCGACGATCCGGCCCCCGTGGCGCAGGATGGCGACCGGTTGGGCTGTCATATAGGTCTCGGTAAAGGCGCCCAGCGAGAAGCCCTTTTCCTTCGCCCTGTGGTGGTCGAGCCAGGCATCGGAGATGCGGCGCAGGTCGTCGAGGATGGCAGCGACGTTTTCCGTCGGTATGATCTCGAAGGTCAGGCCGTCGCGCTCGCCCTTGGCGGCGGCCTGGCGCAGGCCCGCCCATGTGCCGCCCTTCAGGTCGAAGCGTTCGAGATCGACCACCGCCATCTCGCCGAGCTTGAAGGCCTTCATGCCGGCATCGGCGATGACAGGCAGGATGGCGGGGGAGGCCTGGTAGAAGACGGCACGGCATCCGCTCGCACGTGCCGTTTCGACGAATTGCCAGATGAGCTCGTCACGCGAGGCTTTCGGCCCGACGGGATCGAGGAAGGCAATCAGGGACCGGCCCTGGCGGCCATACATCAGGAATGCCTCGCCATCGGGTGAGACCATCACGGACTTGTCGCCGGTGCGCACGAGATTGGCGTCGGCCACATCGTGGCGGTCGAGAATGGCGACGGCTTTCGCCAGTTCCTCCTCGCCTGCCGGGTGGATCGCCGGGGCTGCCGGGCGCATGAGGCTGAAGAGGCAGACACCCATGGCGACTACGGTGAGACCGAGCATGGCGCGAAGCGAGCGCGGCGCCTCGGCATCGAAGGCGAACTGCCACCAGAGCGCATGGCTGTATTCGACGTCACGATAGACGAAGAGGAGGACGATGACCGCGCCGCCGATCAGGACTGCAACAGCGAGCAGCCAGGAGGAGGTGAGCGCCTGGCCGAGGGATGCCCTGCGATGAAAAAGGCGGCGGCTCGGGAGGAGGCCGATGACGAGAATGGCGAGCAGGGCCGCTTCGTAGACGGCGACGGCCTTGGCGAGCGACAGGACGAGGGCGAGCAGGGCGACAAGCAGCGTGCCCCACCAGGCGCCGTCGAGGCGCTGGGCCAGGCCGCGGGCGACGACGACGAGCATCAGGCCGAGGATGCTGGCGAGGAAATGGGCGCCTTCGACCACGGGGAGCGGCAGGAACCCCGCCAGCAGGTCGAGATTGTCGCCCGGTGTGGGCGTCACGCTCGACAGCACCAGCATGGCGCCGAGGACCAGAGCAAGTGCTGCGAGAAGCGTCGGGGCAAGGCGTCCGGCGGTCCTGGCGACACCTGTTGCGAGCGGGCTCGCCGACAACTGGCGCAGTTCGGTTGCCGTGACCACGAAGATGGCGATGACCAGCGGCAGAACATAATAGATGGCGCGGTAGGCGACGAGTGAGGCAAGCAGCGCGTCGCCCGGAACCTCTGAGCCGAGGGCGGCCAGGATCACGGCCTCGAAGACGCCAAGGCCGGCGGGCACGTGGCTGACGACACCGATGCCGATGGCGACGGCATAGACGGCGAAGAAAGCAGGCCAGGAAATCTGCGCTTCTGCTGGCAGAAGGGCATAGAGCACCGACGCTGCAAAGGCGACATCAAGCACGGTCACCAGGAATTGCCGCGAGAGCATGCCTGTATCGGGGAGGCGCAGCGTGCGGCCGGCAAACTTCAGTCCGCCACTGCGGGCGATGCCAAGAAGCAGCAGGATCGCTATGAGGATGATGGTGCTGACCGTCGCAAGTGTTGTGGAGGAAATTCCCAGCAGCGGTGCGATTTCGCCGGCCATCGGCACCATGCTGCCTGTGGTCAGCAGCGCAAGGCCGAGCGAGAAGGACACAGTGACGAAGGCGATGATGCGGCCGATTTCGTCCGGCGAGAGACCGGCGCGGGAATAGGCGCGGTAGCGGATGGCACCTCCCGACAATGCGCCGAAGCCTGCGACATTGCCCACGGCATAGGCGCTGAAGGCGGTGAGCGCGACCTCCGGCCAGGGGCGCTTGCGGCCGATATGGGACAGCGCGTTCAGATCATAGAAGCATAGGGTGACGAAGCTCAGTGCCGTGAAAAGCACGGCGAGCGCGATCGAGGAGGCACTTGTCGTCTCCAGGGAATGGATCACGTCGGCATAGGTGACCTCCTCTGTCAGCCGGTAGACGGCATAACCGACGGCGGCAAAGACGAGGAGTGCCGCGACTGCGGCGATCGACTTCACATGTCTGTTAAAGAAGGAGGGCGGCGGGAGGTTGTCGCTGAGGGCAGGCTCGGGAAACGCGTCTAATGCTTTCATGACACCCTATCCGGTATCGATCGACCAACATGTGACGATCCAGCCTCCCAGCCCGGGCGTCGCCTCATGGTTGGCGCCCGAATTCGATCCAAATTAAGGCAGGGTTCCCGCACGCCTGCTGCGACCGAAAATCCGCGCTTTACCGTACCGTTTGGGGGGCAAGTGGCCGTTGCGCCCCGGGAACATATAGACTAAAAGCCCCGCAACCTGAGGCCTATCCGCCCAGGTCGGTGTTTTTGTGCCGGGGTTCCGGCGTCTTTCAAGGGCATATGGTTCAAGTCTATGGCTCGCATCGTTATGAAATTCGGCGGGACATCCGTCGCCAATCTGGATCGCATCTATAATGTCGCGCGCCATGTGAAACGCGAAGTGGATGCGGGTCACGAAGTGGCCGTGGTTGTCTCGGCCATGTCGGGCAAGACCAACGAGCTGGTCGACTGGGTGCAAAACATGCCCAAAGTCGCCGGTGCCGCTTCGCCCTTTTACGACGCGCGTGAATATGATGCCGTCGTCGCTTCGGGCGAACAGGTCACTGCCGGCCTGCTGGCGATTGCGCTCCAGTCGATGGATATCAATGCCCGCTCCTGGCAGGGCTGGCAGATCCCGATCAAGACCGACAACGCCCATGGTGCTGCCCGCATCCAGGAGATCGACGGCACCGAGATCATTCGCCGTATGGCCGAAGGCCAGGTGGCTGTCGTTGCCGGTTTCCAGGGTATCGGCCCTGACAACCGCATCGCGACGCTCGGCCGTGGTGGCTCTGATACGTCTGCCGTTGCGATTGCCGCCGGCGTCAAGGCCGACCGTTGCGACATCTACACCGACGTTGACGGCGTCTATACGACCGACCCGCGCATCGAGCCCAAGGCGCGTCGCCTGAAGAAGATCGCGTTCGAGGAAATGCTTGAGATGGCCTCGCTCGGCGCCAAGGTGCTGCAGGTCCGCTCCGTCGAACTCGCCATGGTGCACAAGGTCCGCACCTTCGTGCGCTCCAGCTTTGAAGATCCCGATGCACCGGGCATGGGTGATCTCCTGAACCCGCCCGGTACATTGATTTGCGATGAGGAAGAGATCGTGGAACAGGAAGTCGTCACCGGTATTGCCTATGCCAAGGATGAAGCCCAGATTTCGCTGCGCCGTCTGGCCGACCGGCCGGGTGTCTCGGCTGCGATCTTCGGACCGCTCGCCGAATCCCACATCAATGTCGACATGATCGTTCAGAACATCTCTGAAGATGGTTCGAAGACTGACATGACCTTTACGGTGCCCTCAGGCGACGTGGACAAGGCGCTCGCCGTTCTCGGCTCCAACAAGGAGAAGATCGGTTTCGACGTCGTCCAGAGCGAGAAGGGTCTCGTGAAGGTTTCCGTCATCGGTATCGGCATGCGCAGCCATGCAGGCGTTGCCGCGACCGCCTTCCGTGCGCTGGCCGAGAAGGGCATCAACATCAAGGCGATCACGACGTCCGAGATCAAGATCTCGATCCTGATCGACGGCCCCTATGCCGAGCTTGCGGTTCGGACTTTGCATTCCTGCTACGGTCTGGATAAGAATTGATTCCTGAGAGCGGACATCCGTGACCCGACCCCTGAAAAGGTAAGGGTAACAATCCGCTGACCAATGGGAAGTGGAGCAAAATCGGGATGAGAGACCTTTCTGCGGGTCCCCGCGTCCTCCTCAAGCGGCTGCGCGAATTGATGGCGGAGCCGCTCGAGCCGCAGGAGCGACTGGATCGGATCGTTCGCCAGATCGCGAACAACATGGTCGCAGAGGTGTGCTCCGTCTATGTGCTGCGCTCCGACGGCGTTCTCGAGCTTTATGCGACCGAAGGTCTGAACAAGGACGCGGTTCACCTGGCCCAGTTGAAGATGGGTCAGGGTCTCGTCGGTACGATCGCCGCATCCGCGCAATCGCTCAATCTTTCGGATGCCCAGGCGCATCCGGCCTTCCGCTACCTGCCGGAAACCGGCGAAGAGATCTATCACTCCTTCCTCGGCGTGCCGATCCTGCGCGCCGGGCGAAGCCTGGGCGTTCTCGTCGTACAGAACAAGGCGCAGCGGAACTATCGCGAGGACGAGCTCGAAGCGCTCGAGACGACCGCGATGGTGATTGCCGAGATGATCGCCACCGGCGAGCTCAAGAAGATTACCCGGCCCGGCCTCGAACTTGATCTGACGCGACCCGTCTCGATCGACGGCGACAGCTACTCCGAAGGCATAGGCCTCGGCTATGTCGTGCTGCACGAGCCGCGAATCGTCGTCACCAATCTGTTGAACGAAGACAGCGAGACGGAAATCCGCCGGCTGGCAACGGCCCTCGGATCGCTGCGCATTTCGATCGACGACATGCTGTCGCGGCGCGAAATCTCCATGGAAGGCGAGCATCGCGACGTGCTCGAAACCTACCGCATGTTTGCCCATGACCAGGGCTGGGTGCGGCGCATGGAAGAGGCGATCCATAACGGTCTGACGGCGGAAGCCGCGGTCGAGAAGGTGCAGAGCGACACCAAGGCGCGCATGATGCGCCTGACCGATCCCTATCTGCGCGAGCGCATGCACGACTTCGACGACCTGGCGAACCGCTTGCTGCGCCAGCTCACCGGCTTTTCGCCGCACAGTGCTGCCGAAGGCTTCCCGAACGATGCGATCGTCTTTGCGCGCGCCATGGGGGCGGCCGAGCTGCTCGATTATCCGCGTGCCAACCTGCGCGGCCTCGTGCTCGAAGAAGGAGCCGTCACCAGCCACGTCGTGATTGTTGCGCGTGCCATGGGCATTGCGGTCGTCGGCCAGGCGGCGGGTGCCGTGGCGCTTGCTGAAAACGGTGATCCCGTCATCATCGACGGTGACGACGGCAAGGTGCATGTGCGCCCGGTTGCCGATTTGCAGAAGGCTTATGAGGAAAAGGTCAAGCTCCGGGCCAAGCGGCAGGAACAGTTCCGCGCGCTGCGCGATGTCGAGCCTGTCACCAAGGACGGTCACCGGATCAAGCTGCAGATGAATGCGGGCCTTCTGGTCGATCTGCCGCAACTGGCCGATTCCGGTGCCGATGGCATCGGGCTGTTCCGCACCGAATTGCAGTTCATGATTTCCTCGACCATGCCGAAGGGCGAGGAACAGGAGAGCTTTTACCGCAATGTGCTGAAACAGGCGGCTGGCCGTCCGGTCACCTTCCGCAC
Organism: Rhizobium sp. AAP116; assembly: GCF_001295785.1. Taxonomy (NCBI): domain Bacteria; kingdom Pseudomonadati; phylum Pseudomonadota; class Alphaproteobacteria; order Hyphomicrobiales; family Rhizobiaceae; genus Rhizobium; species Rhizobium sp. AAP116. Next base: position 109,063 of record NZ_LJIB01000019.1, read on the forward strand.
GCTCGATATCGGCGGTGACAAGGTCGTTCCCTATTTCCGCTCCCAGGAAGAAGAGAATCCGGCGCTTGGCTGGCGGGCGATCCGCCTGTCGCTTGATCGGCCGGGATTGCTGCGCACCCAGTTGAGGGCGCTGCTGAAGGCTGCCTCCGGCGCCGAGCTCAAGATGATGCTGCCGATGGTGACCGAGGTCTCGGAGATCCGGGCCGTGCGCGAACTGATGCAGAAGGAGATCCAGCACATCTCCAAGTTCGGCCATCAGTTGCCGAAGAAGCTGCAGTTCGGCGCCATGCTCGAAGTGCCGGCGCTGCTCTGGCAGCTCGACGAGCTTATGGACGAAGTGGATTTCGTCTCGGTCGGATCGAACGACCTCTTCCAGTTTGCCATGGCCGTTGATCGTGGCAATGCCCGGGTGTCTGATCGTTTCGACGTTCTGGGGCGACCTTTCCTCAGAATTCTGAGGGATATTGTTCGCGCCGGCGAGCGCAACAAGACGCCGGTGACCCTTTGCGGCGAGATGGCATCGAAGCCGCTCCCGGCGATGGCCCTGCTCGGCATCGGCTTCCGCTCCATCTCGATGTCGCCGACCGCGATCGGTCCGGTCAAGGCCATGTTGCTCGGTCTCGACGTCGGTCTGCTCTCGGAGGTTTTGATGGCTGCGCTTGACGACGACACCCCGGGCGTGTCAGTGCGCGACCTGCTCCTCCGCCATGCGGAAGAGCACAACATCCCCGTCTGACTTTGAAGACTGACTTTGGCGACTGACCTGGAGTAAAGGGTGGCGAAGCTTCCTGTCGAGAAAATGCGCGAGCTCGAACGCCGGTTCGGCGAGATCGAGGCGCGAATGTCGGCGGGACCGGCAGCTGATGTCTATGTGAAGCTCGCATCGGAGTATTCCGAACTCGAGCCGGTCGTGAAGAAGATCCGCGAATACCAGTCTGCGATCGACGAGGCCGACGGCTTGCGCGCCATGCTGTCCGACAAGGCGACGGACCGGGAGATGCGCGATCTTGCCGAGATGGAATTGCCCGAGGTCGAAAGCCGGATCGAGGCGCTTGAGGGCGAGATGCAGATCCTGCTTCTGCCGAAGGATGCCGCCGACGAGAAGAGCGCGATCCTGGAAATCCGTGCCGGAACCGGCGGGTCCGAGGCAGCACTCTTTGCCGGTGACCTGTTCCGGATGTACGAGCGCTTTGCCTCGACGAAAGGCTGGAAAGTCGAAGTGCTTTCCGCCAGCGAAGGGGAAGCTGGCGGCTACAAGGAAATCATCGCAACGATCAGCGGTCGGGGCGTGTTCTCCAAACTGAAGTTCGAATCCGGCGTTCACCGCGTGCAGCGCGTGCCGGAAACAGAAGCGAGCGGGCGCATTCATACGTCTGCGGCAACCGTTGCCGTTCTGCCGGAAGCGGAAGATATCGACATCGAGATCCGGCCGGAAGACATCCGCATCGATACGATGCGCGCTTCGGGGGCCGGCGGCCAGCATGTCAACACGACAGACTCGGCCGTGCGTATCACCCATTTGCCGACCGGACTGATCGTGACGTCGTCAGAGAAATCGCAGCACCAGAACCGCGCCAAGGCCATGCAGGTGCTGCGTTCCCGGCTTTACGATATCGAGCGACAGAAACTCGACAGCGAGCGATCGGCAAACCGCAAGAGCCAGGTCGGTTCGGGCGACCGTTCGGAGCGTATCCGGACCTATAACTTCCCACAGGGGCGCGTCACCGACCACCGGATCAATCTGACGCTCTACAAGCTCGACCGGATGATCGAAGGTGATCTGGACGAAATGCTGGACGCATTGATCTCCGATTATCAGGCCGGGCAGCTTGCGCAGCTGGGCGAAAACCAGTGACGGGGGCCGCGCCAACAGCACGGTTGCTGATGGCGGACGCCCGGCGTCGTTTAGAGGCGATCGGATTGGACGATGCTGCGACCGATGCGCGTGTGCTCGTCTGCGGCCTTCTCAAGCTGAGCCCGACGGCCCTGTTGCTCGAGGGTGAGAAGCCGGTTTCGCCGGAAGGCGTGGCACAGGTGGAGGCGGCCGTGCTTCGGCGTCTGGCCCGCGAGCCGGTCCACCGCATCCTTGGTCGGCGTGACTTTTACGGGCTCGATCTCGCGCTTTCATCCGGGACGCTCGAACCTCGACCGGATACGGAAATCCTGGTTGACGTGATCCTGCCACATCTCAAGTCCATGGTCATGCAAGGTCGCAAGCCGAAACTTGTCGATCTTGGAACGGGAACCGGAGCGATCGCGCTTGCGTTGCTTCACGAATGCCCCGAGGCCGAGGCCATGGGGATCGATATCTCCGAAGACGCCTTGAAGACAGCTGCTGACAATGCCGAGCGCAACGGGCTGGGGTCGCGTTTTGTCACGCGGTCAGGACCGTGGTTCGACAAGACGGCCGAACGGTTCGACATCATCGTTTCCAATCCACCCTATATCCGCAGCGATGTGGTCAAGGGACTGGAACCGGAAGTGACCAAGTTCGATCCGATGGTAGCGCTGGATGGTGGTCCGGACGGGCTCGACGCCTATCGGGCGATTGCCCAGTGTGCTGCGAGCCACCTCGAAGACCAGGGGCTCATCGGCCTGGAGATCGGTTTCGACCAGCGTCGAGACGTTACGCAAATATTTGAATTGGCGGGTTTTTTGCTTGTCGAAGAGCACCGCGACTACGGCCACAATGACCGTGTCCTGGTGTTTGCGAAAAGGCTTGATTAGCGCATTTGCTGCGGCTGCTAAGGATAATTTCGGGAAACATAGAAAAAGGCTTGGTTTTCCGAATGAAGCGTAATAGCTTGCGGGCACGCAACGGGCGGCGGGGAAAGAACGAAGATTCGTTCGCGACTGGGCCGGCTTCGAAAAAGTTCGCTGTCGAACTCCGCGAAGCACGACTGGACCGATGCGTACTCAGTAAACTCGACTTTCACCAGCGGCGAGCAAGGCGAGAGCGCGGTCTGTCGGCGGCGCGTGGAGACTTGGTCCGGTTCAATAAGAGCCCATGGCGTTGCCCTTTATCAGCACAACAAAGACATTCAGGTGAAGCATCTATGAGGCCAGGACAGCAAAACAAGCGTGGTCGGGGGCGTAACAACAATGGCGGCGGCGGTGGCGGCGGCGGTGGAAACAACAATTTCAACCGCAAGGGCCAGAACCCGCTCACCCGGACCTATGACAGCTCCGGCCCCGATGTGAAGATCCGCGGCACCGCCCAGCACATCGCCGAAAAATATTCCACGCTCGCTCGCGACGCCCAAAGCGCCGGCGACCGCGTCATGGCGGAAAACTACCTGCAGCACGCCGAGCACTATAACCGCATCATTGCGGCCGCTCAGTCGCAGATGCAGGAACGCTTCCAGCGTGACGACCGCGATGGCGGCGACGACCGTCAGGATTACAACGAACGGGACGGCGAGGATTTCGACGGCTCGGAAGACAATGCCGCCCAGGCTAGCGAGCGTCCGCAGCAGCAGGCACCGCAGCCGCAGCAACAGAACCGTCAGCAGCACGAGCGCCGCCAGCGGGAGCCGCGCGAGCCGCAGGCCCAGCCGCAGCCGCAGGCGGAGATCGCCGGTACGGGTCCGCAGCCGGTTATCGAAGATATGCCGGCGGAAGCCGCAGCCGCTGCTGCCGAAAGCCAGGCGGAAGCCGGGGCCGAGCGCCAGCCGCGCCGCCGCAATGCCGGCAACCGTCCGCGTCGCCAGCCGCGCCGCAGCGCTGTCGGTGATGAAGGCGGCGAAGGTGGTGAAGGTGGCGAAGGTGGCGAAGGTGGAAACGGCGAAGGCGGCGAAGCACCCGCTCTTGCCGAAGCCGCTTCGGAATGAGCTTTTCGAGCTCGATTTGACGATTGCAAAACTCCGGGCTCAGGCCCGGAGTTTTTCGTTTATCTGCCTCTTTAAAGGGCAAAATCCCGCTCCCATATCTCGGTCAGGGGAGCGGTTTTCGCTCCGGGGTCCGCCGCTTCCGGGGACCTCATCCACACCAACCGACCTGTGCCGATTGCGGGCAGGGCGGGGAAACGGAGAGTGACTATGAATATCGAGAAATATTCCGAACGCGTGCGCGGATTTCTGCAATCGGCGCAGACCTATGCCCTGTCGGAAGGGCACCAGCAGTTCACACCCGAACACGTGTTGAAGGTTCTGCTCGATGATGAGCAGGGCATGGCCTCCTCGCTGATCAGCCGTGCGGGCGGTGATGCCAAGGCCGTGCGGATCGGCAATGATGCAGCCCTTGCCAAGCTGCCCAAAGTGTCCGGGGGCAATGGCCAGGTCTATCTGGCGCAGCCGCTTGCCAAGGTGTTTTCGACCGCCGAAGACGCGGCCAAGAAAGCTGGCGACAGCTTCGTCACCGTCGAGCGTCTTCTGCTGGCGCTTGCGATCGAGTCTTCCGCTTCGACTTCGGCTTCGCTGAAGAAGGGCGGCGTGACCGCCAATGCGCTGAACCAGGTGATCAACGAGGTCCGCAAGGGCCGCACGGCCGATGGTGCGAATGCCGAGGCCGGCTTCGACGCCTTGAAGAAATATGCGCGGGATCTCACGGCTGAAGCGCGCGAAGGCAGGCTCGATCCGGTCATCGGTCGCGATGACGAGATCCGCCGCACGATCCAGGTTCTGTCGCGTCGCACGAAGAACAATCCCGTTCTGATCGGTGAACCCGGCGTCGGCAAGACGGCGATTGCCGAGGGTCTGGCGCTGCGTATCATCAATGGCGATGTGCCGGAGAGCCTGAAGGACAAGAAGCTCATGGCGCTCGACATGGGTGCCTTGATTGCCGGCGCCAAGTATCGCGGCGAATTCGAGGAACGTCTCAAGGCGGTGCTCAATGAGGTGCAGGCCGAGAACGGCGAGATCATCCTGTTCATCGACGAGATGCATACGCTCGTTGGTGCCGGCAAGGCCGACGGCGCCATGGATGCCTCGAACCTGTTGAAGCCGGCGCTTGCGCGCGGTGAACTCCACTGCGTCGGCGCGACCACGCTCGACGAATACCGCAAGCATGTCGAAAAGGATCCGGCGCTCGCCCGGCGCTTCCAGCCTGTTATGGTCGAGGAGCCGACGGTCGAGGATACGATCTCGATCCTGCGCGGCCTCAAGGAGAAGTACGAGCAGCACCACAAGGTGCGGATCTCCGATTCCGCTCTGGTTGCTGCCGCGACGCTGTCGAACCGCTATATCACCGACCGCTTCCTGCCCGACAAGGCGATCGACCTGATGGACGAAGCCGCCTCGCGGCTCCGGATGCAGGTGGATTCCAAGCCCGAAGAGCTCGACGAACTCGATCGTCGCATCATTCAGCTGAAGATCGAGCGCGAAGCGCTGAAGAAGGAAACCGATGCGGCGTCCGCCGACCGGCTCGCGCGTCTTGAAACCGAGCTCACTTCGCTCGAGGAAGAGGCGGATGCGCTGACGGCCCGCTGGCAGGCGGAAAAGCAGAAGCTGGGCCTCGCCGCCGATCTCAAGCGGCAGTTGGACGAAACCCGCAACGAGCTTGCGATTGCTCAGCGCCAGGGTGAATTCCAGCGCGCCGGCGAACTCGCCTATGGCGTGATCCCGAAGCTCGAAAAAGAGCTGGTGGATGCGGAGGCGCAGGATGGTTCGACCGCCGGCAATATGGTGCAGGAGGTGGTCAACCCCGACGGCATCGCCCATGTCGTATCCCGCTGGACCGGTATCCCCGTCGACAAGATGCTGGAAGGCGAGCGCGACAAGCTGCTCAGAATGGAGGACGATCTGGCGAAATCGGTCGTCGGCCAGGGGGATGCGGTGCAAGCCGTGTCGCGGGCGGTTCGCCGTGCGCGTGCCGGCCTGCAGGATCCGAACCGGCCGATCGGCTCGTTCATCTTCCTCGGCCCCACCGGCGTCGGCAAGACCGAGCTCACCAAGTCGCTCGCCCGCTTCCTGTTCGATGACGAGACCGCCATGGTCCGGCTCGACATGTCGGAATACATGGAGAAGCACTCGGTCGCCCGGCTGATCGGGGCGCCTCCCGGCTATGTCGGCTATGAGGAAGGTGGCGCGCTCACCGAAGCGATCCGCCGCAAGCCCTATCAGGTCGTGCTGTTCGACGAGATCGAGAAGGCGCATCCCGACGTCTTCAACGTTCTCCTGCAGGTGCTTGACGACGGGCGCCTGACGGACGGCCAGGGTCGCACTGTTGATTTCAAGAACACGATCATCATCATGACCTCGAACCTCGGGGCCGACTATCTGACGAGCCTCGGCGAGGACCAGGATGTCGACCAGGTGCGCGATCAGGTGATGGATGTGGTCAAGGCCTCGTTCCGACCGGAATTCCTCAACCGTGTCGACGAGATCATCCTCTTCCACCGGCTGCGCCGGACGGAGATGGGCGCGATCGTCGACATCCAGATGAAGCGGCTGCTCTCGCTGCTTTCGGAACGCAAGATCCGCATCGATCTCGCCCCGGACGCGCGCGCCTGGCTGGCCGACAAGGGTTACGACCCGGTCTATGGCGCCCGTCCGCTGAAGCGGGTGATCCAGAAATACCTGCAGGACCCGCTCGCCGAGCAGATCCTGTCCGGTCAGGTGCTGGACGGATCCGATGTCACGATCGAGGCGGGCAGCGATCGGCTGTTGATCTCGCCAAAGGCTTCGGTGAGCGCTGCGGCTTAAGCCAAATCGCTTCGTCTGCACAAAACCAAAACGGCGGTCCTTGCGGGCCGCCGTTTTCCGTTTGTCTGACGCGCTGACGGTTCAATTCACCGGCTTGCGACCTGGGCAGGGCGCCCACCTGTTTGCAGCAGGGTGTCGATACGCTGACGCTCCTGCTGGAAGGCGGCAAGTGCCGGACCCTCGAGCGCCTTGCCACCCGGCAGACGGACCTTCATCGCGTCGACCTTCGTGCCGTTGACGATCAGTTCGTAATGCAGGTGGGAGCCGGTCGATGCGCCGGTCGAGCCGACGAAGCCGATCACCTGGCCCTGATTGACCTTGGCGCCGGGCACGATGCCCTTGGCGATGCCGCTCTGGTGATTGTAGGAGGTGACATAACCATTGGCATGGCGGATCAGCGTCTGATTGCCGTAGCCGGAGGCCCAGCCGGCTTTCTCGACGACGCCATTGCCGGCGGAAATGATCGGTGTGCCGCGCGGGGCTGCCCAGTCGACGCCGGTATGCATGCGCGAATACCCGAGGATCGGATGTCGGCGCATGCCGAAGCCGGAGGTGAAGCGGCCGTTGGGCACCGGATTTCTCAACAGGAACTGGCGGATCGATTTGCCGTTTTCGTCGAAATAATCGAGCGAGCCGTCTTCGGGATCCTGGAAGCGGTAGAACTGGGTGATCGAGTCGCCGAAGCGGGCGCGTACATAGAGGAGCTCGCTATCCTCCGTCGCTCGGCCTTCATCATCGGTGACGGAGAAGACTGCTTCGAGCATGTCGGTCGGCTTCAACTGTGCCTGGAAATCGACATTGGCGGCCAGAAGCCGGATGACCTGTGCGGTCAGATCCTGGTTCATTCCGTAGGACAAGGCGGCGCGGTAGATGCCGTCATAGACGCGCGGCAGATCGCGGCCTGACATCAGGGCTGGCTGGGAGGTCTCGAAGGCACCGGCCACGGCGTCGAGTTCCGGCGGTTCGGCACCCTCGACGAGACGGCCGACGTCATTGACGGCCATCGTCACGATATGATCGGCCCGGTGGTAGAGCGAAAAACGCACGAGGCGTACCTCATCGCCACGCTGCAAGAGCCCGACGCGGATCACGTCACCCTCGACGAGCTCGGTCTCTTTCATGAAGGGCGCCAATGCCCTGCCGACATCCTCGGCCTTTGTTTCGGGATAGCCGGCGGCCTGCATCAGCGCCGCCACGGATTGCGGCTGTCGGACCGGCAGGATGTCGTCGGCATATTCCGGCGTCATCGGCGTGATGATTTCCGGTTCGGCGACGCTCATATTCTCTTCGACGATACGTGCGGTCACCCCGACGGAGAGATCGAGCCCGGTGTCCTCCGCGTCGAAGCGGCGCGGGTCGATGTAATAGAGCGCTGCGACCTGGGTGTTGCCATCGGTCAGAACGGAGCCGTTCGAGCGGACATTTTCTTCGACTTCGTCGAAGGTCATTTCGCCGGCCAGCGGTTTATCCGGAACGGTCGGGAATGGGGTCGACTTCAGGATGACCTCGGATTCGACATCCGAGCCATAGAGCGAGCCTGCCCGATTGGCGACAGGCGGGGTTGTGTCATCGGTGGCGAAGATCGCAAGCGGATCGAAGCGCGGATAGCGCTCCTGAACGGCATAGTCAGCGGCGAGCACCATCTTCACATGCGCGAAGGGCAGCTTGCGGACAACCTCGCGCTCGCCATCCTTGAAAACTGTGGGGACGTCGAGGATGGCCTTGTCGACGGGGCGGGCGGCGATTTTCGGCGCAAAGATCCTGTCGCCGCGCATGGTTTCCTCGTCCGCACCTTCATTCGGATCTGGCGGCACGACAGCAAAGGCCTCGGCCGGGATGGCGAGCTGCTGCCGGCCGTCGAGGGCTGCAAACAGGGCCACACCCATAAGAATGCAGGAGGTGATGCCGGTCAGGAAGGTACCCGACAGCCAGCGCAGGGAGATCTCCCGGCGATCGGGCGCACGAAGACCGTCGGCCAGGATCGGAGGCTCGCCACCAAGCGAGCGCATCAGGTCGCGGTCTGTCGTCATGCCGTCTTCTGGTCTGTGGCGTAAGGGCAGGGCCCTGGCCGGTTCATCGACTGGATCACGTCTTCATGTCTCATGTTTTGGCCCGACCCGTCAAATCGCGGACGGACGACCGCCTTCAGATCAGGCAAATATGGAAATTGCGCGGCAAGCGCACGCGCACATGCGAGCGCGCACACACGCGGGGCAAGCGCGCACCCATACCCGGGGGACTTGGCGTGGCGGGAGAGCCGCCTGGGGCGGGGATTTGGGGGCAAACCAACGTCAAATATGCGGCTCAAAAGGTTGCCAAACATTCGACGTCTAAAATTCGCTTTAATTTCAATTACTTATGTATTTTCTCGAAATTTCTCGAAGAAGGCTGTTGACTGCTCGGAGAAGCGAATCTATACATCCGCTCACTGACGAGGGCGGCGGCGCTGCTAGCGACGAAGTCCTTCGCTCTAGAGAAATCCTTCGAAATTGGCTGTAAGCTGGTTTTGTTGCCCGACTTTAGGGTTGGGTGGTAAGGGATTTTTGACG